>CALBSG010000014.1 GCA_937927675.1 uncultured Paracoccaceae bacterium | reverse complement strand
TCGGCCACTGATTGAACAAGCCATAATGGGCTCGCAGGGCAGCACAACGTCTGGCCCTGGTTTGAAACAGGACATGCAATCCCGTCCCCCTTGATGCTTTCAGATCATGACGCTGTGCGCCGATCCGAGAACCAATTGCCCCGCCATCTCCAATCTAGTTGTCTCGGCCCTCACCTCCCCCCTTGCCCCCACCCGCCCTAGCCCTTAAACGGGTCGGCGGAGTGGTGGCCGAGTGGTCGAAGGCACACCCCTGCTAAGGGTGCAGACGGCAACGTCTCGAGGGTTCGAATCCCTTCCACTCCGCCACAATCCCTACCTTCATGTTTTGTCTATGAACCGAGAACAGGGCCTCCTCTGGCCTCTGGAAATGGTTCTGGCCAAGGCGCGGTTCGGCCAGCCTCTTTTGTCAGTGAAAATCCCTTGATCCTGGGATGATGCGCGCGTTTCGGGGATGGGCGGGCATCGGAGCGGCAAGCGGCTTTCTGACTTCGTCGGCGCGGGAAAGGGGCGGCAAAAGGCTTCGGTCCGACAGGCGCAGCAAAACATCACCGCGATCTTCCAAACTCTCGACGACGACGTGGATGACGCCAGAGGCTGGGTCACGTTGCAGCCGCCCGCTCACCTGCATCAGACGGGCCGTCATGATCACCTTGCGAAACGCGGCCATCACCTTGGGCCAGACCACGAGATTGGCCACGCCGGTTTCGTCCTCCAGCGTGATGAAACAGACGCCCTTGGCGCTACCGGGGCGCTGGCGCACCAGCACGAGACCGGCCAGTTGCACGCGACGATTATTTGCGACCGCGGACAGATCGGCGGCACGCACGAACCCCTGTCGGGTCATGCTGGCCCGCAGAAACTCCATCGGATGTGCTTTCAAGGACAGGCGCAGCGTCTGATAATCGGCCACCACCTGTTCGCAAAGCGGCATCTGCGGCAGACGGGCCAAGGGCTCAACTCCCTCGTCCTGTCCGGGCTGAAACAGCGGCAGGTCGGGGGCGTCTCGCAGGGCTTTGGCCTCCCACAGGGCGGCCCGACGATCCAGACAGAGCGAGCGGAAGGCATCGGCCGCGGCCAAGGCGCGGATCGTGCGACCATTCACCCCTGCGCGGGCAGCAAGATCGGCAAGGCTGACAAAGGGTTCATCCCGTGCCCGGATCACCCGCTCGGCCGCGTCACGCGTCATGCCATCCACCTGTCGCAGACCCAACCGCAGGGCAAAGCTGTTTCCCGACGGTTCCAGCGTATTGTCCCATTCACTGAAATTCACATCCGCCTCACGCAGGTCGACCCCGTGTTCGCGCGCATCGCGCACGATTTGGGCGGGGGCGTAGAACCCCATCGGCTGCGAGTTCAGCAGCGCGCAGGCAAAAGCCGCCGGATAATGGCACTTCAACCAAGACGAGACATAAACCAGCAAGGCAAAGCTGACCGCATGGCTTTCGGGAAAGCCATAGTCGCCAAAGCCCTTGATCTGTTCAAAGCACCGTCTGGCAAAATCGGGATCATAGCCCCGCCCGATCATGCGGCCCACCATCAACTTTTCCAGCGCACCGATGGTCCCGCGCGAGCGGAAGGTTGCCATGGCACGGCGCAGTTGGTTCGCCTCTGTCGAGGAAAATTCGGCCGCGACCATGGCAATTTTCATGGCCTGCTCCTGAAAGATCGGGACGCCATAAGTGCGGCCAAGAATACTGCGCAGCTCGTCCGGGTCATGCGGGGCCGCAGGAGAAGGGTAGTCTGCCGCCTCGATCCCGCTGCGCCGCCGCAGATAAGGATGCACCATGTCGCCCTGAATGGGGCCGGGGCGCACGATGGCGACCTCGACCACCAGATCATAAAAGATCCGCGGTTTCAGCCGGGGCAGCATGTTCATCTGCGCGCGGCTTTCCACCTGAAAAACACCGACACTGTCCCCCCGACACAGCATGTCATAGGTGTCTTTGTCGGCGGCGGGGATAGAGGCAAGGTCATGCTCAACGCCATATTGATGGCGCAAAATATCAAAGCACTTGCGGATACAGGTCAGCATGCCCAGCGCCAGAATATCCACTTTCAGGATGCCGAGTTCGTCGATGTCATCCTTGTCCCATTCGATAAAGCTGCGCTCTGGCATGGCGGCGTTGCCGATAGGCACGGTTTCATGCAGCGCGCCTTCGGTCAGGATAAAGCCACCGACATGCTGGCCCAGATGACGCGGCAGACCGATCATCTGTTCGGCCAACTTGATCGTGCGGGCCATCAGCGGATCCGTCAGATCCACCCCGGCCTCGCGGCTGTTGGCTTCTCCCATGCTGGTGCCCCAGCTGCCCCAGACGGTTTTCGCCAGCGCCGCCGTCACATCCTCTGAAAGCCCCATGACCTTGCCGACCTCTCGAATGGCAGAGCGGGGGCGATAGTGGATGACGGTGGCGCATAGCCCGGCCCGATGGCGGCCGTATTTGTCATAAATATGCTGGATCACCTCTTCGCGCCGCTCATGTTCGAAGTCGACGTCAATGTCGGGCGGCTCATCGCGATCGATGCTGATAAAGCGTTCGAAAAGCAGCTCTTGCTCGGCAGGATCGACCGAGGTGATGCCCAAAACGAAGCAGACCGCCGAATTGGCGGCAGACCCGCGCCCCTGACAAAGAATACCCTGTGCGCGCGCCCAAAGAACGATCTCGTGGATGGTCAGAAAATACTGGGGGATATTCTTGAGTGTGATGATCCCCAATTCCTTGACCAACAGGCCTCGGACCTTTTCCGGCACCCCGCCGGGATAGCGCCCGGCCGCCCCCACCCAAGTCAGCTTTTCCAACTGGCTTTGCGCGGTTTCTCCCTTTGGCACGGTTTCATGCGGATAGACGTAGGCCAGTTCCGCCAGCCCAAAGTGACAGGCATCGGCCACCTCGCGCGTGGCCAGAATGGCGTGGGGCCAGTCCGCAAAAAGGCGCACCATCTCGGCGGGTGATTTCAAATGGCGTTCGGCATTGGCATCCAAGAGGAAGCCAGCGCTCCGGATCGTCACCTTTTCGCGGATACAGGTCATGACATCCTGCAAGGGACGGCGATCGGGGCTGTGGTAATGCACATCATTCGTGGCAAGGATCGACAGGCCATGCGCGCGGGCCAGCCGGTCCAGCCGGTTGATCCGCGCCCTGTCGTCGCCGCGATAAAGATGGCTGACCGCGATATGGCGCAGGCTGGGCAAACGGCGGACCAGACCGGCAAGACGACGCGGCAACGCCGGGTCGGGCAGGACGATCAGTTGCACCCCTTCGGCATGGGCAGCCAGATCGTTCAGGGTGATCTCACAGATCCCCTTGGCCTGCCATTGAGCGTCCGTGTTCTGCCGCTTGCCCTTCGTCAACAGGCTGCACAACCGACCATAGGCGATCCGGTCCCGCGGATAGGCCAAAAACACCTCTCCCGTCACCAGACGAAGCCGGCACCCGATGACGGGCCGCAGATTGGCTTTCTTCGCCTCGGCGTGCAGACGCACCACCCCGGCCATCGTATTCAGATCGGCCACGCCAAGCGCGTCATAGCCAAGGGCATGCGCCATGCCGATCAATTCACTGGCGTCCGACGCGCCGCGCAAAAAGGAATAGGGCGTGGTCACGGCCAACTCCACATAGGCGGCGCGGGGATTTGGCGGAAAATCCCCTGTCAGCGTGTTGCGGATACGGCGGTTGTCACTGTCGGGCATCAGGCAAAGACCCCATGCAGAAACCAACGCGGAGCGCCGCCGCGGCCATCCCCCGGCACCCCTTCCCGGTAAAGCCAGAAGCGGTGCCCCGCCTCATCTTCGACCTTGAAGTAATCGCGCAGGCGGGTGCCGGGCCTGTCTTGCCACCATTCAGGGGCAATGCGTTCCGGCCCCTGATAGCGGGCAACAAGGTAGCTGCGCCGCCGCCACTGAAACTGCGCGGGTGGACCTTCGGGCAGGGCGTAAAGCACGCGGACCTCCTCTGGGTGATCCAAGAGCCGTTGCGGGCGATCGGCCATGGAATGCACTTGATCCGGCAGCCCCGCCATCGGCGCGGCCAACACCTCGGCGCGTTCTGGAATATGGCTTGCCACAGGCTGAATACGGGCCAGAGCCGCGCGGCCGAAACGCGCGGTCAACCTGTCGACAAGATGCGAAATCTCAACCCCGGACTCGGCACCGCCAGCCAGATCAACCTGCCCCACGCCAAGCGCTTCGGCCACAAGCGCCTCGAGCGAGATCAGATCAAAGCCAAAGCCAGGGTTGATCCGCTCCAACCGGTCGCGGAACAGAAAGGCCAGATGCGCCGGGTCACGACTGGGCCGGGCGCAGGCGGCCTCAATCCGGCTCACCGTGCCATCGGTGCGATAGACGGTCAGGCACAAGCGGCGTGCGCCCTGATGCATCTTGGCCAGTTGATCGCACAGTGCCGCACACAGGCCGGGCAGATGATGCGTGGGATCAAAAATCGGCTCGGCAAGCCGGGCATGGACGCGAAAGACGGGTGGCGCATCGGGGGGGGATACGGGTTCGGCCAGATGTCCGGTCAACTGATCCAGGCGGATCAGTGGGTTCTGCGCAGGCCCTGCACGGGAAAACCGCCGTGCAAGCGACAACCGCGGCAGATCGGCCAACTGGCCAATGCGGCGCAACCCCAGACGCTTCAAAAGCAGCACCGTCTCTCCATCAAGCCGCAGGGCCGCCACGGGCAAGGCGGCGCTGTCAGCACAGATCGCCCGCACCGGCCCAAACCGCGCCAAAGCCCAAGCCGCGCCCCATGTCGGGGCAAGGGCCAACCGCGCCTCATGGCCCAGCGCAGAAAGCGTGCCTTCCATATCCGCCAGCATCGCCGCCTCTCCGCCCCACAGATGATCCGCCCCGGTGGTGTCAAGGATCACCCCATGCGCGGCCATGCCATCTGCGCCCCAGTCATCGGCAACCGTCCAAGGGCACCAACGGCGCGCCCAAAGGGCAAGACGCCGCAGGGCGGCCAAGTCACCTTGGGGGTCGGCAAAATCAACCTTCAGCGTGGGGCACAGCGCGCGCATGTCGGTCAGCCGCGCGCCCACGCACACCCCTGCCAGATGGGCCGCTCGGTTCACCGCATGGATGACCGCCCCCTGCGCGCCGTCCCCAACCAACGCCAGCGGCAGGTCATCGGGCAGCGTGTTTCCCGCCCGCTGCTGCATGTTCTGCCAGCGTTCCATCGGGAACTGCGGCAACCAGATCGAGACGATCCTCCGCTCCATCGCCCTGCGCCCGCTCATATTGTGCCACCCATTCCCCCGGCCGGCCACCGCGCGAACGGAACAACTCCACCCGCCAGCGCGGACTTCCGGGTGCGCGCGGGTCGTCGGGATTTGCCGCCGACGGCAGAGGCGCAATCCGCCAGCGGTCGCGCGCAGCACTCAGATCGACGCTTGCCCCCTGCCGGATCAACCAGCAGGGCACACCATCCATCTCGGCCCGCAGGGCCAAACGTTTCATCGCGGTAAAACTCACCGCCGCCGGATCGCCCTGAATTTCGGCGACCACCGCAGCCAGCGCCTTGCAACGCAGCCCCTCCTCGACTGCGGCCATGACATCGATGGGCCGGGAAAGCTGCATCAGCATCAGGGGTTTGCGACCGCTGGCCTGCCCTGCCAGAAAAGGCCGGCCAGTTTCGCGCCGCGCCAATCGGTCCTGAATCCACAAAAGCGGCCCTGCCCGCATGCTGATTTGGGACAGGACAAACCCCGCAGCGGCGGCCTCTGCGCCATGCGTGGGAAAAACCTCGGACAAAGTGATGCTTGTCCGTGGCCCACGAGAGGCGAACGGCAGGGCTTGTGCGGTCAAATGTGCGGGCATCCGGAGCATGGCACACGGAATCATTCCAGTATGTTCTCTCTTTGTTCCAATACTCCGATGCCGCGACGCAAACAAGATACAGCCCACACCATCAGGCCGTCTGGCAACGGTTCGGACATGCCTTTACTGTCTATCTTTGATAGACTAATGAAAGACCGACAAGGATACCTCTATGACACAGCAACCCGAATCCCCCTCTTACGACCGCAAGGGCAGCCTTGGCCTTGCGCTGCGGCGACGGATTCTGACCATGCAGGTCGCGCCGGGGGCGGTGCTGGACGAACACGATCTGGCCGAGGAATTTGGCCTGTCGCGCCCCCCGGTGCGCGAGCTTTTGCGGCAAATGGCGGGCGAGGGTTATGTGGAACTGGAGCCGAACCGCCCTGCCCGCGTGATGCCGATGGGGTATCAGTCCTTGCGCGATTTCTTTCTGGTCGCACCGATGATTTATATCGCGACCACCCGCCTTGCCGCCGAACGCCGCACCGCCGCCGATCTGACCGCCCTGCGCGCCATCCAAACCGCGTTTCGCGCCGCGATTCAGGCCGGGGATGTCGAGGCGCGGGTGTTTCACAACGACCACTTTCACCTGAAGATCGGCGAGATTGCAGGCAATGCCTATCTCCTGCCCAGCTTGCGCCGCTGCCTGATCGACCATGCCCGCATCGCCAAGGTGTTTTACGAAGACCAGATCGCCGCCCACCACCCGCAGGCCATAGCGGAACGCGACGAAGCGGCCCAGCAGCATGACGAGATCATCGCCGCCATCGATGCGCGCGAGGCCGACCGCGCCGAGGCGTTGGTGCGCGGCCATCTTGATCTCTCGCGCCGCAACATGGCGATGTATGCCGCCCCTGATGCCATGACCATTCGCCCCTGATGAACCGTCTCCTGATCTAAAGGATCACCCCATGACCGCTTTTGCCTTTCCCGGCCTGAACCTTGCTCTTGCCACCCCTTTCGATGCCCAAGGTGGCATCGACTTTGCCCGCATGGAACACAACATCGAGCGGTATCTGGCCGCTGGCGTCACGGGCTTTGTGCTGTCCTCGGGCACCGGCATGCATGTGTATCTTTCGCCGGATGAGGCGCAGCAGGTGATCGAGCGCGGTGCCAAGGTGATCAACGGCCGCGCCCGTATCATCGCGCAGACCTCGGCGCTGATGGCCGAAGATGTGGTCACCCGCACCAAGCGCGCCCGCGATGCCGGGGCCGATGGCGTGATGGTGCTGCCGCCGTTTTTCGAAGGCCCGACCGACGATGAAGGCATTGTCGATTTCTACGCCGAGGTCGCCGCAGCGGGGCTGCCGGTCATCGGCTATAACGTGCCTCATGCGGTCGGGGTCGAAATCACCCCGGACCTGTTCCGCAAGCTGGCGCAGATTCCCGGTTTTGCCTCGGTCAAGGATTCCAGTGGCAATCTTGGGGCGCAGGCCGAATTGATCCGCACCGGTCTGCCGGTGATGAATGGTGCCGATCCTTTGGTGCCCTATGCCCTGCTCGCGGGTGTGGCTGGCCTGATCTGGGGCGGGGCCAATATCGCGCCCAAGACCTGTCTTGCAGTGGTCAAAGCCGCCCAAGACGGCCACTGGGCCGAGGCCCGCGCGCTTTGGTCCAAGCTGGAGCCGATCATGTCGCTGATCTGGGCTGGGGATTATGTGCAATCGGTGTATGCCGCGGCCGAGATGACGGGATATGGCGCAGGCGCGCCACGCAAACCGCTGCGCGCACTTGCCTCGGATCGGCTGCAAACGATCCGGAATGCCGTGGAAGATCTGATCGCCGCCGAGAAGGCCTGAGATGACGACCACCCGCTTTGTCGCCAAAGCCCTGCCACGCCAGCCGGGCGTCTCTGGTTGGGCCGCCATGCTGCCCCCCCGCCAGCCGCAGGCCGGGCTGGAAGGCAAGGCCCTTGCCGATGTCGTGATCATCGGCGCGGGCTTTGCAGGTCTTGCCGCTGCGCGCCGCCTGTCACAGCTTGACCCTGCCTTACGCGTCGCCGTGCTGGAGGCTGGGGTGATCGGCGAAGGCCCGGCAGGACGCAATTCGGGCTTCATCATCGACCTGCCACATGAAGTGTCCGCCGAAAGCCTTGGATCGGACAGCACCGAACATGCCCGCCGCGACATCTTCAAGAACCGCACAGCGATTGCCCTTGCACAAGGCATGTCCGAGGAACACGGCTGGGGGCCAGAGGTGTTCAACGCCGCTGGCCGCTATTCCATCGCGCGCGGGGCGGCGGGCGATCACCATTTGCGCGACTATGCCGCACAGCTGACCCGCTTGGGCGAGGCGCACCGCCTGCTGGACGCGGGCGAAACCGCAGCCTTTACCGGAAGCACAGCCTTCAGTTCGGCGCTGTTCACCCCCGGCACGGCGATGATCCAGCCCGCCGATTTCGTGCGCCGCATGGCCGATGCTTTACCGGCCCCGATCCGGGTTTACGAAAACAGCCCCGTCACCGCCTTTGCCCGAGAAGGCAGCGGCTGGCGCATCGAAACCCCAAAGGGCCAGATCGCGGCGGGGCGGGTGATCTTGGCGGTCAACGGCCATGCCACCAGCTTTGGCCTCTTGCCCCGGCGCTTGATGCATGTCTTCACCTATGCCTCGCTGTCGCAGCCCTTCGATCCGGCGCGGCTTGGCGGGCTGCGGGACTGGGCCGCCACACCGGCCTTGCCGATGGGCACCACCCTGCGGCGGCTTTCGGGACCAGAGGGCGATCGGCTGCTGGTCCGCTCGCGCTATACCTATAACCCGACCCTCACAGTCAGCGACGGCGCCTTGGCCCGCGCGGGCCGTTTGCATGACCGCAAACTGGCCAGCCGCTTTCCCATGCTGAAAGGGCTGGCGATGCAGCATCGCTGGGCCGGCGCCATGGCGCTGACATGGAACAGCGTGCCGGTGGTGGACGAGCCGGAACCCGGGCTTTGGGTTGCGGCGGGCTGCAATGGCGTCGGGGCCACCAATGCAACGGCCAATGGCATCGTGGCGGCGGAGCGCGCCTTGGGGCATCTGTCCCAACTCGGTCGCAACTTTCAAATGGCGGCGGCGGCACACCCCATTCCGCCAGAGCCGATTGCAACAATCGGCGGCAAGGCCACCTTGGCCTGGAAAGAATGGCGCGCCGGGGACGAGTAACCTCAGGCGCGGTTCGGTGCGGCGGGATCGCTTTGCTCCCGCCGCATGCACCACAGAGATAAGCCGCGATATAGGTTGCCCCGACAGGTGGAGACGCCCCCTGTCGCAAACCGGCAAATGTCGCAAACGGGTTCATGTCGCAAAATGAACCATTCGCTTCGTCACCATGACTGTCGCCCCCCGCCTTCCCAAGCCTTATGGCCGCACACGCCATGACGGGAGGCATCCATGAACGAGATCACCGCAAAAACTGCTCGGGCCGGAGGTCGCGGCGCGCGTCGGGCCATGCGCGCCGCCCCTGATTTCGAGATGCTGCCCTCGCTCAAGCGCGGGCTGCCGGACTGTGAGCCGATGACGCCCGAACAGGTGCGCCGGATCGACGAGGCCTCGATGGCCATTCTGGAAGAAGTTGGCGTCATCTTCCGTGATGAAATCGCGCTGGCCGACTGGAAACGCGCCGGGGCAAAGGTGGTGGGCGAGCGGGTCTATCTTGACCGCGAACTGGTGCGCGAATTGATCTCAACCATCCCGTCGAGCTGGTCCTATCAGGCCCGCAACCCGGCGAAATCGCTGCCTTTTGGCGGCAAACATTCAATCTTCGTGCCGATGACAGGCGCGCCTTTCCTGCGCGATCTGGATGATGTGCGGCGCTGGCCGACGATTGCCGACCTGAACATGTTCCACAAGTTGGCGCATATGTCGCCCGCGCTGCATTCGACCGCGCACCACATTGTGGAGCCGATGGATATCAAGGTCAGCCATCGACACCTGCACATCACTTATTCGTCGATGAAATATTCCGACAAGACCTTCATGGGCATGACCACCAGCGGCAAGAATGCCGAAGATGTCATGGCGATGTGCGAGATCTTGTTTGGCCGCGAGACGATGGAGGAGACGCCCGTCACCACCGGCAACTGCAACGGCAACTCGCCCTTGGTCTGGGACGAAACCATGCTGTCGGCAATGCGTGCCTTTGTGAAACGCAAGCAGCCGGTCCTGTGCTCGCCCTTCGTTCTGGGCGGGGCCAATACGCCCGCCTCGGTCGCCCCCGCTGTCGCACAATTGAACGCCGAGGCGCTGTCGGCGCTGGCCTATACCCAAGTGATCCGCAAAGGCGCCCCGGCAATCTATGGCCACTACCTGTCGACCGTCTCGATGAAATCAGGTGCAGATCGGAAGAGCACACGTCT
>CALBSG010000013.1 GCA_937927675.1 uncultured Paracoccaceae bacterium | reverse complement strand
AATCGCCACTACGCCTTTTGTCGCTTCGGTCATGCCCAATCCCACGTTTTGGCCCCCAAATGAAAACCGCCGCCCCGAAGGCCGGGGCGGCGGTTCTAGCTGTCACAAGGGCGCGCGGCCCGCAAGCCTTAGAGCTTGGCCGCCACAGCTTCCCAGTTCACCAGCTTTTCCAAGAAGTTGCTCAGGTAGGCCGGACGCTTGTTGCGGAAGTCGATGTAGTAGGAATGTTCCCACACATCGCAGCCCAACAGCGCGGTCTGGCCAAAGCACAGCGGGTTCACGCCGTTTTCGGTCTTGGTGACCTTCAGCGCGCCATCCTTGTCCTTCACCAGCCAAGCCCAGCCCGAACCGAACTGGCCCGCACCGGCAGCGGCGAAATCTTCTTTGAACTTGGCGACCGAACCGAATGCCTCAACCAGCGCCTTTTCAAGGCTGCCCGGCATCTTCTTGGCTTCGCCCGGACCCATCACTTCCCAAAACAGGTTGTGATTCCAGTGCTGCGAGGCATTGTTGAAAATGCCGTTCTGCGCGACCGCACCGGCCTGATAGGTGCCGCGCACGATATCTTCCAACGACTTCGCTTCCCATTCGGTGCCGGCAATCAGCTTGTTGCCATTGTCGACATAGGCCTTGTGGTGCAGGTCGTGGTGGTATTCGAGCGTCTCTTTCGACATGCCCAGCGAGGCAAGCGCGTCATGGGCATACGGCAGATCGGGAAGGGTGAAAGCCATCTGGTTTCTCCTGTTTCGGGGTTTCGCGTTACCCTTGAATAAGGGGCGAAGGGGCGGGAAGGTCAAGGGTAGATCAGGTTTTTCCTGCCGGAAGGGCCGCCTCGATGGCCGCCCAAAGCTGTTCCAACGGTTCAATGCCAATGGAAAGACGGATGAACCCTGCCGCCACGGCATCGCCCCAGCGGGCGCGCCGTTCCCCCGCCGTATGCACCCCGCCAAAGCTGGTGGCCTGCTCTATCAGCGGGCAAGCGGTCAGAAACGCCTCGGCCTCCACCTCTCCAGCCAGTTCCAATCCAATCAGAAAACCACCGTTCAGCATCTGTTTTTGCGAAATGGCATAAGACGGATCGCCCGACCGCCCCGGATAACGCAGGGCCTTCACCGCAGGGTGCGCCGCCAAGCGGTCCGCAATCACCGCCGCCGAACTGCACATCCGTGCAAGCCGCACTTCCAGCGTCTCGATCCCGCGATGCACGAGGTAGGCTTCAAACGGTCCCGGCACAGAGCCGGATTGCCGCCGCCCCTCGCGGATGCGTGCCATCAGATTGGCATCGCGCCCCGCGACATGACCGAAAAGCGCATCCGAATGGCCCGCGGGCGCCTTGGTATCGGCCGCCACCACCAGATCCGCGCCCAGATCCAAGGGGCGCTGCAACAAAGGCGTCATCGTGGTGTTGTCGGCAATAACCTTGGCCCCCATAGCATGGGCGCGCGTCGCGAGGGCTGCAATATCCAAGACATCCAAACCGGGGTTCGACGGCGTCTCGATATAGATCACATCAAATCCGGTGAAATCCGCCGTCGCCATCGCCTGCGTCGGCACCTCCACCACCTCAACCCCGTACACCGCAAGCAGGTCGCGCCCCAACAACCGGGTGACATAATAGCCATCCGAGGGGATCATCACCTTGGCCCCTGCCCGCAGGCACGCAATCAAGGCCGCCGAAATCGCTGCCATGCCAGAGGGGAAGGCCACCACCTCCGCCGCCTCCAACAGGCCAAGCTGCGTCTCTACCGCATCCCATGTCGGCTGGCCGGAGCGGCCATAATAATAAGCCGCCCCCTGCGCCTCGGGCAGGTGAAAGGTGGTCGCCACGGAAATCGGCGGCACCACAGGCTCACCCAAGGCCAACCCCGCCTTGCGGTGATGCAACACCTGCGCCATCCGCGTCTTAGCCACCTCGTCCATTGCTTTGCCCTTTGTCGCCTTGGTTCACTCTAGCCTTGCCGGAAACCCCGGCGCGCGCAAGTCAGTGCCCAGCAGGTCTTCCAAAAGCTTGGCGATCATCGGCGATTGTGCCTCGCCGCCGTAAGCCGCCTTTGCCGCGACATAGGTCTGGTTGGTCATGCTGGCCAGATCCAACGGCACGCCAAACTCCTTGCCGAACCCCAAAGCAAAGCCCAGATCCTTCAGTGCCAGATCGACGTTGAAAGCGATGTCGTAAGATCCGTTCAGGATCAGCGCGCCTTCGGTTTCATGCACAAAGGAATTGCCCGACGAGGCCGCAATCGCATGCCACGCCTGCCCAAGGTCCAATCCGCCCCGCTTGGCCAACATCAAGGCTTCCGATGTGGCCTTCAGATGGATGAAGGCCAGCATATTGGTGATGACTTTGATGATCGACGATGACCCCAAAGGCCCCATGTGGAAAATCTTGTCGCCCATCGCCTGCATTGCTGCGTAATGGGTGTCAAAAAGATCCTTGTCGCCCCCCGCCAGCATGGTGATCTTGCCCTGATAGGCCAGATGCACGCCGCCGGTGACCGGAAGCTCCATCATCCGCACCCCCGCCTCTGCCGCAACGGCGGCCAAGGCCAAGACCTCATCCCGGCCAAGGGTCGACATTTCCAGCCAATGCGCGCCGGGTTTCATCTTGGGCAGGATATTACGCAAGACGCGCTCTGACACCGCTGGCGATGGCAGGCAGGTCATCACATGATCCACCGCCCCCGCCAGATCTTCGGCACTCTCCGCCAGCGTTGCCCCCATGGCCACCAAAGGCGCGGCGAGCTTGGGGTTCAGGTCATAGACCGTCACCTTGAAGCCCGCCTTCAGCAGACACCCCGCACAGGCGGCCCCAAGATTACCAAGGCCGATGTATCCATAGTGAATTGACATTTTTAAGTCCTATCAAAGCCCTACAGGCATTACTTGAAGTGGATGTTGAACTTTGCCCGAATGGCCCGATCAATCTCGGGGTCCACCACGCAGCCTGCTTTCGACAAGATCTCGTTCTTGCGCGCGATGGCTCCGTCCAAAAGCAAAGGCTTGCCCGCCTCGTTCCATTCCTTCGGGCTCATCCGGTTGCCGACCTTGGGATAGACGTATTCGGTCTGCATCAGCTTCAGCGTCTGATCCGACCCCAGATAATGCCCCGGCCCGCCCAGACAGACCTCTTTCATCGCATCCAAGCTGGTGCTGTCTGGCGTCACATCAATGCCGCGCACGAGCCGCATGGTCTGACCCAAAAGGTCATCGCCCAAGACAAGGCTTTCCATGCAGAAGCCCAGAAGGCTGGCATGCATGCCCACCGCCTCATAGCACATGTTAAGACCTGCAAGCCCCGCCAGCGCATTGGTGATGCCTTGCTCCCATCCGGCCTGCATATCGGGCAGTTTGCTGTCGGAAATCCCCGATGCCGCCCCGCCCGGCAGCCCATAAAACCGATGCATCTGCGCGCAACCAGCCGTCAGCAAAGCCTGCTCTGCCGATCCGCCCGACATCGCCCCGGTGCGCAGGTCAGACACAAAGGGCCAGGTGCCAAAGATCGCAGGCGCGCCCTTTTTGATCGCGTTGACGTAAACCACACCCGCCAGACATTCGGCCACCGCCTGCACAATGGTCAGCGCAATCGGCGCCGGGGCCGTGGCCCCCGCCTGCCCGGCCGACAAAAGCAGCATCGGCATCCCGCGCCGGATGCAATCTTCCATCGTGATGCAGCTTTCCTCGGCAAACTTCATCGGCGGCACAACAAAACAGTTGGAGTTCGACACGAAAGGCCGCTCCACCCATTTCTCCTCACCACCCGCGACCATGTAGAGCATGTCAAAACAATCAGCGACGTGGGACGGGTCCGAGAAACTGGTCCCGACATGCTTTTTGGTGCCGGCAAGGCAGCCATAGAGCGTGTTCAGGTCCATGTCCTTGTTGTCCAAGACATCGCGGCACACCATGGTGCGCTGATAAAAGTGAATATTATCAAGGTTATCCACCAGACGCGCCGCATCATAAAGATCCTGCGCCGTGGAATCCCGATACTCCAGCGTGATCGGATCGACGATATGCACCGCCGCCCCGGCCGTGCCGTAATGGACATTTGACCCACTCAGATGCAGGTCATGCTTGGGGTCGCGCGCATAAAGCGTGATGTCGCGCGCGGCCACCGCCAGCATGTCCTCGACCAGTGCCCGCGGAAACCGCAAGCGCCCGTCGCTGCCCTGAATGGCCCCGGCGGCGGTCATGATCTCAACCCCCGACGGCGGGGCCTGCGACAGGCCGATCTGTTCCAAAGCGTCCAAGGCGGCGGCATGAATCTGCTTCACGCCATCCTCGGTCAGGGGCTTGTATTGCCCCCCCGGCATGCCGCCCCGCACCGGGCGCACATCATCTGCCAGCGGTGCTGCCCGCATTGCCACCCGCGCCTGCCGCCCCCCGGAACGCCCCGCCCGTGCCCGTGCCGGTTCGCAAGTTTCGCCCATATCCGTCATCTCGCTGCCTTTCATCTTGGCGGAAATACTCCGGGGGTGCGAGGGCTGGCCCCCGCTCCTTCAGAGTGTCACCCGCGCACCCTTTCTGATTTCGGATCATGCATCGGCACCAGCGACGCCACCGCCGCATGCCGCACGCCCGCCACTTCAATCTCATACCGGCTGGCCAGAATGTCGGCGTCCGATTGCCCGGCGCAGGGCACATAGCCCATGCCGATCGCCCCGCCGAGGTAATGGCCGTAGTTGCCGCTGGTCACGGGCCCGATGATCTTGCCATCGCGCACCAAAGCCTCGTTGTGGAAGAGCAACGGCTCGGGGTCCGTCAGCCGGAACTGCACCATCTTGCGCTGAAGCCCTGCCTCTTCCTTCCGCAGCACCGCCTCGCGACCGATGAAATCGGCCTTCTTGCGGCTGACGGTAAAGCCGAGCCCGGCCTCCAGCACATGATCCTCGTCCGTGATGTCATGGCCCCAGTGACGATATGCCTTTTCGATCCGGCAGCTGTCCAGCGTGTGCAGCCCGCACAGCTTCAGCCCCAGATCGGCCCCCGCCTCTTCCAGCGCCTCAAACACATGAGCGGTCTGGTCGGAACTGACGTAAAGTTCCCAGCCCAGTTCCCCGACATAGGTCACCCGGTGCGCACGCGCCAAACCCATGCCAATTTCAATTTCAGCCGCCCGGCCAAAGGGATGCGCCGCATTCGAAAAATCATTCGGGCTGACGCGCTGCATCAGATCGCGCGCTTTCGGCCCCATGATGCACAGCACAGATTCCGCCGCAGTCATATCGGTGATGACGGCAAAATCATCGCCCAACTGCGACCGCATCCATGCCAGATTGCGCTGCAAGGTTGCCCCCGGCACCACCGCCAGATAGGCGGTTTCCGACAGGCGCGTCACGGTCAGGTCGGCCTCGATCCCACCCTTTTCGTTCAGGAACATGGTGTAGACGATCCGCCCCGTCGCCACATCCATCTCAGCCGAGCAGATCCGGTTCAGGAACTTGGCCGCATCCCGGCCCTCAATCCGGATTTTCCCGAACGAAGTCATGTCAAAGAAACCGACCCCGTTCCGCACCGCCAGATGTTCGGCCTTTTGGTTATCGAACCAGTTCTGCCGCTTCCAGGAATATTCATACTCGGCCTTCTGGCCGGGGTTCGCAAACCAGTTCGCCCGCTCCCAGCCCGCAACCTCGCCAAACACCGCACCACGGGCTTTCAAATGGTCATGCAACGGCGTCCGCCGCACCCCGCGGCTGGTTTCCACCTGCCGATAGGGGAAATGGTCGGCGTACAAGAGGCCCAGCGTTTCCGACACCCGCTCTTTCAGATAGGCCTTGTTGCGCTGGAAGGGTTGCGCCCGGCGGATATCCACCTCCCACAGGTCAAACGGCGCCTCGCCTTCGGTGATCCAATGCGCCAGCGCCATGCCCGCGCCCCCCGATCCGGCAATCCCGACCGAGTTGTAGCCGGCGGCGACCCAGTAGCCTTTCACCTCCGGCGCCTCGCCCAGATAATAGCGGTCGTCGGGGGTAAAGCTTTCCGGCCCGTTAAAGAAGGTATGGATGCCAGAGGTCTGGAACAGCGGCATGCGGTTCATCGCATGTTCCAGAATGGGCATGAAGTGATCCCAATCTTCCGGCAGCGTGTCGAATTCGAAATCCTCGCGGATGCCTTTCATGCCCCAGGGTTTGGCCTTGGGTTCAAAGGCCCCGATCATCATCTTGCCCGCGTCGGATTTGTAATAGGCGCATTCATCCGGCACGCGCAGCACAGGCAAATGTCCAAGCCCTTCAACGGGTTCGGTAATCAGGTAGAAATGCTCACAAGCATGCAGCGGCAGCGTGACGCCCGCCTGTTCGGCCAGATCGCGGCCCCACATGCCGCCACAGTTCACCACCACATCGGTGGCGATATGCCCCGGATCGCCATCGCGGTCGACATAATCCACCCCGGTGACGCGGCCATTCGCGCGCGTGACACCTGTCACTTTGGTGTATTCGAAAATCTGCGCGCCCTGCATCCGCGCGCCCTTGGCCAGGGCCATGGCGATATTGGCCGGGTCGCATTGCCCATCCAAGGGCAGATGCACCGCGCCGACCACATCGCCGACATTCAGATGCGGATACATCGCCTTGGCTTCCGACGGGCTGATTTCCTGTACATCCACATCGAAAATCCGCGCCACAGTGGCCTGCCGCAGCAATTCTTCATGCCGATGGGCGGTCAGCGCGACCGAGATCGACCCCACCTGCCGCATGCCGGTTTCCACGCCGGTTTCAGCTGCCAGCTTCACATAAAGATCTGCAGAATACTTGGCCAACCGGGTCATATTGGCCGATCCGCGCAACTGGCCAATCAACCCCGCCGCATGCCATGTCGTGCCGCTGGTCAGCTGCTTGCGCTCCAAAAGCACAATGTCTTTCCAGCCCATTTTGGCCAGATGATAGGCGACAGAAGCGCCAGAGACGCCACCGCCGATGATAACGGCGCGGGCCTTGGAAGGGATCGGGGCGGCACACATGGTCAGAAGCCTTTCAGATTGGGGATGCGCTGGTTTTGCGTCGCCAAAAATGAAATTTCAACGTATTTTTTCATTTTCGCGGAAATTCTGTGAAATTTCCTCATTCGCCCCCTTGCGACAGCCGCCAATTTCACGGCACCCTGCCCGAAAAGGACGACGCCATGACCGATCCCCTCGGCCCCGATATCCGCGCCTTGCGCAAATCGCGCGGGATGACGCTGCAAGCGCTGGCAACGGCGCTTGACCGCTCGGTCGGCTGGCTTTCTCAGGTTGAGCGTGGCCAGACCACACCCGCCATCCCCGACCTTGCCCGCATCGCCGAGGTCTTTGGCCTGACCATCAGCTTTTTCTTCCGCTCCTCCGCCCGCGAAGCGGCCGAACGCGGCGTGGTCCAACGCGCCAGCGACCGTGTCGCGCTTGGCGATCTGTCCCAAGGCCTTAGCGAAGAACTGCTCTCCCCCAGCCTCACCGGCGGGTTCGAGATGATCCAATCCACCTTCGCCCCCGGCGCCCGCGGTCAGGGCACACAATCCGAAGCCCGTGAGGACGGCGGCGTGCTGATCTCGGGTCAACTCACCCTGACGCTGGGCAGCCTGACCACCACGCTGACCCCCGGCGACAGCTTTCAGTTCAAAGGGCAAAGCTATGGCTGGTCGAACCCCGGCGATATCCCCGCCGTGGTGATCTGGGTGATTTCCCCCCCGATCTACTGACCCAACCTTCGCCATGTCCCTCGCCTTCAATGTGGTAAAAATATCCTCGGGGGGTCCGGGGGGCTGACAGCCCCCCGGCGCTTGTCATGCGCGGATGCGCTCGTTCTTGGCATCCCACAGCGGCGCATCTTCCTGCACCACCGCCGGATAAAGCGTGCCGAAAATCTCGACCTCAACGGGCGTTCCCGGCACGTTGACCTCGGCCTTCAGCGTGCCAAGCCCGATGCACGCCCCGACCCGATGGCCGTAATAGCCGCTGGTCAACTCGCCCACGATGGCGCCATCTTTCCAGATCGTCGCCATATAGGGCGGGTCTTGCTCGCCTGCCTCGATCACCAGCGTGGCAAAGCGCTTGGTCACGCCGCGCTGCTTTTCCGCCGCCAGCGCCGATTTCCCCCGGAAATCAGGCTTGGCCCAATCGACAAACCGCTCCAACCCGCCTTGCAGCACGGTGTAATCGGTCGACAGATCGCCCTTCCACGCCCGATAGCCCTTTTCGACGCGCAAGGAATTCAGCGCGAACATGCCAAAGGGGCGCAAGCCATGGCCCTTGCCTGCCCGGCACACCGCGTTCCAGACCGCTTCGGTATCGGCGGTCTTTGAATGGATTTCCCAGCCCAGTTCGCCCGCGAAACTTACGCGACACAGCCAGACCTCGGCCCCGGCAATGCGGGCGGTCTGATGGGTCAACCACCCTTTCGCCAGATCGGCGTTCGACACTTCCGCCAAAATCGCGCGGGCTTTCGGCCCGGTCAGGATCTGCGTTGACCATTCGGTGGTGTGATCGGTCAGACTCAATCCGGCCACCAGATGACGCTGCAACCATTCCCAGTCATGGCTCTGCGCGGTGGCCGCCGTGATCAGCACCATCTCATCTTCGGCCAACCGGGCGACCGACATCTCGGTGACGATCCGGCCCTTGTCATCAGCGAAATAGGCCAGACCCAACCGACCAACCGACGGCACCTTGCCGGTGATCTGCTTGGCCAGCCACTCCGCCGCGCCAGCCCCTTTCAGCACAAAGCGCGAAAAGCCCGGAAGATCGAGGATCCCGGCCGCATCGCGCACGGCCTCACATTCTTCCTTCACCGCGTCAAACCACGGGCCTTCGCGGTCCCAAGTGCGCTGTGCATCTTCGGACACATCATCGCCGGGGCGGGCATACCATGCGGCGCGCTCCCAGCCGTTATAGGGCGCATAAATCGCGCCAAGCGCCTTGGTCTGGGCATGGACCGCAGACAGCTTCTTGCCCCGACCTTCCGGCCAAGAATGATGCGGGAAGTGGATGGCGTATTCGTGGCCGTAAACCTCCATCCCCTTTTTGACGCAGTATTCGGGGTCTTCAAACCCGGTAAAGCGGCGCGGGTCGCACGACCACATGTCCCATTCGGTCGCCCCTTCGGTGACCCATTCCGCCAGCACCTTGCCCGCGCCCCCGGCCTGACAGATGCCAAACGTGAAAACGCAGGCCTCAAACGCATTCGGCACGCCCGGCATCGGGCCGATCAACGGGTTGCCATCGGGCGTATAGGGGATCGGGCCGTTGATAACCTTGGACAGCCCGGCTTTGGCCAGCAAAGGCACCCGCTCCATCGCGTCATTGATGTGCCACTCCAGCCGCTCCAGATCGTCGGGGAACAGTTGGAAACTGAAGTCCTCGGGGAAGGGATCGTCCTTGGTCACCCAATGGGCTTTGCAATTGCCTTCATAGGGGCCAAGGTTGAAGCCGTGCTTTTCCTGCCGCAGGTAATAGCTGCTGTCCACATCGCGCAGCAAAGGCAGCTTGTGGCCGACATCGGCGCTCCACTTTTCCAGCTCTGGGATGGTGTCGAACAGCATGTACTGATGGCTCATCACCATCATCGGCAGGTCGCGGCCAAACCACTTGCCGACCTCCCGCGCATAATAGCCCGCCGCGTTGACCACGATCTCGCAACGGATCTCGCCCTTCGGGGTCGAAACCACCCATTCATCGCCCTCGCGGCGCACGCCGGTGGCAGGGCAGAACCGTTCAATCCGGGCGCCCATCTGGCGGGCGCCTTTTGCCAAGGCTTGCGTCAGCTGTGCGGGATCAATGTCGCCGTCATAGGGGTCATGCAACGCGCCGGTCAGGTCATGGGTCTCGACAAAGGGATAGACCTTTTTGATCTCGTCGGGCGTCAGGATCTTCAGATCCATCCCCTGATAGCGGCCCATGCCGACGACCTTTTGGAACTCTTGCAAGCGTTCCTTGGTATGGCCCAACCGCACCGAACCGGTGACGTTGTAGTTCATCGGGTAATCGACCTCATCGCCCAGACGGCGGTAAAGTTCGGCCGAATAGCGCTGCATGTTCATGATCGACCAGCTGGACGAAAACGTCGGGACGTTGCCCGCCGCGTGCCAGGTGCTGCCCGCCGTCAGCTCGTTCTTTTCCAAAAGAACGCAGTCGGTCCAGCCCGCTTTGCACAGGTGATACAGGCTTGACGCCCCCACCGCACCGCCACCGATGATGACAACACGGGCGCTAGTTGGAAAATCGGACATGTCGGGCCTCCCATCACATTGCGCGGCAGTATCGGCGCTCTGAAAATTCCTTTCAATCGGGCGTGGGGCGGGTTATTGATCGATAATAACGATCAGGCCCTTGCGCCCGGCAACCGACAGGCATTTTCATGCAAATCGAACTCCTTGATACGTTCCTTGATCTTGTGGAAACCCGCAGCTTCCACCGCACCGCCGACCGGCTGGAGATCACCCAATCCACCGTTTCAGCCCGCGTGCAGGTGCTGGAGGCAGCCATCGGCGCGCGTCTCTTTACCAGATCCCGCGCCGGCACCGATCTGACGACCGAAGGGCTGAAGTTCCTGCCGCATGCCCGCGGCTTGCGCCATGCCTGGACAGAGGCGCAGCGCTCTGTTGCGCCGTCGGGCGATCAGGCGGTCTCCTTGCGCATCGGCATCCAGCACGATCTGGCCGCAGGGCGCATTGCGGGCTGGGTCGGTGCCTTTCGCAAGGCGCTGAACGACTGCGCGTTTTACATTGAGCCGGATTATTCCGTGCAGATGTGCGAGGATGTGGCGCGTGGCGTCTTGGATTACGCCATTGTCTATTCACCGCAGGCACAACCCGATCTGCATTTCACATCCGTGGGTGACGTGACCTATCGGCTCATCTCCTCAAACGGCACCAAACGGGCCGAATTGGCTGCTTCGGGTTATATCCGCGCCAGTTATTCCCCGGCCTTTGATACCACCCATGCCGCCGCTTTGCCGGAAATGTCGGCGACGCCCTACGCCTCGGGGCAGGATTCGGCGGTTTCAGGGCTGTTGCAAGCGATGGGCGGGGCTGCCTTTGTGCTGGACCGCACCGCCAAACAGTTGATCGAGAGCGGAAAGTTCGCCGCGGTCACCGATGTGGAACCGATCAGCCAACCGGCCTATGCCGTGATGCACCAGCGCCACCGCACGCAGCGTCTGCACAAACGGCTGACCAAAACCGTACTGAAGGTCTTCGGCGGCCGCTAGGCCGCCCATCAGACCAGCGTCTGCACCCGATATCCCGGGGCATGGGCCAGCCGGACAAAGGTGATCGGGCTTTCAGCCGTCCAGGTCATGCGTTCAGTGATGAACAGTGCTGCCCCCACCGGCACGCCCAAAACGGCAGCCTCCCGCCCGCCCGCACCCTCGGCGGTAAAGGCGATGTCGCCGGTCACATAGGCCACATGCGCCACCAGCCATTCGTTCGCGCTCAGACTTTGAAAGTCCGGCATCGGGCGCGGCAGGATTTCCGAATTCAGCCAGCGGGTTTCAAAAGCAAAGGGTTTGCCATCCGCCAGATGCAGGGTTTCCAGATACAAAAGCTTGATCCCCGGCGGCAACCCAAGCCGCGAGGCGACCGGCACCGGCGGCTCCATGAAGGTCTGTTTCAAGACCTGAAAGCTGTGGGTCTGCCCGCGCGCCTCGATCTCTTGCCGGATCACCGGAATATCCAGCGTTGCCTTTCGGACAGGCAGAGCAGCAACGCGGGTTCCGGCCTTGCGTCGCCGCTCCAGCACGCCCGCCTCGGCCAGATCGCGCAGCGCCCGATTGACCGTGGCGCGCGCGACACCAAATTCTACGGCCAAGTCTTCTTCGGTGGGGATCTGCGCACCGGGCTGCCAATCACGCGCCCGGATGCGACGCAGAACCTCGGCGCGAATATCTTCCCAGCCCTTCATGCCCATCCCCTTACAAAGCCTCGCGCAGACACGCCATGGCAGCCCGATACCGGGCAATAATCGCCGTCCGGCCCGCATGCCGCCCGCCCGTCACGATATGACGGCCCGCCGACCAAACCTCGGCCACCATGCGGTCATCGCCGGCAAAAAGGAAGGTGTCGAGCAGCATATCCCCCTGACTTGCCGCCATATCCGGCCCCGAGCACTCCAGCGCGACAAGGTCCGCCCATTGACCAACCTCAATCTTCCCGCCCTGCCGCCCGCCGGCCAACGCGCCGCCCTTGCAAGCGGTTTCGTAAAGCACCCGGCCGGTTGACCGCGTGCCATCGGCCAACATCGCCCGGCCCTTCAACCCCAGACGTTGCGAATATTCCAAAAGCCGCAGTTCTTCGGACAGCGAGATGCGCACATTGCTGTCGGACCCCACGCCATAAACCCCGCCCGCCGCCTGAAAGCGCACCCCATCAAAGATGCCATCGCCCAGATTCGCCTCGGTAATCGGGCAAAGCCCCGCCACCGCGCCGGATTTGGCCATGGCTTCGGTCTCAAACGGCTCCATCTGCGTTGCGTGGATCAGACACCAGCGCGAGGACAGATCGGTGTTGGCGATCAGCCATTCGACCGGACGCGCGCCGGTGGCCCCCAAAACTTCGCTGACCTCGGCCACCTGTTCGGCGACATGGATATGGATGGGCGTGGCAGGGTTCAGCACTGCCGCCGCCGCAATCCCGGCCGGGCTGGCCGCGCGCAAGGAATGTGGTGCGACGCCCAGCACCGTATCGGCGGGCAAGGATTTCAACGCCGCCGCCGCGCCCTCCCACAGCCGGGCAAAGCGCTCGGGATCATTGCCAAACCGCAATTGCCCCGCCGTCAACGCCCGCCCATCACAGCCACCCCGTTCATAAAGCACCGGCAGATGCGTCAGACCCAGCCCGGTTTCCGCCGCCGCCGCCGCAATGCGCGCCGACATTTCGGCCAGGTTGTCATAGGCCCCGCCCCCTGGCGCATGGTGCAGATAGTGAAACTCGGCCACCGCCGCATAGCCCGCCTCGGCCATCTCCAGCATCACCATGGCGGCGATGGCCTGTACATCCTCGGGCGTCAGGCGATCCAGAAAGCGATACATCAGCGTGCGCCATGTCCAGAAACTGTCTTGGCCCGCGCTGCGATATTCTGTCATCCCCGCCATCGCCCGCTGAAAGGCGTGAGAGTGCAGGTTCACCATGGCCGGCAGCAGACAATCCACCCCCTGCCCCTCAGGGCTGGCCCCGGCAGTCACCGCTGCAATCCGGCCGTCCACGATCTCAATTCGAACATCATTGGCCCAACCTGCCGGCAAAAGCGCGGTTTTGGCATGGATCACGGTCATCGGTGGCCTCGTCTTGACAGGGTTATTATGTGCATACATATTAGACCCAAGCGTAGACAAAAGGCAAGCCAAATGGCGATTCTCCTTACCCATGCCACGATTGCCACCATGGTGGGCGATTATGGTCTGATCGAAGATGGGGCTCTGGTGGCCGAAGGCGAGCAGATCCTGTGGGTTGGACAAACGTCCGATATTCCGGCGCAGTGGCAAGCCCTGCCCGCACAGGATTGCGGCGGCCGCCTGCTGACCCCGGGTCTTGTTGATTGCCACAGCCATATCGTCTTTGGCGGCCATCGCGCGGTGGAATTTGAAATGCGCCTGAACGGCGCAAGCTATGAAGAGGTGGCGCGCGCCGGTGGGGGGATCCTGTCGACCGTCACCGCCACCCGCGCGGTAACCGAAGACGAGCTTCTGGCTTCGGCCTTGGCCCGCGCCGATCTGATGATCGCCGCAGGAGCCACCACGATCGAGGTGAAATCCGGTTATGGTTTGACCGTCGACGATGAGTTGAAAATGCTGCGCGTGGCCCGTCGCATCGCGCAGCACCGCCCCTTGCACGTGGTCACCACCCATCTTGCCGCCCATGCGATCCCGCCCGAATACAAGGGCCGTGCTGACGCCTATATCGATGAGGTGGCCATCCCCTCGCTGCACGCCGCCCATGCCGAACACCTGATCGACGCCGTTGACGCCTTTTGCGAGGGCATCGCGTTTTCGCCCGCACAGGTCGAGCGCCTGTTCCAAGCCGCCCTTGCCCTTGGGCTGCCGATCAAACTGCATGCCGAGCAGCTTTCGGACCTGAAAGGGGCCATCCTTGCCGCCCGCATGGGCGCGATGTCCTGCGACCATGTGGAATACATCGGTCAAGACGGGGTAGAGGCAATGGCGCGGGCCGGCACTGTCGCCGTCATTCTGCCCGGCGCCTTCTATACCTTGCGCGAAACCCAAAGCCCGCCCATCGCCGCCTTCCGTGCGGCGGGCGTGGCGATGGCAGTGGCCACCGATTTCAACCCCGGTTCCTCGCCTGTGGCCAGCCTGCCCCTGTCGATGAACATGGCTTGCACGCTGTTTCGCATGACCCCGCTTGAGGCGCTGCAAGGCACCACCTTGCACGCCGCCCGCGCCCTTGGCCTTGCCGATCGCGGCACCATCGCGCCCGGCCAACTGGCCGATCTTTGCCTGTGGGATGCCACCCACCCGGCCGAACTTTCCTACCGCATCGGGGCCACACCCCTTCACACCCGCATCTTCGGAGGCCGCCTTGACGCCTGACATCCTGATCCCCGAAATTCTGGTTCCGGGCCAAGCAACCCTTGCCCAGCTTGAACATATCTGGCGCAAAGAGGCCCCGGCCAAGCTGCATCCTTCGGCCCGCGCCGGGATCGACCGCGCCGCCGGAATGATCCACGCCGCGGCCAACGGGTCCGAGGCCGTCTATGGCGTGAACACCGGTTTTGGCAAACTCGCCTCAATCAAGATCGCGGTGGAAGATACTGCAACCCTTCAGAAAAACCTGATTCTCAGCCATTGCTGCGGCGTGGGTGACCCCATGCCGCGCGCCACGGCGCGGCTGATGATGGTGCTGAAACTTTTGTCGCTGGGCCGCGGGGCTTCGGGCGTCCGGCACGAGGTCGTGGCACTTTTGGAAGCCATGCTGGAAAAAGGTGTCACCCCGGTGATCCCGGCCCAAGGGTCGGTCGGGGCGTCGGGCGATCTTGCCCCTTTGGCACATATGACGGCTGCGATGCTGGGCCATGGCCAGGCAGAGTTCAACGGCAACATCAAGCCCGCCGCAGAAGCCCTTGCCGAAGCAGGACTTTCCCCGATTGAACTGGGCGCTAAAGAGGGTCTGGCGCTTATCAACGGCACCCAATTCTCCACCGCTTATGCCCTTGCAGGCCTGTTTGACGGCTGGAACGCCGCGCAGGCTGCCCTGCTGACCAGCGCGCTGTCGACGGATGCCATCATGGGCTCCACCGCGCCGCTGCAACCCGAAATCCACTCCTTGCGCGGCCACCCCGGCCAGATCGAGGCCGCCGCAGCCCTGCGCGCCCTGCTCGACGGTTCGGTGATCCGCGAAAGCCACCGCGAGGGTGACACCCGCGTGCAAGACCCCTATTGCATCCGCTGCCAGCCGCAGGTCACGGGGGCCGCGATGGATGTCATGCGCCAAGCCGCCCGCACGCTGGAGATTGAGGCCAACGCCGCGACCGACAACCCCCTCGTGCTGACTGAGGTCGGGCTGATCGTTTCAGGCGGCAACTTCCACGCGGAACCTGTGGGCTTTGCCGCCGATATGATCGCCATGGCCCTGTCCGAAATCGGCGCGATTGCGCAGCGCCGGGTGGCGCTGATGGTCGATCCGGTTCTGTCTTGTGACCTGCCGGCGTTCCTGACACCCAAGCCGGGCCTGAATTCAGGCTTCATGATTGCCGAGGTGACCACTGCCGCTTTGATGTCTGAAAACAAGCACATGGCGCACCCGACCGTGATCGACAGCACCCCCACTTCGGCCAACCAAGAGGACCATGTGTCGATGGCCGCCCACGGCGCGCGCCGTTTGGGCCGGATGGTGGCGAACCTGAATGTGATCCTTGGCGTCGAGGCGCTTTGCGCCGCCCAAGGCATCGAATTCCGTGCGCCCTTGCCCACCTCGACCCCGCTGCAACGGGCCGTTGCACGCCTGCGCACCGATGTCGCTGCCTTGGGCGATGACCGCTACATGGCCGATGACATCGCCACCGCCGCCCGTCTGATCGGCAATGGCGCCCTGACCGCTGCCGCCGCCACCCCCATGCCGCAACTCGCCGCTTGACGGCCCATTTCTTCTGAGGCTCCCATGAACCCGCGTCACAACACCCGCGACATCTACCCCGCCACCGGCACCGAAATCACCGCCAAATCCTGGCTGACAGAGGCCGCGATGCGGATGCTGATGAACAACCTGCACCCTGATGTGGCTGAAAATCCGCATGAGTTGGTGGTTTACGGAGGCATCGGCCGGGCGGCACGCACCTGGGAAGATTTTGACAAGATCGTCGCAACGCTGAAAACGCTGAACGATGACGA
>CALBSG010000012.1 GCA_937927675.1 uncultured Paracoccaceae bacterium | reverse complement strand
CGATTGCAGGACCGAGGCGAAGGCCGTCTCGCCGGCCGCGATGTCACAGACCGATATGCCGACGCGGGCGCTGCCCTCGGGTGTGCCGTTGACAGAAAGCAGGCCACTTTCCCCCTGAATCAGCATGTCATAGGCCTTTTGGTCCCGATAGGGGCCATCCTCGCCATAGCCGGAGATAGAGACATAGATCAGCGCGGGATTGAGTGCGGTCATTTCGTCAGCCCCCACGCCCAGCCGCGCTGCCGCACCGGGAGCGAGGTTCTGCACAAAGACATCTGCCGCAGCGATCATGCGCTTCAACAGCGACAGGTCTTCGGGCTGCCGCAGGTCCAGACAGACCGACTCCTTGCCACGGTTGATCCAGACGAAATAGGCGCTTTCACCGTGAACCAGCCGATCATAGCCTCGGGCAAAGTCGCCCTCGGGTCTTTCGACCTTGATGACCCTTGCGCCAGCTTCGGCAAGACGAGCCGTCGCCAGAGGTGCGGCGACCGCCTGCTCCAATGAAATGACGAGAATTCCCTGTAGATCGTCCATACTCGTGCCCCGCTTTCAATCCGGCAAGGACAAGGTAATTGAAGCCGCGCCAGCCGCGGTAATAAGCGTTTCCTTTCAAGGCTAGACCAATCACGGCTAACCGACGGTGGCAGGCCTTCCAAAGGCTTGCAGTTCCATCACGGCGGTGCCGCCAAGGATATGCTGACGCATGATCGCCGCCGCGTCATCGGCCCGGCCCTGCATCAGGGTGGTGATGATGGCTTCGTGCTGGCTCCAGACCGTGTTCGGGTAGCCCTCGCCGCTTAGAATCGCGACCATGGCACGACGGATATGCTGCCAGTAGATCCGCATCGTGTTCTCGATCACGCTGTTGCCGCTGAGCCGATAGATGAACGAGTGGAACTCGACATCGGCCCGCACCATGCCAAGCATGTCGTCGCCATTTGCCGCGCGCCAGCCTTCGGCAACGATGCGGTCGCCTTCGCGACGCATCTCATCGGTGATGGTCTGACGTCCGGCGAGTTCGACAGCCAGAGGTTCAACCACGCCACGGAAATCGTAGATGCTGCGGAACAGCGTGGGGTCGATCGGTGCGACGACAACGCCGCGTCGCCCCGTCGCTTCGACAAGCTGATTCGCACGCAACATCGCAAGGGCAGCATTCACCGGTTGGCGTGACACGTTCAGGCGGGCTGCGAGGGAATCCTCGGTCAACCGTTCGCCCGGTGCCAACGCTCCGATGCAAATTGCATCGACAAGCGCATTGTAGGTTTGCTCAACCAGCGTCTTTTTCGGCTCTAGAGTCAGCATCATCCATCCACTTCCCCCGAGTCTAGTCGGAAGATTCCGAACTGCCATAGCATTTCTTGATAGCAGAAGAATAAATTTGGTATACAGAATACTGCATGCAGGCCGACTCTAGAGTCTGGTCAATCTGGTCGAACGCAGGGGAGGGCGGGCGATGGACATTCGGCACCTGAAATATTTCGTTGCGATTTCCGAGGAAAAATCGCTCTCGGCCGCATCCAGCCGCTTGGGGGTCGCACAGCCATCGCTGTCGCAGCACGTCATCCGGCTGGAGGACGAACTGGGTGTGCCGCTTATGGTGCGGTCGCCGCGGGGCATCATCCTCACCGATGAGGGCAGACTTCTGGTGCGGCACGCCCGCGAGATTTGTCGCAGTCTGGACAGTTGCGTGACCGAGATGAAAGAGGCAGGTGCCGCCGTTCGTGGAACGGTGGCTTTCGGCATGCCGCCGTCGGTGTCGATGGTGATGTCAGTGCCGTTGGCCGAAACCGTGCGGATCGACCTGCCTGACGTCCGCCTTCAGGCCATCGAGTCGATGAGCGGTTACATCAAGACATGGCTGGAGGATGGCACGGTTGATGTTGCCTTCCTTTACGACCTTGATCGCAAGGAACATTTTGTCTCCAAGCACTTGCTGGACGAACAGCTTTGCTTCTTTGCTGCGCCGGATGCTTGGCCGCTGTCCACCCCGCCCGGACGCCCCGTGCCCTTGGCGGATATCGTCGGGCTTGACCTGATCCTGCCCTCGGCCTCGCATGGGCTGACACGGACGATCACGCGGCATACCGCAGCGCTCGGGCTTTCGCTGAACGTGGTGCTGGAAATGGATGCGATGACGCAGATCAAGGAACTGGTCGCGCGCGGGTCTGGCTATACGATCTTCGCGCCAGCGGCGGCGCATGATTATGTCGGACGCGGGGAGTTGGTAAAATCCCCGATCATCGCGCCGGTCATGACGCGCCCCGTGATGCTGGTGACCAACCCCGCGCGGGCACAAAGCCGTGCGGCACGGGCTTTGATAGACCTGACCGTAGACGTTGCCCGCGATCTTGTGCGCCGCGGGATATGGGAGGGCAAACTCGCCCCCGAACTGGATACGATTCCCTGCTAGAACCCGCCATTCTGACCGCAAGAGGCTTCGCGCATTGGACGACACGCCCGCCTGCGGGGAAAGTGTCGCCGCAAGGGGCAGAGACAGGCGGAGCGGCAGATGGACAACGGGCTGTGGTTCGAAACGGACAAGGTTCTGGTCGGCGGCAAGTGGTTGCCGCCTGCCGGTGGTGGAACGATCCAGTTGCTGGATCCCTCGACGGGCAAACCGTTGGCCCGCATCGCGCGCGGCACCGCCGAAGACATCGACGCGGCCGTCGCAGCGGCACAGGATGCGCGGCGCGGGCCATGGGGCAAGCTGACCGCAGCCGAGCGGGGGCGGCTGATGCTGACGCTGTCGCGTCTGATCCTTGATCGGGTCGACGATCTGGCGCGGATTGAGGCGCGTGACGTGGGCAAGCCGCTGAAACAGGCCCGCGCCGATGCCGTTGCCATGGCGCGCTATTTCGAATTCTACGGCGGAGCCGCCGACAAAGTGATGGGAGACTCGATCCCCTATCTGGACGGCTATACCGTCTGGACCCTTCGCGAACCGCATGGCGTGACGGGGCATATCGTTCCCTGGAACTATCCGATGCAGATTCTGGCGCGGTCGGTCTCGGCGGCGCTGGCGATGGGCAATGCCTGCGTCATCAAACCCGCGGAGGAGGCCTGCCTCTCGGCTCTGGCCCTTGCACATCTGGTTCAAGCGGCCGGCTTTCCCGACGGCGCCGTCAACATGGTTGCGGGAACCGGGGCCGAGGCGGGGGCGGCGCTTGCCGCGCATCGCGGCATCAACCACATCTCCTTTACCGGATCGGTCGGGGTCGGCACGCTGGTGCAGCAGGCCGCGGCGTTGAACCACGTTCCCGTCACGCTGGAACTTGGCGGGAAATCCCCGCAAATCGTGTTCGAGGATGCCAACCTGAACCGCGCCCTGCCCTTTCTTGTCAACGGCGGCATCCAGAACGCCGGGCAGACCTGTTCCTGCGGTGCGCGCATCCTCGTTCAGCGGCCCCGCATGGACGAGGTGGTGTCACGCCTTGCGAACCGCTATGCCGCGCTGAAGGTCGGGCCTGCGATCGACGATCTCGACCTTGGACCTGTCATCTCGGCACGGCAAAAGGCATTGATCGAAGGGATGCTGGCCCAAGGCAGCGACCTGTCCCTGGCTGCGCGCGGGCAGATCATCGCCGATGCACCGCTGGGCGGTTTCTACCTGCCGCCCACCCTGTTTGCCGATGTTCCCGCCTCTCATACACTGGCCCAGAACGAGATTTTCGGCCCCGTGCAGGTCATCATTCCCTTCGACGACGAGGACGAGGCGATCGCAATCGCCAATGGCACCGATTACGGGCTGGTGGCGGGTGTCTGGACCGAAAATGGCGCCCGTCAGCTGCGGATGGCACGCGCAATCCGTGCGGGGCAGGTTTTCCTGAACAATTACGGCGCGGGGGGCGGTGTGGAGCTGCCCTTTGGCGGATCGGGCAAGTCAGGGCATGGCCGCGAAAAGGGGTTCGAGGCGCTTTACGGCTTTTCGACGGTCAAAACGGTTGCGGCCTGCCACGGCTAGGCCGTCTTGCGGGCCGTGGCAGGTGCCACGGCCTGCCATCATGCGAATGCGGTTGCCTGCATCGTCGCCACGCCATCCTCCGACACCACCCGCAGGCCGATGTCGGCGCCTTCGGCCCGTGCCTCAATCCGAACCGGTGTGCCACAGATCAATGGCACAAGCCCCCGGTAACGAAAGCGCTTGGGGGCCCGGCCCAGCAGATCGCCGGCAAGGTTCAGCATCCACAGCGCCTGCAGGGGGCCATGCACCACAAGGCCCGCGTAGCCTTCTACGTCCGTCGCATAGGGTTTGTCATAGTGGATGCGGTGGCCGTTGAAGGTGAGTGCCGAATAACGGAACAACAGCACAGGATCTGGAGTTAGCGACCAGACACGGTCAGGTTGCCACGGCTCGGCCTGCGGCGGGGCCGCGCTCTGACCCGGCTTGGGGTCTTCGCGGTACACGATATCTTGCCTTTCACGCAGGCAAAGCTCACCCCGCGCCGACCAGTCGTGGCGCAAAGTGACAAACCCCAATTGCCCCGTCGATCCCGTCTTGAAGGCCACATCCGCCACAACGCTCTGGCGCGTTAGATGGTCTTCGGCTCGGAAATCCGAGATGTATTCCAACTCTCCCCCTGCCCACATCCGGCGTGGCAGCGGCAGGGCCGGCAGGAAAAGCCCCGTCCGCGGATGCCCGTCACGGCCAAGATCCTGCGGATCGGCCAGATCGGGCATCATCGCCCAGTGAATCCCCAAGGGAACGGCTGCGGGACCAAGAAAGCCCGCAAGCGTGGCGCGGAACTGGCCCAAGAGGCGGGGGGAGATCGGCTCCTCCCGCTGGCTTTGACGGCCGATCCAGTCTGAAAAGTCACGGGTCATGCCGCACCGCCAAGAGCCGCGCCAAGATCACTTGCTGTAAGGCCTTCCAGACCAGCCACGGCGGCCCAAAGGCGCTCGCCACGGTCCCCCAACAGCCCCTTGGCTTTGGCGCGCAAGGCGGCCTCCAGCGTCGCCGCCGGGATCGGTGCATCCAGATCATGCGCGAAATCAACCACGCGCCCATCTTTCAAAACCAACTGCCCTTTGGCCTGCATATCGCCCACGTCCCCGTTGCCCGTCACCGTCACCAGACGCGCAAAAGCAGCAAGTGCCGCATCTCCCGCCAAGGCGTCGGAATAGGCCGCGTCCGAGGCGGTTGACACGCCTGCCATGACCATACCGGCCAGCCAGGCATAGCTGAACTTCACCTCCAACCCACTGCGCGGTTGCTTTATGTCGCAAACCTTCAACCAACGTGGCGAGGTCTGAAGCTCGAGCCCTGCAATCTGCGAGATGTCCAGACCAAGACGGGACTTTGCAACCAGAAGCGCTTCGATCATGGCATGGGTGCCGTGGCAGCAGGCGTGCAGCTTGTATTTCACATCGGTGAACAGGAACCGCGCGGGGGGCGGCGTATCCCAGATGCCGACCCCGAT
>CALBSG010000011.1 GCA_937927675.1 uncultured Paracoccaceae bacterium | reverse complement strand
CGTTTCTGGTGCGGAAGATGGAAGAGTACGAGGCGCTGAAGGAAGAAATCGAAGCGCTAAGTTCAGAACTCGAAATCGACACATTGGTAACCTGTTCGCCCAAATCCTGAACGGTGAGAGAAACGATAGTGACCCAACGCAAAGTACTTATAACCGGCACAGCTGGGTTCATTGGTTTCCACTTGGCTAAACTCCTTTTGTCAGAAGGTTTCCGAGTGCATGGTTATGACGGGATGACGGACTATTACGACGTCACCCTGAAGCAGAGACGCCATGCGATGTTGTTGCAAAATTCCACTTTCTCTACGACGGAAGGAATGCTGGAAGACCAGACCAAATTCGACAAGCTTGCAGACGAATTCCAACCCGACGTGATCGTCCATCTCGCTGCTCAGGCGGGAGTGCGCTACAGCCTCGAGAACCCACGTGCCTACCTTGACTCGAATGTAATCGGAACATTCAACGTCATGGAAGCTGCCCGCCGGCTCAAGGTCGATCACCTTCTCATGGCATCGACCTCGTCGGTTTACGGTGCCAACACCGAAATGCCTTTCACCGAAACCGAAAAAGCTGACACCCAGCTAACGATTTATGCCGCAACTAAAAAAGCCAACGAAAGCATGGCCCATTCCTACGCGCATTTGTGGAACCTACCGACCACCATGTTCCGCTTCTTCACCGTCTATGGCACATGGGGCCGCCCCGACCTCGCGCTCTACAAATTCGTTGCCGCGATGATCGAAGATCGCCCGATCGACATCTACAACCATGGCGACATGTATCGCGACTTTACCTATGTCGATGACCTGGTGCGCGGTATTCGTCTGCTGATCGACGCGGTGCCGGAACGCCCCGAGGACGGGCTCGTTCCAGAGGGAGACAGCCTTTCGCCGGTCGCGCCTTATCGGGTGGTGAACATCGGTAATTCCGAAAAGGTGACCCTATTGCAGACGGGAACGACGAGGCATTGGATGCAACCCGCCCCTGTCACAAAGCCTCCACCGCAAGCCAAGAACTGAAAGCATCGCTTTCATCCGTGATCTTCCGCTCGATCCCGGCAGCCGCCACTGTGGAGTCGATTGCATGGAGAATTTACGCTTAGCCAAGCAAACATCCCTCGCTTCAGTGCGGGGGCTGTTGGCTTGGAAAACTACGGATGGAAAGAGACGCGGGCCGTTCAGAGACCGATTACGACGGATACATACGTCTCCGACTGCTCTGATGGCGTCGCAAAACCCATTTTAAACAATAAGCCCCCGTCCGGGAACCCTCTCGAGTTTTGGAGTTGTAAATGGCGGATCGATAGGGATTCGAACCCTAGAGACGGTTCCCCGCCTACACACTTTCCAGGCGTGCGCCTTCGACCACTCGGCCACCGATCCGTTGCGGGGTGTTTAGCGGGAAGTTTTGGGGCGCTCAAGAGCAAAACGTCGTGTGGTATCGGATGGTTTTCAGGCAAGCAGCAAGTTGATCCGTCGGTTCTGTTTGCCTTTGTTCTCGACCTTGCCAAACTCGACCCGGCCGATTTCGGCGGTGCGGGCGACGTGGGTGCCGCCACAAGGCTGCAGATCGATCTGCGTGGTGGCATCTCCGATCCGCACCAACCGCACCCTGCCCTGCCCCATGGGCGGGCGGACCGACATTGTTTTGACAAGGCTGGGGTTGGCCAAAAGCTCGGCGTCGGTGATCCATTGATCCGTCACAGCCAGATCGCGCGCGATAAGGGCGTTCAGCGCGACCTCGAGCGCGGGCAGATCGGCGGGGGTCTCTGGCATGTCGAAATCAAGCCGCCCCTTGTCAGCGCCAATTTGACCCCCTGTCACGGGCAAGGGAATGACCACAGACAACAGATGCAGCGCGGTATGCACGCGCATGTGGCGGTGACGCCGGTCCCAATCAATGCGTTGGCGCAACCGCGTGCCCACGGGCGGCAGGGCTGCGAGTTCGGCCGGCACCAGTGCAATGCCGCCACCTTCGACCTTGACCGCCGTCGCGATGGCCAGACGCCCGCCGTCCCACTGCACAATGCCATTGTCGCCGGGCTGCCCGCCCCCGGTGGGGTAGAACACCGAGGCGTCAATCAGAATACCGCCTTCGGGCGTATGGGCTAGAACGGTGGCATCCGCCTCGCGCAGATAGGCGTCATCACGAAACAAAGGCGCGGTCATCATGGGGCGGGCTTGTCCTTGGAGCGGGGTCTGGAGTCGGGGTCGGCATTGGCCTCGGCCATCTTGGCCAAATGCTCGCGGTGGGTGTTGGAAAAGCAGATCCCCTCCGCCGCAAAGCGCGCAGCAATCGCGTGGTTGATGTCCGAGCGCACCTGCATCTGGAAATTCACATCGCGCAGGATGGCCCGAATTTCGAAATTCATCGTCTCGGCCCCGAACCCAACCAGCGCCACGGTCGGCGGCGGTTGCAGGATGACCAAGGGCTGCGCGGCGGCAATCTCCCGCAGCGCGGCTTCGACCTTACGGCTGTCGGTTTCAAACGGCACCGGCACCGGCACGATCAGCCGTCCGGTCATGTTGAACCGCGTCCAGTTTGTCACCCGGCCCGAGATCAGATCCGAGTTTGGCACAATTACGTCTGACCGATCAAAGGTCTGGATCCGGGTCGAACGCACCGAGATCGACTTTACGATGCCTGCCGTCGTGCCAACCTCGATCCAGTCGCCTTCGCTGACGGGGCGTTCGATCAAAAGAATGATGCCAGATACGAAATTCGACACGATGGTTTGCAGGCCGAAACCGATGCCGACGGACAGGGCACCGGCGACGATGGCCAGACCGGAAAGGTCGATCCCGGCGGCGTTGATCGCGATCAGGGCAGCAAGGAAGATACCGATATAGCCGATGCCAGAGACAACGGCGTTCTGCCCGCCCTGATCCAGCGATGTGCGCGGCAGGATCGAGGTTTTCAGCCCGCCTTGAAACATCCGCGTCAGCACATAGCCAATGCCGAACACCACAGCAAAGACCAGAAAACTGGTCGGCGACACGCGGGTGCCGCCGAGTTCAAATCCTTCGCGGAACCGGGTCCACAACTCGGTGAGGTCCGAGGTGCGCGCGCCCCAGATCAGCGCAAAGATCGGCAGGCTGGCCAAGGCCAAGGCAAAATTCGCCAAGACCGGCAGCAGCGCCTCGCCCGCATCGGGTTCGGCGCGGGTGACGGCGGCATAGATGTCCGAGACAAGCTCTTGCAACACCAGCAAAAGGCCGACGACAAACAGGCTGAGCATGGCGGGATAGATCAGGGCCGCTGCAGCGGGCACATACCCCACCGCCGCCAGCACCGGGCCAACCACGCCAACCGCGATCGTGCCCTGCCCCAGAATACTGATAAGCCGCTTGCCATAGCGGACGGCCTCGCCCTCACGCCGTTCCAGCGTCAGGTTGCGGTGCAAAAGCTGGCCCATCCGCACCAACAGCAGGCCCGAAACCACCAACCCCGGAAAGGCAACCACCGAGGTGGTGCCTTCGGAATAAGATTGCGCATCCATGGCGGCAAAGCGCAGGCCATCCAGCCCGAAAAGCCCCGCCATGGCGACCGCATTGAACCGCGCCTCCGCGCGACGTTCGGCGGGCAGGCCCAGCGTACCTTCGGACAGGCCGCGCGGGAAGACACGGGCGGCAAGCCAGGCCACCACAACCAGATAAAGCGCCAGATTCGACGCCGCCTCCAGCGCGGTGTCGCCGACCTCGCCCACCATTTCGGTCAGCTTCAGCGCGCCAAAGCCGCACAGGATGCCAATGAACGGAAAGACGATTTCACCCAGCGAGGCGACAAGGGCCAAGACCTTGCGGCCACGCGCCGAGGCACGGTCTTGCAATCGGCTGGCCAAGCCTTGCATCCAAGCCCGGCCATAGACCAACAGCACAATCGCTAGCGCCAAAAGCAGCAGGATGAACGGCACATTATCGCCAAAGGCGGTCCGGGCCGCGTCATCTCCCCATTTTTCGGCCGTTTCATCCCACAGCCGCACGCCGGTGTCGGTCAGGCCGATCAACGCCTCGGGCCAATTGGCAGGGTTGATCGGCGCGGGCCACAGCTTCAGCAGTTGGTCGGCCTGCCGTTCCCGCAAAACGCGGTCAATCTCGCTGATAAGACCATTGGCGCGGCGATAGGCCTCGTCTGCGGCCAGACCGGGGGCTTGCAACTCGATCAACTGCTCGCTCAGGGCCGAGCGGCGGGTGGCAATCTCTTCGGCCTCGGGGGCGCCATCACTGGGCGCGGGACCAAGGGCGGCGATCTGGGTGCGCAGCGTGGCGATGCGCGCGGCATTGGCACTTTGCGCGCCCGACAGTGCGCCGCGCCAATCCACCAGTTGGCGGCGCAGAGTTTCCAGATTTTCCGAGGTGGCGTTGCGGTTTTCCGTGGCGTTTTCGACACGGGCCGCCAGTCGTTCCCAGGCGTCAAAGTCCAAGCTACCAACCGGGTCTGGCAGCACCTGACCAGAGGGCGCGATTTGTTTTGCGCCATTGCCTTGCTGGCGCGGCATCAGCGCACCGGTTTCATCGACTTGGCGCGGCGCCTCTTGGGCCTGAACAGGAGAAAGGGCCAGCGCAATGGCCAGCCCCAAACCCGCCGTCAGGAGGCGAAACGCCCTCATGCGTCCTGATAGACGGAGGGGATATGCATCGGCGCGCGGTCGAGCCAGCGCGGCACGGGCAGTCCTTTTTCCTTCAGGAAAGCAGGGTTATACAGTTTGGACTGATAGCGGTTGCCATAGTCGCACAGCACGGTGACGATGGTATGGCCCGGCCCCATTTCGCGCGCCATGCGGATGGCGCCGGCGATGTTGATCCCCGACGAGCCGCCCAGGCAGATGCCCTCTTCCTCGACCATCGAAAACACCAAGGGCAGCG
>CALBSG010000010.1 GCA_937927675.1 uncultured Paracoccaceae bacterium | reverse complement strand
GCAAAATCAAGAGGCCCCTATGCCACACCGCGCTTATGTGATCGATCAGATGATTTCGGCCAAGGCCATCGCCGCACGGGTTGAACAACTGGCCGCCGAAATCACCGCGCATTACCGCGATTGCGACAAGCTCGTGGTGGTGGGGCTCTTGCGCGGCTCTTTTGTGTTCATTGCAGACCTTGTGCGCGAAATCGACCTGCCGGTGCAGGTGGATTTTCTGGAAGCCTCCTCTTACGGCGATGCCATGCATTCCAGCCGCGAGGTGCGCATCCTGAAAGACCTGCGCGGCGAGATTGCGGGCCAAGATGTGCTGGTGGTCGAAGACATCGTCGATACCGGCTTTACGCTCAGCCATGTCAAGCGCCTGCTCCTGAGCCGCGAACCCCGCCGGCTGGAGGTTTGCGCGCTGCTGGACAAGCCTTCGCGCCGCGAAGTGGACATTCGGGCCACTTGGACCGGATTCGAGATTCCCGATGAATTTGTCGTGGGTTACGGCATTGACTTCGCGCAACGCAACCGCAACCTGCCCTTCATCGGCAAGGTACGTTTTACCGATCCGGAATGACCCTGACCTGGCTGATACGAATGGCGAAATGGGCGCGCAATCCGCCCTCGGCCTCTCATGTCAAATTTGTGCTGACCATTGTGGCGATTGGCATAACCTTGTGGGGGATTGAGCAGATCTGGGGTTGGCCCGAGGCGCTGCGGGTCAACGGCAAGATCAAGCCTTGAGCGCGAAACAACAGGTGCCTTGCGGGCTGGCTTGCGCTATCCTTCGATCAGATTTGCTTAACTGAGAGGCGCCCATGGCCTACCGCGCCCTTCCTGTCCTCGCCGGATTGGCCTTTTTGGGCTTTGCCGGCTTTTTGCTGTTCACCCAGCCGCGCCCCAGCTCTCTTGACGACCTCCAAGGCGTAACCGGCGATACGGGGCGCGGCCAGATGGTTTTCACCGCCGCCGGCTGCGCCTCGTGCCATATGGCGCCGGGGGCGGAAGGCACGGCGCAACTGGTGCTGTCGGGGGGCATGGGGCTGGCCTCGCCCTTTGGCACCTTCCGCGCGCCCAACATTTCCCCCGATCCCGTTCAGGGCATTGGAAATTGGACGCTTGAACAGTTCGCCCATGCCCTTCGCGACGGCATCTCGCCTGCGGGCCAGCACTACTTTCCCGCCCTGCCCTATAATGCCTATAACAAGATGACAGGGCAGGATCTGGCCGATCTTTGGGCCTATCTGCAAACCGTGCCGCCCTCGGCCACACCGTCGATGCCGCATGAAATCGGCTTTCCCTTCAGCATCCGCCGCCTGCTTGGGGGGTGGAAACTGGTGTTCCAGACCCGCGATTGGCAGATGACCGAGGTTGCAACCCCCGCGTTGGAGCGCGGCCGCTATCTTGTGGAGGCGCTGGCCCATTGCGCCGAATGTCATACGCCGCGCAATGCCCTTGGCGGGCTGGACCGCAGCCGCTGGATGGCTGGCGCACCGTCGCCTGACGGCAAGGGCCGCATCCCCAACATCACGCCGGGCAAATTGCGGTGGTCCGAGGCTGAAATCGTCGCCTATCTGACCACCGGCTTCACGCCCGAGTTTGACAGCGTTGGCGGGCATATGGCCTATGTGGTTGAGAATATGTCCAAACTGCCTGAGTCCGACGTCCACGCCGTGGTGGCCTATCTCAAGGCTTTGCCGCCCCTTGAATGAGCCTGACCGCATGATCCTGATCGGCCAATATGACAGCCCCTTTGTGCGCCGGGTCGGTATCGCCCTGACGCTTTACGATCTGCCTTTCGAACATCGCCCGTGGTCGGTGTTTGGCGATGCCGAAAAGCTGCGGGCCATCAACCCGTTGATGCGGGTTCCCGTGCTGGTATTGCCCGATGACACCGCCCTGACCGACAGCCATATGATACTGGATTATCTCGACAATCTGGTCAAACAACCGCTGTTCCCGTCTGCCGAACCCGCCCGTCATCGCGCGTTGCGGATTGCGGCCTTGGCCTGCGGTCTGGCCGATAAGGCGGTCAGCCTGTTTTACGAACGCCGCCTGCATGAGGTGACAAGTGCCGCTTGGGAACACCGCTGCCGGGTTCAGATCACGGCGGTCCTTGGCCTGCTCGAGGCAGAACGCCCTGTCAGCCCCTGGTGGTTTGGCGACGAGATTGGTCATGCTGACATCGCACTGGCCTGCGCCCTGGGCTTTGTGACCGAGGCCCATCCCGGCCTGATCGACAACACCGATTACCCGCGCCTTACGGCCCACGCCGCGCGGGCCGAAGCGCTGGAGGTCTTTCAACGCATCCGCCAGCCCTTTGTTGCCCCGGCATAAGGCGTCTCGGTGCAGAATTTGACTGTAAGCTGCCGTGCAGGCCCCGAGTTTTCGTCGAAAAGTCGTTACCCGCGGCCGAGTTTTTCCATCCGCGCGGCGCGCAGCCGGGCGAAATCATCCCCCGCATGATAGCTGGACCGGGTCAGTGGGGTGGCCGACACCATCAGGAAACCCTTGCCATAGGCGGCTTCCTCATAGGCTTTGAACTCCTCTGGCGTCACGAAGCGATCTACGCGGTGATGCTTGGGCGTCGGTTGCAGATATTGCCCGATGGTCAGGAAATCGACATCAGCGGCACGCATATCATCCATGACCTGCAACACCCCGGCGCGGGTTTCGCCCAGACCGACCATGATGCCCGACTTGGTGAACATCGTCGGGTCCAGCTCTTTCACCTTTTGCAACAGGCGCAAGGAGTGGAAATAGCGCGCACCGGGGCGCACCTCTAGGTACAGGCCCGGCACGGTTTCAAGGTTGTGGTTGAACACATCGGGGCGCGCCGCAACCACGGTTTCCAACGCCGACGGCGGGCATTTCAGGAAATCCGGGGTCAAAATCTCAATCGTCGTACCGGGAGAGCGGTGGCGGACGGCACGGATGGTCTGGGCAAAATGTTCCGCCCCGCCATCTTCGAGATCGTCGCGGTCCACCGAGGTGATGACCACATGTTTCAGCCCAAGTTCGGCCACGGCATGGGCAACCTTGCCCGGCTCAAACGTATCCAGCACCTGCGGTTTGCCGGTCGCGACGTTGCAGAATGTGCAACCGCGGGTACAAATCTCGCCCATGATCATCATGGTGGCATGGCCTGCCGACCAACATTCCCCGACATTGGGGCAGCCTGCCTCTTCGCAGACCGTCACCAGCTTTTTCGACTTCAGAATGTCGCGCGTCTGCTTGTACCCTTCCGAGGTCGGGGCCTTGACCCGGATCCACGACGGCTTTTTCGGCTGCTCCTGATCGGGGCGATGCGCCTTTTCGGGGTGACGTTGATCGGGCAGCTTGAGGTCGCGCAACGGAAATTCCCCCTGACGATGGCTTGCCCCCAGAAATAGTCTTTCAGCAGGCCAAAGGCAACCAGCGCCAACTTGCGCAGCACGCCTTGGCCCATTGCAACACGGGCAAGGCTTTACCCGCTTACATGGTTTCAGGAGGGACGATGTTCAAAAAACTGATCGCCGAAGGGATCGGCACCTTCATTCTTGTGCTTTTTGGGTGCGGGGCCGCTGTCATCGGCGGCGCGGCCATCGGATTTACAGGTATTTCGCTGGCCTTTGGACTGGCAATTGTTGCGGCGGCCTACGGGCTTGGCGCGATTTCGGGCGCACATCTGAACCCGGCGGTGTCTTTTGGCATGGTGGCGGCGGGGCGCATGTCCGTCGCCGAGGCCGCGGCCTACAGCGTGGCGCAGATCGCCGGTGCGATCCTTGGGGCGGGCGTGCTTTATATCATCGCCTCGGGCGGCACGGGCTGGACGGGCGGGCTTGGTGCCAATGGCTACGGGCCGGGCTATTTGGGCGAATATTCCTTGAGCGCCGCCTTGGAGTTTGAGGCGGTGATGACCTTTATCTTTGTCACCGTGATCTTGGGCGCAACGGAAAAGGGCGCCCCGGCCGGGTTTGCAGGTCTTGCCATCGGCCTGACGCTGGCCGCGATCCATCTTGTCGGCATCAACGTAACGGGCGTTTCGGTGAACCCTGCACGCTCCATTGGTCCGGCCCTGCTGATCGGCGGAACGGCGATGGCGCAGCTTTGGGTTTTCCTGCTGGCCCCGATGCTGGGCGGGATCGTGGCCGGCCTTGTCTATAAGGCCGGGATGACCCGCGCCGCGTAACAGGAACGCAGTATCGCAAGGGCGCGCGGACAAAACCGCGCGCCCTTTTCCTTTTCCCTTGCCATTGATCTATGTCAGAGAAGGTTTCCCCCTGCCCCACCATAAGCCGTGTTATGACCTTGATCGAACTGACCTTCGCCCTTCTGGCCCTGCTCGCCTCTCCCGGACCGACCAATGCGCTTTTGGCGATGGCAGGGGCGCAAGGCGCGCGCGGGGTGCGCCTACCGCTTTTGGTGCTGGCCACCTATACAGCAACCGTCGTGCCGCTGACCTTTTGGGGCAGCTTGTGGCTGGACCGCTTGCCTGATCTCAAACAAGGGCTGACCGTCGCGGCGGGGCTTTGGGTTGGCCTGATGGCACTGAAGCTGTGGCGGACCGACCAGTTTTCGCTGTCGGCGGCGGTATCCCCGGCCCAGATTGGGCTGACCACGCTTTTGAACCCCAAGGCGCTGGTGTTCGGCCTTGTGCTGTTGCCCACAGCCCCCAATACCGCGGCCGGGTTTGGCCTCTTTGGGGCGCTGGTGCTGATCGTTTCCACGCTTTGGCTGCGGCTGGGGGCCAGCCTGCCGCACCGGGCGCGGCCGATGGTCAACCGGGGCGGTGCGGTCTGGCTGGGCATCTTGGCCGCAGTTTTGCTTGGCCGCGTGCTGACGGTCTGATATCGCCCCCCCGCATGACACCTCCGCCAATGACAGACCCGCAGACCCATAGCTTGATCGAGGACGCCCAAGGCATTGCCTATGGGGCCGGCATGGCGGCCTTTGCCATCACCATTCTGACCCATCTGGGGCTGATCACCGGCCAGACGGCGGGGCTGGCGGTGCTGCTGTCTTACCTGACCGGTTTTGGCTTTGGCCCGGTGTTCTTTGCCGTCAACCTGCCCTTTTACTGGCTAGGCTACCGCCGCATGGGGCTGGGCTTTACGCTGAAAACCTTTGCCGCCGTCGCGCTAATGTCAGGGCTTTCCATGCTTATGCCCACCTGGGTGCAGTTCGGGGCGCTGTCGACGCCGGTGGGCGCCATTCTGTTCGGGGCAATTTCCGGCTCTGCGCTTTTGGCCCTGTTCCGCCATGGCGCCAGCCTTGGCGGCGTTGGCATCCTCGCGCTGATCTTGCAGGACAAGACCGGCTTTCGTGCAGGCCAAACCCAACTGATCTTTGATGCGGCGCTCTTTGCTGCTGCCCTTGCCGTGCTGCCTGCCACCACGGTGATGTGGTCAGCACTTGGCGCTTTGGTGGTCAATCTGGTCATCACCATCAACCATCGTCGCGACCGTTATATCGCCACCTGAAAAGGTTCCTCTGGTCTTTCCGCCCGCCCTCCTGTAAGGGGCGCGACAACAAGCGGACAAGTGAAAGAGACCCCTCCGATGGAGCTTCGCAACATCGCCATTATCGCGCACGTCGACCATGGCAAGACCACTTTGGTGGACGAACTGCTGAAACAGTCGGGATCGTTCCGCGACAATCAGGCGGTTTCTGAACGCGCGATGGACAGCAATGACATCGAACGTGAACGTGGCATCACGATTTTGGCCAAGGCCACCTCGGTCGAATGGAACGGGACGCGGATCAACATCGTTGACACCCCCGGCCACGCCGACTTTGGCGGCGAGGTCGAGCGGATCTTGAACATGGTCGACGGGGTTTGCCTTTTGGTGGACGCTGCCGAAGGCCCGATGCCGCAGACGAAATTCGTGACCTCCAAGGCGCTGGCCCTTGGTCTGCGTCCGATCGTGGTGGTGAACAAGGTTGACAAACCCGACGCCGAACCCGACCGCGCACTGAACGAAGTGTTCGATCTGTTCGCCAACCTTGGCGCCAACGACGAGCAGCTGGATTTCCCCCATGTCTATGCCTCGGGCCGTTCTGGCTGGGCCGATATGGATCTGGATGGCCCGCGCAAGGACCTGTCAGCGCTGTTTGACCTGATCGTCAAACATGTGCATGCCCCAAAGCAGATCGCGCAAGCCGCCGAACCCTTCCGCATGCTGGCCACCACGCTGTCGGCCGACCCGTTCATCGGCCGTATCCTGACCGGCCGCGTTGAATCCGGCACGCTGAAAGTGGGCGAACAGCTCAAGGCGCTGACCCGCACCGGCGACCGGATCGAGCAGTTCCGCGTCACCAAGATCCTCGCCTTCCGCGGCCTGAACCAGACCGCGATTGATGAGGCTGTGGCCGGTGACATCGTCACCATCGCCGGCATGACCAAGGCCACCGTGGCCGACACGCTGTGCGCGCTGGACATTGATACCGCCCTGCCCGCCCAGCCGATCGACCCGCCGACCATCACCGTGACCTTCGGCATCAACGACTCGCCTCTGGCAGGCCGTGATGGCAACAAGGTGCAGTCGCGCGTCATTCGCGAACGCCTGATGAAAGAGTCAGAAGTCAACGTCGCGATCAAGGTCGCCGACACCCCCGGCGGCGATGCTTTCGAAGTGTCGGGCCGTGGCGAACTTCAGATGGGCGTTTTGATCGAAAACATGCGCCGCGAAGGGTTTGAACTGGCTGTTGGTCGTCCTCGCGTAGTCAAGAAAACCATCAATGGTGTTGAGTGCGAACCGTATGAAATGCTGACGGTTGACGTTGAAGAAGATACCCAAGGCGGCGTGATGGAAAGTCTGGGTCAGCGTAAGGGTGATTTGCAAGACATGGTGCCGGATGGTCGTGGCCGTGTCCGTATCGAATACCGCATTCCTGCACGTGGCCTGATCGGCTTCCAGGGTGAATTCATGAACCTGACCCGCGGTAACGGTTTGATGAGCCACGTGTTCGACGAATACGCTCCGGTGAAAGAGGGTGGGGTTGCCGAGCGTCGCAACGGCGTGCTGATTTCGCAGGATGATGGTGAAGCGGTTGCTTATGCCCTGTGGAAGCTGCAGGATCGCGGCCGCATGTTCGTGAACCCGGGTGAAAAGCTGTACGAAGGCATGATCATCGGTATTCACAGCCGTGAAAACGATCTGGTCGTTAACCCGATCAAGGGCAAGCAGCTGACCAACGTCCGTGCCTCGGGTACCGACGAGGCGGTCCGGCTGGTCCCGCCGATCCAGTTGAGCCTCGAAGCCGCCGTCGAATTCATCGCCGAGGACGAGCTGGTCGAACTGACGCCCAAGTCGATCCGCCTGCGCAAGCGCTTCCTGACCGAGAACGAACGCAAGCGCGCCTCTTCGAAAATGGGCTTGGAAGGCTAAGATTTTCGGCATTAATTTGCCTTAACTATGCGCATTATTAAGGAATTTCAGGAGTTCGTTAACCGGGGTAACGTGGTTGATTTAGCGGTGGCTGTGATTATCGGTTCCGCTTTTCAGAACATTGTGAATAGCTT
>CALBSG010000009.1 GCA_937927675.1 uncultured Paracoccaceae bacterium | reverse complement strand
GCCCGTCAATTTGCACCGAGATTTCGGCAGACCCGGCAGGCCGCTCCATCCGCCAGAAGGATTGTTCGATCATGATGAGTTGCGGCGCAGCGATCAGGCCGAAGATCCAGATGCCCGAAAACAGCAAGATCAGGGCCGACAGCGGCATGCCGAAGGCGCGGAAAAGTCTAGTCATCTGACATTTCTCCCTTGGGCAGGATCACCGCCTCGGTCGCCTTGAACCCCAAAGCCACCTCGCCCGATGCAAGGGCCTCGCGCCCGTCATGCGGCAAATGCAGTTTCAACTCGCGCCCGCCGGTTTCAACGACCAAGGTCGACCACGCGCCTTCCATGTCGCGGCGCAGGATACGGGCTGCAATGTGGTTTTCTTCGGTTTCGCCCGCCGCCAGAAGCCGTAGTTTTTCGGGCCGCAGGAACAGGATCGCATCGCTTCCCGCGCCCAGCCCCTTGGGGTTGCTGGCGCGGAACCCGCCCAGCGGGGTTTCCACCAGCGCCATCCCATCGGCGCAAGAGGCCACCTTGGCGTTCAGCGCATTCGTTTCGCCAACGAAGGTGGCGACAAAGGCGTTGTCGGGTCGGTCATAAATGTCGTCCGGAGAGCCGATCTGCATGATGCGGCCGCGGTTCATCACGGCCACCCGGTCGCTCATCGTCAGGGCCTCGCCCTGATCGTGGGTGATGTAGACAAAGGTGATGCCAGTCTTGGCCTGAATTTGCTTCAACTCAGCCCGCATATGCTGGCGCAGCTTCAGGTCCAGCGCCGACAGCGGTTCGTCCAACAGCAGCACCGAAGGTTCCACCGCCAGCGCGCGGGCAATGGCGACCCGCTGCTTTTGCCCACCCGAAAGCTGGGCCGGCAGTTTTTCGGCATGATCGCTCAGGGCCACGGTGGCCAGCAATTCATAGGCCCGGTCCCGCCGCTTTGCGCGCGACCAACCACGCATTTCCAGCCCGAAGGCCACATTTTCCCAGATCGACATCAGCGGAAACAGCGCAAGGTTCTGGAAAATCAAAGCCGTAGGGCGAACCGACGGATCAATCCCGACCATCGAGGTGCCCCCAATTTTGACATCCCCTTCGGTCGGGTCCAGAAAACCCGACAAGAGACGCAAAAGCGTGGTCTTGCCGCAGCCCGACGGGCCGAGGATGGAAAAAAACTCGCCCGGCTCGATCCGAAGATCGGTCGGCTGCACAGCCTGAAACTGGCCAAACCGGACCGATGCCCGATCAAATTCGATTGCCTTGCCCGTCGTTTGACCTGTCATCTCGGGGTCCATTCCTTGGTTGGTGGTGTGTGGCGGCGCGAGGGGGGAGATTGCCCCCGCGCCGCCCGTTCGCCCGTGATCAGGCGTTGGTCAGCTTCTCGACGTATTCTTCGCGAACTTGGCTGAACCACGGCGTGAACATCGGCCACCACCACAGGTTGGCGATGGCGTCGCCCGGATAGGCGAACTCGAATGCGGCGCGACCGGCGTCCGACATATGGGCGGCACTGCCCAAAGCGGCCGAGTTATAGCCGGTGTTGTTCGAGAACATGCCGCCAACCTCGGGCGAAAGCAGGAAGTTCAAGAGCGCATAGGCCTGATCGATGTTTTCGGCCCCCTTCGGCACGGCGGCGGTGTCCATCCATGCCAGCGCGCCCTCTTTCGGGGCGGCGTAACGCCATTTCGCATCCACATCGCTGTTCAGCTTGATGCCCGTGGTGTCCCAGGTCTGGCCAATGGTGCAGCCCGCGTCGGTGAAGGCGGTGGTCGCCTCGGTCGCATTGTTCCAGTAGGATCCGATGTTCTTCTTGTGCTTGGCGGCGAAAGCCACGCAGCCGTCGAAGATACGGCGGGTGTCTTCCTCGGTCTTGTAAAGGTCCATCGCCCGGTTCGACGGCAGCTCGCCCGTTGCATCCAGATAGATGGCAAGGCTGACCAGCACCGATTTTTGCCGCAGTGCGACTTTGCCGTCCAGCCCATCGGCCCAGAGATGCGCATAGGACAATTCGCCCGGTGCCACGTTCAGCGCGCTGCTGTCATAGGTGATGCCTTCGGTGCCCCAAGTGAACGGCACCAAGTAGCGCTTGCCGCGACGGGCCGCGCCCAGTTCCAGCGACGAGCGCCACAGCGACGGCTCGATCAGGCCGACGTTCAGCTTGGTTTCGTCGATTTCGGCCAGCAGATCGCCCTCGTCATAGTTCGGGCGGGTGTCGACCGACGGGAAGATCAGGTCGAACCCCTGCCCGCCCGCTGCGCGCAGCTTGCTGGCGGCTTCTTCGTTCGACCCATAGGTCGAAACGTTGATTTTGATGCCGGTCGCCTTTTCGAAGGCTTCGACGATGTTCGGCTGGAAATAATCCCCCCAAGCGAAGACGTTCACCACCCCAGAGGAGGCAAGCGAACGGCGGGCGAAAAGCGGTGCAGCCAGTGCCGCGGTGCCGGTGGCAAGAAGGCTGCGGCGTGTCAGGGTTGTCATGGTCGGTGTCCTTTTGTTGCAAGGTTTGCAGGTGGGAGTGGTAGTCATTCTCTGTGACCGTTTTGCGAAAGTGTTGCAGATGGAAAGGGTTAGGCGGTGCCGATATCCGGCAAGCGCAGGCGCGAGCTGGACAAAAGCCCCTGTTCCTCCAGAACCGGATAGGCCAGCGTCGCCAGAAGCGAGTTGATCTGCTTCAGGTCGCGGATCGTGTCGAGGTGCAGCGAACTCGTCTCGATGCTGCGGATGCCACGGTCGCGCAGCCGCCCGAAATGCAGCGCCGTGGCGCGGCGTTCGGCCTCGCGGAAGCGTTCCTTGGCACGCACCAAGGCCAGTGCGGTGTTCTGATCGCGCGACACGATGATGTTGAAGGCCAGACGGGCGTCGGTCAGCAAAAGGCCATGCAGATCGACCAGTTCCTGCCAGCCTTCGGGGCTGAACGACAGACCACGGTCATGCTTGCGCTTCACATGCGCCAAAAGATTGCTGCTGGCGACATCACCTGCCTGTTCCAGCGCGATGCAAGCGGCCAGCAATTCCTGCATCCGTTGCGTGGCGGTAGCGTCCATGCCGCTGTTGGCCAGACGCGCCAGATAAAGTTTGATCTCGCTATGCGACCGGTCGATCCGGTCGTCGAGTTTGGCCACAGCTTCGATCCGGGCCGCGTCCGGCACCTCGTAAAGCTGGATCACGGTGTCCAGCATGGTTTCAAGGTCGCCGCAAATGCCGACAACCTCGCGGGTGACATTGGCCAGCGCCTGTGATGGCGCACCGAGAACGCTGTCGTCCAGCGTCGTGGCGGGGATCAAATTGGCCGAGGGTTGCGCCTGCTTAGACAAGAGCGACAGGACGAGATCATGCGCGCGCCGTGCCAGTGGCAAAGACAGCACCACGACGGCAAAGTTGAAGGCAATATGGCCGTTCAGAATTTGCGCCGCAGCATTTGGCCCGAGCCAGTCCGGCCCCAGCGAGGCGGTCCGCAGCGCCATCAGCGCCAGAACGGCCGCCCCGCCCCGCAGCGCAAGGTTGGCCACCGGCACCGCTCGCGTCTGTGGCACCGCGCCACGCGACAGCACCACGGCAATCAGCGCCCCGCCCAAATTGCCACCGAGCATCAGCACCAAACCAAGATCGGCCGGAATCAAGCCGCGCGTCGCCAGCGCCACCACCAGCAGGATAAAAGCGACCGAGGAATGAAACAGCCACGCACAAATCGCCGCGACAACAAAGGCCGTTGCGGGATCATCGGTCAGATAGCCGATCACCAACGGCAGGAAATGGCTGTCACGCAGCGGCTCAGACGCCTGCCCGATCAGTTGCAGCGCCATCAGAATCAGACCTGCGCCGATCAGGATACGCCCAGCCTGCCGCCAAGCGCGTTGCTCGGTTGACAGGAATATAACCGTGCCACCGATCATCGCGATTGGCATCACCAGCGAAAGATCCAGCGTCAGCAGGCGCACCACGACGGCAGAGCCGAAATCTGCCCCGAGCGCGCCGACCAGCGCCGACACTCCGGCTACCAGTCCACTTCCCGCCAGCGAGGACAGCAAAAGGTTAACGGCGGTTGCGCTTTGAAAGGCCATGGCAAGCCCGGCACCGATCACCGCGGCGCTCACCGGATTGGACAAGACCTGCTGCAGATGCCGCCGCAACATCGGCCCGCCCGCCCGCTCAACCCCGGTGCGAACCATGCGGGTTGCGTAAAGCAAGAGCGCCACCGCCCCGGCCAGATGCAGCAGGGTGGCCATGCCGCTCATGGACCGACCCGGCGCGCCGCGCCACATGTGGCGCCGGCCGCTGCGTTTTGGCGAAGGTGTTCTTGCATGCCGAGACCGCTCCATCACTCTGTCGATGGATGGCAGGCTTACAAATAACTGGCCTGACAAATATGGCCGCTTTGAATGTTATTAACAGTCCACTTTGCTGGGGGATCGAATCGTCCGCCGCGAGGACGTCTGGGCTGCAAAGATCGACGGGCATGGGCCCCCCGTCTGTCCGCCCTGCCCCCACCCGTGTTGGGTCATGCAGACTTCGACAAAATATCACGGCCGAGGCGTGATCTCCTCGCGCCCGGAGGCGTTCAATTCGCCTCTTTCGGCAGGCTGGCTCGGAACCATCGGCGCCCGATCCAGAGGGCGACGGAGACCAGAAGGATCAGCGCCGGCACCTCGACCAAGGGGCCGATGACGGCGGCGAAGGCGACCGGGGAGGCAAGGCCGAAGGTCGCGATGGCCACCGCGATCGCCAGTTCAAAATTGTTGCCAGCGGCGGTGAAGGCCACGGCGGTGGTGCGGGGATAGTCGGCTTCAATCAGGCGGCCAAGCAGGAAGCCGATCCCGAACTGGATCACGAAATAAAGACAGAGCGGCACGGCGATCCGCAGGGCATCCCCCGGCAAGCGCAGAACCTCGCCACCTTTCAGGGCAAACATGGCGACGATGGTGAACAGCAGGGCGAGCAGCGTCAAAGGTGCGATGCGCGGCAAGAACTGCAGGCGATACCAATCCTCGCCCCGGCGGGCGACGAGCGTTCGACGCGTCAGGAAACCACCGAGAAAGGGAATACCAAGATAGATCAGCACCGCCTGTGTCACAGTCCAGAAACTGACGTCGATGATCTGGCCCGAAACCCCGAACAGGGGTGGCAGGACGGTCAGGAAAACCCAAGCATAGGTCGAGAAAAACAGAATTTGGAACAGCGAATTGAAGGCGACCAGCGCCGCGCCGTATTGCGTGTCACCACAGGCGAGCCCGTTCCAAACCAGCACCATGGCGATGCAGCGCGCAAGACCAATCAGGATTACCCCGGTCATGTATTCCGGGCTGTCCGACAGAAAGGTCACTGCCAGCACGAACATCAAAAGAGGCCCGATCAGCCAGTTCTGGATCAGCGAGAGCGCCAGAATGCGCTTGTCGGCAAAGACCCGAGGCAGATCCTCGTAGCGCACCTTGGCGAGCGGCGGGTAAAGCATCACCAGCAGACCAATGGCGATGGGGATGTTGACGCTGCCAACCGACAGGCGGTTCAGGGCATCCGGCAGACCCGGCCAAAGCTGACCAAGCGCAATGCCAAGGGCCATGGCGGCAAAGATCCACAGGGTCAGCCAGCGGTCAAGGAAGCTCAGGCGTTTCATGCGTCTCTCAGGAAAGGGTGGCAAGGCGGTCAATGCCGACCGGCGGTTCGGCCAAGAAAGGCAGGAGATAAAGGCGATTGGCAAGCCCCCCGCGCAGTCGGGCGAATTGCCGGGCCTCTCCGGCGATGCGCTGGCGCAGCAGCGGATCGGTGGTGCCGGTGCCGGCCATGGTGCGGTTGACAACCCAAGCCCAAGGCTCGATCTGCGCCCGGCGCAGGTCAGCCTGCAGGTGGGCGGCTTCCGAGACCGGGGTCGTTTCGGGCAGCGCGACAAGGATGACCTTGGTATAATCGGGGTCTTGCAGCCGCATCAGCGGGGTGACGACCCGGCCCGAGGGGCCGGAACCCATATCGCGGGTCATCTGACGGTGATAGGCCCCGGTGGCATCCAAAAGCAAAAGCGTGTGGCCGGTCGGCGCGGTATCAACCACAACAAAGGCGCTGCGGGCCTCGTTCACGATACGGGCAAAGGCGTGGAACACCGCGACTTCCTCGGTGCAGGGCGATGCCAGATCTTCGAGCATCAGCGCCCTGCCCGCCTCGTCAAGATCACGGCCCTTGGTGGCCATGATTTTCTCGACGTACCGATCCGTCTCGGCGGCCGGGTCGATGCGATCAACCGTCAGCCCGGGCATCACGCCGCCCACCACCAGCGCGACATGGGCGGCCGGGTCGGTCGTCGTCAGATGTACACCGTGGCCGCGCCGGACCAGCCCGACCGCTATGGCAGAGGCGACCGTCGTCTTGCCGACGCCGCCCTTGCCCATCACCATGATGAGCCCGCGCCCGGCCTTTGCCAAATCGTCGATCAAGGCATCCAGACGCGGGCCATCCAGATCCTCGGCGTTGACTTGAATTGCGGCTGGTGCCGCTTCGTCTGCAAAGAGACGGCGCAGCGATGCCAGACCGACCATGTCGAAAGACCGCATTGGCACCTGCGCCCGAGGCAGCCGGTCCAGATCGGGGGGCAGTGAGGCCAGCACCGTGGCATGATCGCGGGCCAGCCCTTGCGCCGTCGGGTCGGCGCCGGCGGCTTGGAAGATACCATTCATCACCAGCATCTGGTTCGACAGGCCCAAGGCGCGCAATTCTGCCGAAGTCCGGTCCGCCTCGCGCACCGCGCCGCGGTCGGGGCGGGCCACCAAGACGATCGAGGTGCGCGCCGGATCGCCAAGTGCCTTCAGCGCGGCCCGGAAGCGGTCTTCCTGCATCTTCAGCCCGGAATGTGGGCCCAAGCACGAGGCGCCCCGGTCATTCTTGGCCAGAAAGCCGCTCCAAGCCTTGGGCAGGCTCAGAAGGCGCAAGGTATGCCCGGTGGGCGCTGTGTCGAAGATCACATGGTCAAACCCCGGGGCACCATCGGTCAGAAGGCCAACGAAAGCGTCGAAGGCGGCAATCTCGATGGTGCAGGCACCCGAAAGCTGTTCCCGCACCGTCGCACGTTCGTCTTCGGCCGTTGCAGGATCCAACTGCTCCATCACGCGGGTGCGGTACTCTTCGGCTGCGCGATCCGGGTCGATGTTCATCGCCGACAAATTCGGCGCGCCGGGGATCGGGGTCGGATGGTCGCCAAGCGTTGCGCCGAGCATCTCGTCAAGGTTCGAGGCCGGATCGGTGCTGACCAGCAGAACCCGCTTTCCGCGGTCCGCCAGATCAAGCGCCACCGCACAGCTGAGTGAGGTCTTTCCTACGCCGCCCTTGCCCGTGAAGAACAGGAACGGGGTCGGATCGCCTAAAAGTATCGGTGCGGTCATGATCGTCTCCGGAAACGCCCATCGCAGGATCTGCCGGAACAGTGCGACTGTGCGATGACATGGGTCAATTGGCATGGATTGGGGATTTTTACAAAAGTTTCACTTTGCCGCCGCCGTCAAATCCATTATTCCAGATTTATGGAACTATTAGACGCCACCCAGACTTTCACCGCGCTTGGCCATCCCGGCCGGCTTTCGGTGTTTCGCATGCTGATGCGCCTCGCCCCACAGGGCGCGCGGCCGACCGAGATTGCCAACGTGCTGTCCATGGTGCCGAACACCCTGTCGCACCATCTGGCCGAACTGGAACGCTGCGGCTTGATCCGCGTCGCCCGGCAAGGGCGGTCCTTGTTCTATTCCGTCGATCTGGGCCGAGCCGAGGCGCTGGTCGATTATCTGGTCATCGATTGCTGCCGTGGCCGCCCCGCCCTTTACCCGCCAGAATTTCGGAGCCCCACTGCCATGGACCCAAAGCCCTTTCAGGTTCTTTTCATCTGCTCGGGCAACTCTGCCCGCTCGATCTTTGCCGAGGCGCTGCTCCGCGATCTTGGCCAGGGACGATTTCAGGCCTTTTCGGCAGGCACCCGGCCCGGCTCGCAATTGAACCCGTTCGCCCTGGAGGTTCTGGCGCGCAATGGGCATGACACATCAGCCCTGCGGTCCAAGCACCTGTCCGAGTTTCAGGTGCCGGATGCCCCGAAGATGGATTTCGTGTTCACCGTCTGCGACACAGCCGCCGCCGAGGAATGTCCGCCGTGGCCCGGCCAACCGATCAGTGGGCATTGGGGCCTGCCTGACCCGGTAAAGGCCCAAGGAACCGATGCGGAAAAGGGCCTGTTTTTTGCCCAGACCTATGCCAGCCTGCGCCGCCGCATCGCGGCCTTTACCGCCTTGCCATTCTCTCAACTGGACCGGATTGCGTTGCAAGCCTCGGTCGATGACCTGTCCCGCGACTGAAGGATCCCTGCCATGACCCGCATCGCCCTGAACGGCCTTGGCCGCATCGGAAAACTCGCCCTGCGTGATTTGATCGACACCGGCGCCGGGGGAGAGATCGTGCTGATCAACGATCCTGCCGGGACGCCAGAGCAGCACGCCCTGCTGATGGAGTTCGATTCCGTCCATGGCCGCTGGAAGGCCGACATCGGCCATGATGACGCCAGCCTGACACTGAATGGCCAGCAGATCCGGGTGACGCAATCGAAGCACATCGAGGATCTGCCGCTTGCCGAGATGGGCATCGATCTGGTGATCGACTGCACCGGCGTTTTCAAGACTGAGGCCAAGATCGCGCCCTATTTCGCGGCGGGCGTCAAGAAGGTGGTGGTGTCCGCCCCAGTCAAGGATGGCGGTGCGCTGAATGTCGTCTATGGCATCAACCATCAGCACTATGACCCTGACCGGCACAATCTGGTGACCGCAGCAAGCTGCACCACCAACTGCCTTGCACCGGTGGTCAAGGTGATCCACGAAGGCTTGGGCATTCGCCATGGCTCGATCACCACGATCCATGACGTGACAAACACCCAGACCATCGTCGACCGCCCCGCCAAAGACATGCGGCGCGCACGTTCGGCGCTGATGAACCTGATCCCAACGTCGACCGGTTCTGCAACGGCGATCACGCTGATCTATCCAGAGCTGAAGGGAAGGCTGAATGGCCATGCGGTGCGGGTGCCCCTGTTGAACGCCTCGTTGACCGACTGCGTCTTCGAGGTGGAGCGGGCGACCAACGTGGAGGAGGTGAACGCGCTGTTCCAATCGGCGGCCGAAGGGGCGCTTGCGGGCATCCTTGGCTATGAGACGCGGCTGCTCGTTTCCACCGATTACATCAACGACCCGCGCTCTGCGATCATCGACGCCGCGTCGACCATGGTGGTGAACGGCACGCAAGTGAAGGTCTATGCGTGGTATGACAACGAATGGGGCTATGCCTGCCGCTTGGCCGACATCACCCGTATGATCGCAGGCGCGATGTGAGCGGCCCGACCACCAGTTTGCGCGCCTATGCGGCGGTGACGGCGGCCTATTGGGCGTTCATGCTGTCGGATGGCGCGCTGCGGATGCTGGTGCTTTTGCATTTCAACGGGCTGGGGTTCAGCCCGGTGCAATTGGCCTGGCTGTTCGTGCTTTATGAACTGGCCGGAATTGTGACCAACCTTGCTGCCGGCTGGATTGCCGCGCGGTTTGGCCTTGCGGTGACGCTGTGGTCGGGGCTGCTTTTGCAGATTGTCGCCCTGGTCGGTTTGGCGCAACTGGACCCGGCATGGAGCATCGGAACCTCGGTCGTCTTTGTCATGGCGGTGCAGGGTCTGAGCGGTATCGCCAAGGACCTCGCCAAGATGTCCTCGAAATCGGCGGTAAAGCTTCTTGCCCCCGAGGGGGATGGCGCGCTGTTTCGGTGGGTGGCGGTGCTGACCGGCTCCAAGAATGCGGTGAAGGGCCTCGGCTTTTTCCTCGGTGCGGCGCTCTTGGCCTTGGCAGGCTTCAAGGGCGCGGTCTGGGGCATGGCTGCGGTTCTCGCGGTGATCCTGACCGGCGTTTGGGCCTTTATGCCCCCCGGTCTGCCGATGGGCAAAAAGGGAGCGAAGGTCTCTTCGATCTGGTCGCGGGATGCGCGCGTCAACCGGCTCAGTCTGGCGCGGATGTTTCTGTTCGGAGCCCGCGATGTCTGGTTCGTTGTCGGCATCCCGATTTACTTCCAGTCGATCTTGTCCGACGGCTCTGCCGACAGCCGACGCGCGGCGTTCTTCCTGATCGGCGGCTTCATGGCGCTTTGGATCATCGGCTATGGTGCGGTGCAGACTGCCGCGCCGAAACTGCTGGCGGCCAAAGGCAGGCCCAACAGCGAAATCATCGCCAAGACGATAACTTGGGCGGGCTATCTGGTGCCCATCCCCTTTGCGCTGGCGCTGGCCGTTTGGGCCGGCAGCGGGCCTTCGCTCTGGCTAAGTGTCGCGCTTGTCATCGGCCTGCTGGCTTTTGGCTTCGTGTTCGCGGTCAACTCATCGGTACATTCCTACCTGATCCTTGCGTTTTCCGGAGCCGGAAGGGTCAGTCAGGATGTCGGATTTTACTACATGGCCAATGCAGCAGGCCGACTTGCGGGCGCGCTGCTGTCGGGTGTCAGTTACCAAATGGGTGGTCTGGCGCTTTGCCTTGCCACGGCCGGGGCGATGACCGCACTGAACTGGTGGGCAGCGCGACGATTGGCCTGAACGAACTCGCGTCAAGCGGCGTTGGGGTTCAGTCATCAGCATGGTTACCGGCCTGTCGGACCACCACGCGTCACGGGAAGATGTTACGAGGGGCAACCACCCCGCCTCGCTCGGGGTTAACGACTAACGGCGGTCATGAACCAGCCTTGTGCGGGCTGGGTCGTTCAGTTATGAGCGTTTACACATCAACGCGACCTATTCGTAGCGCTTATGAAATTCCATCGAAGCGTTCCAAAAAATGAGGCCCCTCGCTGCCTTGACCGGTCCCGCGAAGTTCGACGGCGATGTCATCGTTAGAAGCGGCCAAAGTTCCTCGAAATCGCCGTTCCCCCTTGTTTGCAGGCGCATCGTTTGCTAACGCTCAGAATTGAGCGATATGAAATACAGTCTCACGTCACTTTTTGCATCCAACAAGGCGCCTTGGGCAGCTCTTGTGCGGCAGCCTGAGAAAATCCCGAAATGACCAGTAAGCGCACCAAGCTGCAGGAGGACACGCACTTTCGTGTGCTTCGCCTTCTGCAAGACAACCCAGAAATGTCCCAGCGGGGGCTGGCAGAGGCGGTCGGGATCAGCGTCGGTGGCATTCACTACGTGCTGAATGCCCTGATCGACAAAGGACTTGTGAAGTTGGGGAATTTCACGGCAGCCGAAGATAAACGTCGATATGCCTACGTTTTGACACCCAAAGGCATCGCGCGGAAGGCAGCGCTAACGCGTGC
>CALBSG010000008.1 GCA_937927675.1 uncultured Paracoccaceae bacterium | reverse complement strand
AGATCTACACAGGCGAAGACACTCTTTCCCTACACGACGCTCTTCCGATCTTCCGCCGCAACGTCGGCCCGGCCGAAACCGGCGCGGCGGTGGTGGTCTGACCTCAAACCGCGCGCCCTGCCGCACTCTTCGCCTCCGGCGGGGATATTTATACCAAGATAAAGGCCATTTTGCGCTTCATCTTGGTATAAATAGTCCCGCCGGAGGCCCCCACCGATCTCGCCCGTGATCCGGGCAAAGAACAGGAGCCCGCCGATGACCCCCGCCGAACAATCGCAAAAAGCTGCCGAGATCTGCCGTCTGGCCCCCGTGGTGCCGGTGATTGTGGTCGAAGATCTGGCCCATGCCACCCCCTTGGCCCGTGCCTTGGTCGCGGGTGGCTTGCCCGCGCTGGAGGTGACGCTGCGCACGCCTTGCGCTTTGGATGCCATCCGCGCCATGTCGGAGGTGTCGGGCGGTGTCGTGGGCGCCGGCACCCTGTTGACGCCTGCCGATGTCAAGGCGGCCAAGGCGGCGGGGGCGGCTTTTGGGGTCTCTCCCGGCGCGACGGAGCGGCTTTTGGACGCCTGCGCCGAATATGACCTGCCGCTGTTGCCCGGTGCGGCGACCGCCAGCGAGATCATGGCGCTTTTGGAAAAGGGCTATACGGTGCAGAAATTCTTCCCGGCAGAACAGGCGGGCGGGGCTGCGTATCTGAAATCCATCGGTTCACCGATCCCGCAGGTGAAATTCTGCCCGACGGGCGGCATCAGCCTGAAGAATGCCCGCGATTATCTGGGGCTTTCCAATATCCTTTGCGTTGGCGGATCCTGGGTTTGCCCAAAGGACAAACTTGTCAGCGGCGATTGGGCCGGGATCGAGACCTTGGCCCGCGAGGCCGCCGGGATTAGGGAAGTCGGGCTTCGGGCGTAACCTTACGCCCCCACCCGCCCGATGCGACCGCCCCGGCGACGGGGCGTCTGCGGGGCGACCAGCGCCTCGGTCAGCACAGACGTCATCGGGTGATCGGCATTGTCCGGCCCGTAATGCGCGATCAGACTGCGCAGCGCGTCGGGCGTGTCGATGGAAAGCGGCACCGAGAGTGCCCAATCCATGAAAATCGACCGACATTCCCCCAAGGTAATGCCATCGATCCGGTAGCTTTCCCGCACCAGCCCCTTCGGATCGGCTTCTTTCAGGTCCAACGCGCGTCTCCCCATGTCTTCACCCGTCCAAATGGGCCACGATGACCCGTTCGGCAAGGGCCGCCGCTTCCTTCAACCGCTCTGTCAGCGCCTCGGGCGCGGTTGCCCCGCATTCACGCAAGACAAAAGCCCGGCCCCCTTCCCCCAAAGCATCGGGTGAGGTGGTGCGGTCACTGAGCAAACGGGCGGCACATTGCAGCCGCCAGCACAGCCTATAGGCATCCACCAGCGCCGCTTGGTCCACTTGCGACATATTGGGTCGCTTTGCGCCAAGGGCGATCTGGCGTTCGACCTGACGGGCCGGCACGGCCGCCTGCAAGGCGAGCGTTTGGGCCAAAAGTTCGATGTCCATCAACCGACCGGGGCCGAATTTGGCATCCCAACCGCCGCCGCCCGGCTTTGCCTCGGCCAAGCGGCGGCGCATGTCGGCCACATCGGCCAAGACATTGGCGCCCTGCCCCTTGGTGGCCAGAACCGCGCGGCGGAAATCTTCCACCTCGGCGGCGAGGCTGGCCTCACCGGCCAGCACCCGGGCGCGGGTCAGTGCAAGGTGTTCCCACGTCCAGGCCTCGGTTTCCTGATAGCTGCGGAAACTGTCGATTGAGGTCGCCACCGGCCCTTGCCGCCCCGAGGGGCGCAGCCGCACATCCACCTCATAAAGCCGCCCCTCGGCGGTTTGGGCGGACAGGGCAGTCACCATGGCTTGGGTCAGCCGCGAGTAATAGGCGCGGGCGGCCAAGGGACGCGGGCCGCCCGAGGTTTCCACCCCCGCCGCATCATAGATCAGGATAAGGTCAAGATCGGACCCCGCATTCAGCCGCCCTGCCCCAAGACTGCCCATGCCAAGGACCACCGCGCCGCGTCCCGGCATGGCCCCGTGCTTCACCGCAAATTCGGCGGCGACGGCGGGCCAGAGGGCAGAAATCACCGCTTCGGCCAGATCAGCATAGGATTTCCCGGCCTCGAACCCGTCAATCAACCCGCGCAGGTGATGCACGCCAATCCGGAAGTGCCATTCCTTCATCCAAGCGCGGGCGGCATCGAGTTTGCGTTCGTAATCCGGGGCCTCGGTGAGTTTGGCGGCCAGATCAGCGGTCAGCACCGCCGTCCCCGGCCAAGGCGCAAAGAACGACCCACCGATCACCCCATCCAGCACCCGGGCGTTGCGTGCCAGATAGCGCGCCAGTGCGGGCGCGGTTGCCGCGATGTCGATGATAAGGTCGACCAGCGAGGGGTTTGCCTCGAACAGCGAAAAGATCTGCACGCCGGAAGGCAGGCCGGCAAGAAAGCCGTCCAGAGCCACAAGCGCCTCATCAGGGTTGGCCGCACGCGACAGACGTTTCAAAAGCACCGGACGCAGACGACGGAAGATGGCTTGCGCCCGGTCAGAGCGCAGGCAGGGATAGCTGGACCAACCATCCACAATGGCGCGGGCGTGGTCGGAAAGTTCGGGGCCGTCCTCCACCTCTCCCGGTGCGAAAAAGCCCTCGGTCAACCGATCGGTGGCTTGCAGACGGTCGAGAAGATCACGGCGGAACTCTTGTTCGGACTGCCCGCAGAAGGCCGCGATGCGGGCCACCCCTTGGGGCGTCGCAGGCATGGTATGGGTCTGCTCATCGCGAACCATTTGCAGCCGATGCTCCACCTCGCGGTGGGCAAGATAAAGCGCGGTTAAGTCATCTGCAGTCGGTTGCGGCACCCAGTCTTTTGCGGCCAGCGCCTGAAGACCGCCAAGTGTGGTCCGGTCGCGCAAGGAGGGGTCGCGGCCCCCGGCGATCAACTGGCGGGTCTGGGTGAAAAACTCAATCTCGCGGATGCCGCCCTGACCGAGCTTCATGTTATGATCCTCGACCATCAGCCGCCCATTAAGGCCCCGATGTTCGCGGATGCGCAGGCGCATATCATGGGCGTCTTGAATCGCTGCAAAATCAAGGTGTTTGCGCCAGACAAAGGGCGTCAGAGATGTCAGAAACCGCGCGCCCGCCCCAAGGTCACCACCGCAGGGCCGGGCCTTGATATAGGCCGCGCGTTCCCATGTGCGGCCCTCGGCCTCGTAATAGCCATAGGCGGCGGCCATCGACAGGCAGACCGGGGTCACGCTGGCATCGGGGCGCAGGCGCAGATCGGTGCGGAACACATAGCCGCCCGCCATGGTGTCCGACAAAAGCGCGGTCATCTTGCGGGTCACGCGGATAAAGGCCGCGCGGGCATCCTGCCAATCGTCGCCATACCGATCCTGATCGAAAAGGCAGATCAGGTCGATGTCAGAGGAGTAATTCAACTCCCCCGCCCCCATCTTGCCCATGGCCAGCGCAAACATGCCACCTGCAGTCTCGGCATCCTCGGGCACTGCGCCGGGCAGTTTGCCGCGGCGGATCTCTTCGGCGACCAGCCGCTGGAGGCACAGATTCACCGCGCGGTCGGCCAGATCGGTCAGCGCTTGGGTGACCTGCATCGTGGACCAGACCCCTCCAAGGTCGGCCAGCGCGGTCAACAGCGCCGCTTGGCGTTTGACAGCACGCAGCGCGCGGGACAGATCGTCGGTCGGGATGGCATCAAGGCCCGCGAGCAGCTCGGCAAAAACGGGTTCCGGGGCGTTGTGCAAGGCCGGGCGCAACCAGTCCGCCTCGCGCTGCATCAACTCGGTCAGATAGGGGCTGCACCCCGCCGTGGCCGACAAGAGGCCGCGCAGATCGGGGGAAAGGTCTGCAAACAACCTGTCAATCTCGGCCGCCGGGGCGGGATCGAAGGCAAGGGGCTGGCGTGTCAGCCGTTGGGCAAAGGTCAGGGTCATAAGCCCATCTTGCGCGGTCCGGCCGCGCGGTCAACTGCATGGCTTGCCGCAGGCCCCGGCAATCGGCATGATCCCGACCCGGAGGTGCGTCCCATGTCGAAATCCCTTGCCCGTGTCACCCTTGCCCTGCGCCACGGCGGCGTTGACGCCACGCCCGTGGAAATGCCCGAGGAAACGCGCACCGCCGATCAAGCGGCGGCAGCGGCCGGCTGCGATCTGAACCAGATCGTCAAGTCGATCCTGTTTCAAGGGGCGAGCGGACGGCTTTACCTGTTTTTGACCGCAGGCGGCAATCAGGTGGACCCGGCCCGCGCCAGCAATCTTGCAGGAGAGCCGCTGGGCCGCGCGGATGGGCGCATGGTGCGCGAGGTCACGGGCTTTGCCATTGGCGGCGTCGCCCCTGTCGGCCATCTGACGCCGCTGCCGGTCTGGATGGACCCGACGCTTTTGCACTTCTCGCAAGTCTGGGCCGCAGCAGGCACCCCACGCCATATCTTTGCCATTGCCCCCGCCGCATTGCAGACCCTGTCCGGGGCCGAGGTCGCTGGATTCACCGCCTGAAATTCGGGAAAGTTTTGCCCTTTTCCAAAGGCTTGCTCTACCCAAGACCGAAAAATGTAAATTTACTTAACATACCCTCTTGATTGGGGGGATGGGCGGGGCCATCTTGGGCATGTGAAAAGTGTTCACATTAACCCTTAACCGCAAAGGCCACCGCCCATGATCCCCGCTTCCCCCTCCGCTTCTCCGTCCGTCGCGTATGGCGGTCGCCCCAATATCCTGCGCCGTGCCGAGGCTTGGCTGGACAGCAAAGGCCGCAAGGCCTGGATCGCTGCCATGGTGCTGGGCTTTGTCTTCTTCTGGCCCGTGGGCTTGTTCTTTGTGGCCTATATCACCGCAACCAACCGTTGGAGTTCTGACAAAATGTTCGGATGCGCCGCCCGCAAACACCGCCACCATCATGACCGTTACGCCGCCTTCCGCGCCGCCCAACCTTCGGGCAATGCGGCCTTCGACAGCTACAAATCGGACATGCTGAAACGTCTCGAATCCGAGCAGACCGCCTTTGAGGCCTTTCTTCAGCGCCTGCGCGCGGCCAAGGATAAATCCGAATTTGACGCCTTCATGGAAGACCGCGCGCGGGACAATCGCACGACCGATGCCGCGACCGAGGACAGCCCAAAATCTGGCCTGCCGCGAACTGGCGAATACTGACCGCCCGGCCCAAACGCCCCGGCCCTCAGACTGACACCCCCGCCCTCATCGGCGGGGGTTTTCCATTTTGGAAACTTTCCCTTGGCGGCCCGCCTGCGGCTTGCTAACCTCTGGCGCGAACAAGGCCTTTCCCATGCGTCATACCCTTCCCATTGCGCCGCAATTCTATGTGACGGCTCCGCAGCCCTGCCCCTATCTTGAGGGCCGGATGGAACGGAAGCTGTTTACCGCCTTGCAGGGCGATCAGGCGCAACGGCTGAATGATGCGCTGTCAAAGCAAGGGTTTCGCCGCAGCCAGAACGTGCTTTACCGCCCGACCTGCGCGGAATGTTCGGGGTGCATGTCTGCCCGCATCCGGGTGGCCGATTTCGTGCCGAACCGCAGCCAGCGCCGCATCCAAAAGGCAACGGCCCATCTGCGCCGCAACGCCACCAGCCCTTGGGCGACCGAAGATCAGTTCACGCTATTTCGCCGCTATCTTGACGCCCGCCACGCCGATGGCGGCATGGCCGACATGGATGTCTTCGAATTTGCCGCCATGATCGAGGAAACCCCGATCAAGACGCGCGTGATCGAATACACCCGCCCCGCCGCGCGCGGCGAAACTGGCCGCCCCTTGGCCGCCGTGTCGCTGACCGACGTCTTCGATGACGGGTTGAGCATGGTCTACAGCTTTTACGACCCGGATCTGGCCGACCTTAGCCTTGGCACCTTTGCCATTCTGGACCACATCGACATCGCGCGTGAGGCAGGTCTGCCTTACGTCTATCTGGGCTATTGGGTGCCGGGCAGTCGCAAGATGGGCTACAAGGCCGGGTTTACCGCGCTGGAAATCTACAAGGGCGGTGCCTGGCAAGCGATGGGCGACCCCGCCGATCACCGGGCCGAATTGCACCCCTTGTCCGTCGATCCGATCGCCGAACAGGTCGCCCGCATCGCCCTGCCCGAGGCGCGGCCGATCCGTGACTGAGGGCCGCCCGCGTCTGATGGCACTCTCGCTGATTGTGCCCGATTATGACCCGGCCATTCGGTTCTTTTGCGACGGCATGGGCTGGACCCTGCGCGACGACATTGACCAAGGCCACAAGCGCTGGGTCACGGTGGCGCCGCCGGGGGCGGGCTTCAAGCTGGTGCTGGCGCGGGCCGAAGGCGAAACGCAGCGCCGGGGCATCGGCGCACAGGGCGCGGGCCGGGTCTGGTTGTTTTTGGAGACCGATGATTTCGACACAGATGCGGCACGCATCACCGCCGCCGGAGGACAGTTTGAGGAAGCCCCCCGCGACGAACCCTATGGCCGCGTCGCCGTTTGGCGCGACCCTTGGGGCAACCGCTGGGATCTGATCCAACCCCGGTGATCGGCGGGGATATGGGGCCATCGCAGCGACTCGGCGGCCCCAAGGTTGCGAAAATTGCGCAAAGACCGGCGCAATCAGCAAGAAAACTACAAAATCACCCCGCCTCACGACATTTTAGGCGTCGATTTGCGGTTGACGCCCCCTGCCCCGCACCATAATGTCCGCCCCGAAGGCAAAGGGGGTCGCCATGCGCGCACTAGTCGTAATCGTAAGGCAATGGCGCATGGGTCGGTAACGACAGTCCATAACGGCTCCCATGCGCCCCCGGATCACCCCCCGGGGGCTTTTTGTTGATAAAGGCCGCCTCTTGCGGCCAAGATGAGGAAAGACCGATGACCAAGGCGATGACCGGCGCGAGGATGGTGGTTCAGGCTCTGAAGGAACAGGGCGTGGACGTTGTCTTTGGCTATCCGGGCGGCGCAGTGCTGCCGATCTATGACGAGATCTTCCAGCAAAACGACATCCGCCATGTGCTGGTGCGCCACGAACAAGGTGCGATCCACATGGCCGAGGGATATGCCCGCTCCACCGGCAAGGTGGGCGTCGCACTTGTCACCTCTGGTCCCGGTGCGACCAGATCGG
>CALBSG010000007.1 GCA_937927675.1 uncultured Paracoccaceae bacterium | reverse complement strand
GGCGGTGGCGCCCCATATCCCCGAGGGCGTCGCCTTTGTGCCGGCGCATCCCTTGGCGGGTACGGAACATTCTGGCCCCCGTTCGGGCTTTGCGACGCTGTTTCAAAACCGTTGGTGCCTGCTGACGCCAACCGAGAAATCCACGCCCGAGGCGACCGCGCGTCTGCGTCGGTTGTGGGAGGCGATGGGGTCGAACGTCGACGAGATGGACGCCCCGCACCATGATCTGGTGCTGGCCGTTGTCAGCCACACGCCGCACCTGATTGCCTATACGATGGTGGGCGTTGCCGACCATCTGCGGCGCGTGTCGAATTCCGAGGTTATCAAGTATTCTGCCTCGGGCTTTCGGGATTTTACCCGGATTGCCGCATCGGACCCCACTATGTGGCGCGATGTCTTTTTGACCAACAAAGAAGCGACGCTGGATATTCTCGGCCGCTTCACCGAAGAACTTTTTATGCTGCAACGGGCCATTCGCATGGGCGATGGTGACGAGCTGCACGCCTATTTTACCCGCACCCGCGCCATTCGCCGCAGCATCATCGAGGCCGGTCAGGACACTGCCGCGCCTGATTTTGGCCGCGTGGCCCCGGCGGCGGGTCCCGCAGAGTAAGCCCGTGCGTCGGCTGGCTCTTTGCCTTGTTCTCTGGCTGACCGGGCAGGGCGCTTGGGCCAAACCGCCCGCAACCTCTCTGCGCCCGATGCCGCGCGTTCTGGCGGGCATAGTGCCAAAGGAAAGCCCGGCGGCAACGGCCGCCGCGCCGCTGACCTCGCTCCGCCCGATGCCCCGCCCGCCCAGCGGCATGGCAGAGGTGATCCAATCGCCGCAGATCCAGCCCTCTGAAACGATCGCGCCGCCCGAATCTGGTGAAACCATCTCGGTCCTGCGGCCAAGGCCGCGGCCCGAAGGCTTGATGGCGGGCGTCGCGGCTTTGACGCCCGACGCTGCGCCAGAACCGCCCCCGGTCAAAGGTAAGGCAAAAGGCCAAGAGGTATCCGCCAAAGGCTCTGTCTGTGGTGATCCTGAGATCAAGGGCGAGGTTCTGGCGGCCATCCGGGGCAAGGTCAAAGGCTGCGGGTTGGACAACCCCGTGCGGGTGACGCAAGTCGCAGGCCTACGCCTGAGCGAACCCGCCATCCTGAATTGCGAGACGGCCAAGGCCTTTAAGACCTGGATCAACAGGGGGCTGCGCCCGGCGATGGGCCGGCGCGAGGTGGTCGAGTTGCATATTGCGGCCAGCTATATCTGCCGCCCCCGGAACAACCAACGGGGCGCCAAGATCAGCGAACATGGCCATGGTAAGGCCGTCGATGTGGCGGGCTTCGTCTTTGCCGATGGCACGCAATGGTCAGTTGTCAACGATTACAACCGCCAAATGCGCAAGGCGCACAAAGCAGCTTGCGGCATCTTCGGCACCACACTTGGCCCCGGCTCAGACGGTTATCACGAGGATCATCTGCATTTCGACACGGCCAGCTATCGCAGCGGGCCGTATTGCAAGTGATCACACGTTGCGGATGATCTTGGCAAAGCCTTCGAACAGAGGTTCGTTGGCGCACAGGATGGCGCCGCGGCCCAGAATGTCATCGCCTTCGCGCACCGGGCTGACCATGCCGCCCGCTTCCTTGACCAAGAGCAGCCCTGCCGCAATGTCCCAAGCCTGCAGCTCACGCTCCCAATAGCCGTCGTAGCGGCCAGCGGCGACGTAGGCCAGATCCAGCGAAGCCGCGCCCCAGCGCCGCACGCCGGCACAGGCCGGCATCAGGCGGGCCAGATCGGCGAGCGTGGCAGGCAGGGTCTTCTTGGCGCCAAAGGGCACGCCCGTGGCAAAGACTGCCTCGGACATCGAGCGGCGGCCCGAGACGCGCAGGCGGCGGTTGTCATTCAACCAAGCGCCCGCGCCTTTTTCGGCCCAGAACATCTCGTCCTTGGCCGGATCATAGACCACAGCCGAGACGATCTCGCCCTTGTGTTCCAGCGCAATGGAAATCGCCCAATGCGGCATGCCGTGCAGGAAATTGGTGGTGCCATCCAAAGGATCGACAATCCAGCGGCGGGTGGGGTCAGCCCCTTCTGCGCCGCCGGTTTCCTCGCCCAGCCAGCCATAGGTCGGCCGCGCGCCCATCAATTCTTCTTTGATCAGGCGCTCCGCCTCACGGTCGGCTTTCGACACGAAATCGCCCGGACCTTTGGTCGAGACCTGGAGGTTTTCCACCTCGCGGAAGTCCTTGACCAAGGATTTGCCAGCGCGCCGCGCGGCCTTGATCATCAGGTTGAGGTTGGCACTGCCCTGCATGGCGCATCTCCGGTCCGGTTCAAGGGACGGGCGATACACCGAAAGGGCGCAAAGGGAAAGGGGGGCGCTGGCGGAGGGGGGCGAGAAGATGAGTATTTGGAAAGGCGCAAGCCCTTGGGCCGCATTTGCCGTTACTGACGTTGCAATTTGACCGGTTCTGTTCGCCCCAGACGCACGAAATGGGCCATGTGGGGGCGGGCGGCGTCGTCTTCGCGCAGGCAGGCGTAGAGGCGGCGGGTGAGGTTGCCGGGGGCCAAGGGTCTTGTGATGTAGTCGGGGTTGCCCTTGAGGTCGCGGATCACCCAATCGGGCAGCACGCCGACACCGCGATTTGATCCGATCAGCATCAAGATCACCGCGGTCAATTCGACATGGCGATGTGCGGCGGGTTCCACGCGGGCGGGGGTCAAAAGATCGGTGAACACATCCAGCTTGTCGCGCCCCACGGGGTAGGTGATGAGCGTTTGGTCGCGCAGATCCTCGGCCGTGATCATCGTTTTGGCGGCAAGGGGGTTCTGCGACGAGGCGACAAAGGTCGGGGCATAGTCGAACAACGGTTGCGCCACGACGCCGGGCAGAGGTTCGGGGTTGGACGAGATCACCAGATCCACCTCCTCGCGGGCAAGGGCCGGGAAGGGTTCAAAGGCCAACCCTGCGCGGATGTCGACATCCACCTCGGGCCAAGCGTGGCGAAAGAGTTCCAGCACCGGAAACAACCAGTCGAAACAGGCGTGACATTGAATGGCGATGTGCAGACGGCCCGTCTTGCCCGAGCGGAGCGCGCGAAATTCTTCTTCAAGGGCGGCAACTTCCGGCAAGATGCGTTCGGCGGCGCGCAGCATGCGCTGGCCTGCCGCCGACAGGCGCATGGGTTTGGAGCGGCGGACGAACAGTTCCATCCCGGCCTGATCCTCGAGCCCCGCAACCTGATGCGACAGCGCCGATTGCGTCATGTTCAACATCTCGGCGGCACGGGCCAAGCCCCCCGCCTGATGGATGGCGCGCAAGGATCGCAGGTGGCGCAACTCGATATACATGCGGTCAACCTCATAATGATCGTGAATATTATGAATTGGAGTCACATTGCCGGGTCTGGCACAAAGGGGCAAGTGAAAAGGAGACGACCCCCATGACCAATCCCCGCATCTCGTTCGAGTTCTTCCCGCCGCAAAGCTTGGACGCCTCGTTCAAACTCTTCGAGACGGTGCAGGCACTGGCGCCGATGGGGCCGGAGTTTGTCTCGGTGACCTATGGCGCGGGCGGCACGACACGCAAGCTGACCCATGATGCGGTGGGCACGATTCATCGCAATTACGGGCTGAACGTCGCCGCGCATCTGACCTGCGTCGAGGCATCGAAATCCGAGACGTTGGAGATTGCCGAGGCCTATCACGCCGCAGGCGTACGGCAGATCGTCGCCCTGCGCGGCGACGCACCGAACGGCGCTGCGCGATTTGCCCCGCATAAAGACGGCTTTGCCCACTCGGCGGATCTGGTGGCTGCATTGGCGGCAACGGGCAAGTTCGAGATCGCGGTTGGCGCCTATCCCGAACCGCATCCCGATGCGGCCGATCCCACCGCCGATGTGCGCTGGCTGAAGCGCAAAGTCGATGCGGGGGCGGCGAAGGCCATCACCCAGTTCTTCTTTGATGCCGACACCTTCTTTCGGTTCCGCGATGATTGCGTGGCGGCGGGTATTCATGTGCCGATCATTCCCGGCATCCTGCCCATTCAAAGCTGGGCCGGGGCCAAGCGCTTTGCCGCGCGGTGCGGTACGCAGGTACCTGCCAAGTTGGATGAGGCGTTCACCACCGCAGCGCGGGATGGGCGTGAGGATTTGCTGGCGCTGGCGCAATGCACGGCCCTTTGTGATCGGTTGATCGCTGGCGGGGTGGAGGATTTGCATTTCTACACGCTGAACCGCCCGAACCTGACGCGGGAAGTGGTGCGCGCCTTGGGCGTTATCCCGCAGGTTCAACTGGAAAAGGTCGCCTGAGGCTGGTCCTCGTCGGCCCGGCTGGTCTCCCTGCCGGACGGTCCCCCCAAGGTGCGCGGCCTCACTTCGCCCCCCCAATTGGTCCTTGACCGGTTCGGGGGGCGTTTTTCTGTGCGCTTGCGACAGCGCAGGACCGGGGCTTTGCGCTTTGGTTCGGATCGGCTAAGGTTCCCAGCAATCTGCAAAGGAAGCGAGCCCGTGGCAAAGCCGATATATGTTCTGAATGGCCCCAACCTGAACCTTCTGGGGCTGCGGCAGCCTGAAATCTATGGGCGCGAGACTTTGGCGGATGTCGAGGCGGCGTTGGGCGCATTGGCGGGCGATCTGGGGGTCGTGCTGGTGTGCCGTCAGTCGAACCACGAAGGGCAATTGGTGGATTGGATCCAAGAGGCGCGGGGCACCGCGGCCGGCATCCTCATCAACCCCGGGGCCTATAGCCATACCTCTGTTGCCATTCTGGATGCGCTGAACGCCTTTGAAGGCCCGGTGTTGGAGGTGCATATCTCGAACATCCACAAGCGTGAGGCGTTCCGGCATCATTCCTTTGTCTCCTCGCGGGCCGAAGGCGTTATCGCGGGCTTTGGCACCGAGGGCTATCTCTTGGCGCTGCGACGGATGGCCGGGCTTGTGGCCTGAACCGGGATTTCTGGCGGGGCAGTGCGCGCGCCGCGCGGGAGTATTTTTGCCAAGATGAAGGGCGGGTTCCAACTGCATCCCGCGGCGCGGGTGGTCGATGCCACAGGGCCGGTGGCGTTTCGCGCCGGGGCAGGTGGGGTATTGGCCGAACAGCCGACGGCGCTGGCTTTGTCCGGGGCGTTTGGCGGCGCATTTCGCATTGGCGGCGCGGGCGAGCTTGCGGCGGGTCCGGGGTTTTTTGAGACGCTGACCTCTGGCTCGTCCGGGGTGGCGCGACGGATCCTGCGTTCGGTCGCATCGTGGCAGGCATCTTTTGCGGTGAACGGGGCGCTTTTCGGCATTGGGCCGGGGGTGCGGGTGGCGGTCCTCGGGCGGCTTGTCCATTCGCTGGCGCTTTATGGGGCGGTGGAGGCGCTATCGCTTGGTGCGGAGTTGCATCTGCTGGATGATCTGCGCCCAGACCGGCAACGGCTAGCTTTGGCCGAGCGGAAGGTTGCGCTGCTTTATGCAACGCCCGCGCAATTGCGGCTGATGGTGGAGGCGGGTGGGCCAGAGCTGCCGTTGGCGCGGGTTCTGGTTGGCGGATCAAAGCTGGACGCGCAGTTACGCGCCGGTTTGGCGGCGATGGCGCCGGGCGCGGTGGTGCAGGAATTCTATGGGGCGGCCGAGGCGAGTTTCATCACCTTGTCCGGGCCGGATTGCCCCGAGGCGTCGGTCGGGCGGCCCTATCCGGGGGTGGAGATTGCCATCGAGCAGGGCGAGGTTTGGGTCCGCAGCCCCTATCTTTTCCAAGGCTATGCCGGGGATGACCCCGGCTCTGCCCGCTGGCGTGAGGGGTGGCTTTCGGTCGGCGAGATGGGCTGGATGGAAGAGGGGTTTCTCTATCTGTCGGGCCGCGCGGGCCGCATGGTGACGGTGGCGGATCAGAACGTGTTTCCAGAGGAGATCGAGGCGTTTCTCTTGGGTCTGCCGGGGGTGGCGCGGGCGGCGGTGTTGCCCCGGCCTGACGCTTTGCGCGGGGTGCATCTGGTGGCGGTGGTGCAGGGGGCGGCGGCGGATGCGGCGATCCTGCGGGCCTGTCGTGCTGCGATGGGGGCGTTGAAGGCGCCGAAGACTATCTATCGCTTGGCCGATTGGCCTATGCTCGGGTCGGGCAAGACGGATCTGGCGGCGGTGGAAAGGGCGATGGGATGGCGGTGATCTTGGCAGCCCGGCGCACGGCCGTTTGCCCGCGGGGTGGCGGTTTTGCCCACCTGCGTATTGAAGACCTCGGCGCGCCGGTGGTGCAGGCGGTGCTGGCCGATGCCGGCCTTGCCCCAGAAGCGGTGGGCGAGGTGATCGTGGCCAATGCTCTTGGCGCGGGCGGCAATCCGGCGCGGCGGGTGGCTTTGGCGGCGGGCCTGCCCGAACGGGTCGCCGGGCTGACGATTGACCGGCAATGTGCGGGGGGCTTGGATGCGCTGTTGCTGGCGCGGGCCTTGGTGGACAGTGGCGCGGCCGAGGTCGTGGTGGCAGGCGGGGTGGAAAGCTATTCGCAGCGGCCCCTGCGGGCGATGCGGGGGGCAGATGGCCAGCCCGTGCCTTACGATCAGGCGCCTTTCACCCCTTGGCCAAATCGCGATCCTGAAATGACTGCCGCGGCGGCAGCTTTGGCGGACCGTTTGGGGATATCCGCGGCGGCGCAGGCCGACTGGGCAGTGCGCAGCCATGCGCGGGCGCAAGCCATGGCGGATTGGCCCGAGATCGTGCCGCTGGCCGGGGTCACGCGCGATGCCTTTGCCCGTCGCCTGACGCCCCCTGTGGCGATGCGGGCCAAGGGGCTTGTGGGCAGCGTGACGGCCGCCACGGCGGCGGTGGCGGCAGATGCGGCAGCCTTTGTTCTGGTGGTGTCAGACCGGATCGCTGCAGGGCGCGGGATGCGTCTGTTGGGCGGGGTGACGCTGGGCGGTGCGCCCGAGGAGCCGGGCCTCGTACCGATTGCGGCGATTGCGGCGGCGCTGGGCGGGTTGGCCCTGCGGCCGATCGATCTGGCGATGGCGGAGGTGATGGAGGCCTATGCCGTGCAGGCCATGGCCTGCGTCACGGGCGCGGGGGTGAACCCGGAAATCGTCAACATCGGGGGTGGGGGGCTGGCGCGCGGGCATCCGATCGGGGCTTCGGGGGCCATTTTGGCGGTGCGGTTGTTCCATGGCTTGCGTGGGGGGCTTGGCCTTGCAGCGATTGCGGCCGCAGGAGGGCTTGGAACAGCCGTGGTGGTGGCGCGGCCCTGAGGCCGCAATCCGGCCAGACCCACAAGGTCCGGCCGGGATCGGATCCTGCAATCAGCCGCGCGACAAGACTGCCGCCGGGCGGGCCTTGGCGATGGTGGCGGTGATCACAGCGGCGAGGGTTGCCTTCACAAGGTCACCCGGCAGGAAGCCAAGCGAGATGGTCGCGGCCTCGGCCAAGCTTTTGTTCAGACCCCAAGCCATGCCGGGGATACCGAAGGCATAAAGTACGCCCATGCCGCCGATGATCGAGGCGAAGAAGGCCGGGAAGAAGATCGGGCCGGGCAGGCGGTGCATGATCAAGCCGGTGATGAAAGCGGCGACGGGAAAGCCCAGGATGAAGCCGACCTTTGCGGTGGCCAAAAGCGCGACACCGCCGACGCCACCGGACCAGATCGGCAGGCCAAGCAAGGTAACCAGAACAAAAAGTCCTGCCGCCAGACCACCAAGCCGTGCGCCAAGGATGGTGCCGCAGAGCATAACGCCCATGGACTGGGCGGTGATGCCGATGCCCGGAACCAGTTCAAACCGGGGAATTAAACCAAGCGCCGCAATCAAAGCGGCAAAAAGAGCGACGTGGGTAAGATTGCGATCCATTTCTTGGGTCTCCAGTTTGCGCATCGCAATCTACATTACGCCACCCCGCGCACGCAAGGCCTCCGCCACATGGTCGGCATCGTCCAGAGCCGAGAGCATCAAGGGCGCGATCAGCCGGGCGTGCGGGCGCCGGGGCGAGCGGGCATACCACGCCGCAGAAAGCTGGGCCGCGCGGTCGGCCATCACGGGAATGAAGCGGATCATCAGCGCAATCGCCAGCGATAGGGGCTTGGTTGGCAAGATTGGGGCCAAGGGACGAAGCACCCAAAGCATCAGCGCCTGAAGATCGGCCAGCCGTGTGGTCATAGTCATCAAATTGGCCGCCCCGACGGCTGCAAACATCCGCGTCAGAACGACAGCGCCTTGCATCGGGGTTTCAGTGATGGCGTGCCAGATGACAAGCAGGACGAGGAAGGGCAGCAGGGGGCGAAAAAGTTGCGCCCAACTGCCAAAAAACCGCCATTGCCGGGCGACCAGCGCTGCGGCGGCCAAGGTCGCAAGACCAAGCAAAAGCGCAGGCCAGCCGGGGGGCGGCAGGAACAGGACAAAGGTCAGGGCGGTCAAGGCCAGAAGTTTCGGCCCCGCTGGCCAGTGATGTGCGGGGGTCGGGATGGGCGAGGTCAGGCTCAGCATGGCGGATAAGGCCGTGACGGGACGAACATGGGTCAGACCTCTTCTTCGCAGCCCAGTCGGGCCATTTCGGCTGTAAAGGCGGGCAGAACCTGATCGGCCGGGCCGAACGCCTGCACCTGACCTGCCTCGAGCCACAGCACCTCGTCGCAGTGATGCAGATCGTCCGGGCGATGGACGATGGTGATAAGCCGCTGCGGCAAGGCGTCCAGATGGCGGCGCAGACGCGTTTCGGTCGGCAGATCCAGTGCGGCGAAGGGTTCGTCGAGCAAGAGGGTTTCGGGCTGCATCAGCAAGATGGCCTGCAGGCAAAGCCATTGCTTTTGCCCATGGCTCAGCGTCGCGACCGAGGCTTTTGCCCAATGGGCGCGGTTCTGGGCGGCCAGCAGCGCCTGCGCCTGTATCAGCGCCTCGGGAAACGGGGTGCCCATTTGCGTCAGGCCAAAGGCGAGTTCTTCTTCCACCGTTGGAAACAGGATCTGGTGATCCGGATTTTGAAACAGGATACCGATCTTGGTCAGGGCCGCCTTGCGGTCGCTGAAGGGGTCTATGTCGCCAATCCGCAGGCGTCCCGTCGTTGGCGCGACAAGACCGGCAATCAAGCGCAGCAAGGTCGTTTTGCCCGACCCATTGCGCCCGATCAGGCCGATGCGGCGGCCGGTCAAAACCAAAGACAGGTCGCGCAGCAGGGGTTTTCCCGCGACGGCATAGCTGATTTGCGTGAGGTGGATGCTATTCATGACCATGAATTAATGGCACCCGACCCCCGAGAACAAGGGGAAGGCGTGGGCGAGGCGGCAGGCCCACGCGCTGGGCAGGCGACTTTTCGCGCATTGCGTTAAAAACCACACACCCGCATGCAAAAGCTCCCGGGGTTCCGGGGGCTTTTGTAATCAGTTACTTAGACTTAGCCTTGACGCGCCGCTGCGACCGAGGCTTCCAGAATATCCATCGCTTCGGCGAAATGGGCATCCGGAATGGTGATCGGGGCAAGGAAGCGCACCACGTTGCCATAAACGCCGCAGGTCAGCAGGATCAGGCCGCGCTTTTGCGCCTCGTTCTTCACGCGGTTGGTGAAGCCGGCATCAGGCTCTTTGTTCGACGGATTGGCAAATTCCACTGCAACCATGAAGCCCGGACCACGGATGTCCGAGATTTCCGGCGTGGTGGCGCGGATCGACTCCAGCTTTTGCTTCAGGCGCGAGCCTAGCTCGTTGGCGCGGGCGCAGAGCTGTTCTTCTTCGATCACATCCAAGACTGCATTGGCTGCGGCAATGCCGATCGGGTTGCCGCCATAGGTGCCACCCAGACCACCCGGATGGGCGGCGTCCATGATCGAGGCCTTGCCGGTCAGGGCCGCCAGCGGCAGGCCACCGGCCAGACCCTTGGCCATGGTGGTGATGTCAGCGGCCACGCCGTATTGCTCCATGGCGAACATGGTGCCGGTGCGGGCAAAGCCGGTTTGCACTTCGTCGGCAATCATCACGATGCCATGTTCGTCGCACAGGGCGCGGATGGCTTTCACCAGATCTTTCGGGGCGGGGTAGAAGCCGCCTTCGCCCTGCACGGGTTCGAAGATGATCGCGGCAACGCGGCCCGGATCAATGTCGGCCTTGAAGAGTTTGGTCAGCCCGGCCATGGCGTCGGCGGTCGAAATGCCGTGGACGTCCTGCGGGAAGGGGACGTGGAAGACATCGGGCATCATCGCGCCGAAGCCTTTTTTGTAAGGCTCCACCTTGCCGGTCAGGGTCATGCCCATGAAGGTACGGCCGTGGAAGGCACCGCCAAAGGCGATGACGGCATTGCGACCGGTGGCGATACGCGCAACTTTGATCGCGTTTTCAACAGCTTCGGCGCCGGTGGTGACGAAAACGGTCTTCTTCGGGAAATCGCCGGGAAGGGCGGCGTTCAGACGCTCGGCCAGACGGATGTAATGTTCATAGGGCAGAACCTGATGGCAGGTGTGGGTGAACTTTGCCAATTGCTTCGACACCGCATCCATCACCTTGGGGTGGCAATGCCCGGTGTTCACCACCGCAATACCGGCGGCGAAATCGATGTAGCGGTTGCCTTCGATGTCCCACACTTCGGAGTTCAGCGCGCGGTCGACATAGATCTGGGTCTGCATCCCCACGCCACGGGAAATCGCCTCTTCGCGGCGCTTGGCAACATCTGCGTTCTTCATGATCAACATCCTTCTGGCGCCGGGGTGGCGCGGTCTTTGTCGCTTGGCAATTGATCAAATCTGGCGTGGCGTGCAAGGGACAGTGGCGGGTTTTCGATAAGTCCAGTTCGGAAAACATAAGGCCAGAGAAGCGACCACTCCGCCATGATGCGATTCACCTTACGTTAACCATTGGGGAGCAAGCTGACCGCAATTTGAGAGCGGAGATTTTATGACGCGTTTGGCGGACCAGCGGGTGGAACCGGCGGCGGGGCGGGATGACCCTTTGGATTGGCTGCGGCTGATCCGGTCGCGGCGGGTGGGGGCGGTGGTTTTGCCGGTGATTTGGCGGGCGATGGCGCTTTGGTTCGGCCAGTCGGCGAGGAGGGTGCCGAGTTTGCGGCGGACGCTGCGGAGGGGGCTGTCGTCTGGGATATCGTGGAAGCGGGTGTAGGTGGCGCGCT
>CALBSG010000006.1 GCA_937927675.1 uncultured Paracoccaceae bacterium | reverse complement strand
GGCTTGGCCGCCCGACCTATCCGCTAACCGTGGCCGATCTTAAACAGCCTGCCGCGCCCTTGAAACTGGAACGCGAGGAAGGCTTTTCCTGACCGCCATCACCCGTTAAACCCAATCTTGGATTTGCGCCTTTTGAAATACTCCACAGGGGTTCGGGGGTGTGAAACCCCGACTGCCAGCCCAAAGGACCGCCCTATGAAATGCGTCTTCGTCCAGTTCCGCTGCACCCCCGGCAAAACCTACGAGGTGGCCAACGCCATCTATGACCGCGAGGTGGTGTCGGAGCTTTACTCGACCTCTGGTGAGTATGATCTGATCGCGAAGGTCTATATTCCCGATGAGGAGGACGTCGGCCATTACCTGTCGGGCCGTCTGTTCGACATCCCCGGCATCGTGAAAACCCTGACGACGATGACCTTCAAGGCCTTCTGAAGAGTCTGATTTTTCGTCGAAAAGTCGGGCGTACGTTCAGCGCAGGATCGGCGGGCCGTCCATCGTGGCGGCCTTGACGAAGGCATGGACACGCGCGGCGTCTTTCACGCCCGGCGTAACCTCGACGCCAGAGGACACATCCACCTGCCGGGCATTGGTCAGACGGATCGCTTGGGCGACGTTTTCAGGTGTCAGCCCCCCTGCCAGCATCCACGGGCGCAGCCAGCGGCGTTGGGCCACCAGCCGCCAGTCAAAAGACAGGCCATTGCCGCCGGGCAGATCGGCGTTTTTCGGCGGTTTGGCGTCGACCAGAATCTGATCTGCGACAAAGCTATATTCCAGCAGGGCCGCCAGATCGCCCTCGTCGGCGACCCCCACGGCCTTCATCACCGGCAAACCATAGCGGGCGCGCACCTCTGCTACCCGCTCTGGCGTCTCGGCCCCGTGCAGTTGCAGCATGTCCAAAGGCATTGCCTCGACGATCGCATCCAGCGCCGCGTCATCGGCATTGACGGTCAGCGCCACCTTGGCCAGCCCGACGGGGGCCGCCAGCGCCAATATTCTTGCCTCGGGGATTGTCAGGTTGCGGGGGCTTTTGGCAAAGAACACCAGCCCCATATAGGCCGCGCCAGACGCGGCAACAGCGGCCACATCAGCCTCGGTTTTCAGGCCGCAGATTTTTACACGAATATCGGGCATGTCAGGCCTTGGGGCGGTCCAAAAGGGCCAGAATGTCGTCCTTTGGCACCGATGTGCTGTCCTTCATCACGGCAAGCTCCCGCTCCAACCGGGTCACTTCCCGCGACTTTTTCGAGGCGGTGGCACGGTGCTTGCGCTCGCGGAACCACTCCCAGACAAAACCGATCAGCAGCCCGGCAACGATGCCGCCAAAGATCACCACGAACAGCGGCAATTCCAGTTTCAGATCAAAGCCTGTGAAGGCCGCAAGGTCGTCGGGCAGGGCTTTGACCTGCACAGAGGTGCGGTTGGCCATGGCCACGGTCAAAAGACCGATGCCAAGGATCGCCAGAAACAGATAGCGCAAGGTGCGGATCATGACCCCTCCGGGAACTTTGCCCGCAGTATCAGCCGCGGGCGCGCGAAGGGCAAGGGCAGCTTACTTGCCGTTCAACCGATCGCGCAGCAGTTTGCCAGTCTTGAAGAACGGAACCTTTTTGTCCTCCACCTTGACGGCTTCGCCGGTGCGGGGGTTGCGGCCGACGCGGGCATCACGGGCTTTCACCGAAAAGGCGCCAAAGCCACGCAGTTCCACCCGATCACCTTTGGCCAGTGCCTCAATGATCTCTTCAAAGACCGTGTTGACGATCCGCTCGACATGGCGCTGCGTCAAATGCGGGTTTTCGTCTGCAATCTTCTGGATCAGTTCCGAGCGGATCATCCGTGTCATCCCCCTGCGTGGTCGCCTAAGACCTGTTCTCCGGTCTTTCCCTGTCGCCACGATCTGTTTTTCTCATCGACTATAGGCAAAATTTTTGCGCCCGCACAAACGTTTTTGCTGCAATAAGGCCCTGAATAGCAAAGAGGCCCCGTCTTGCAACGGGGCCTCCTGCGTATTGTTTCCAATCCAACGTGGATCAGATCACTTGTTGCCACCCTTGAGGGCCGCGCCAAGGATGTCGCCCAGCGACGCGCCCGAATCGGACGAGCCATACTGTTCGACGGCTTCTTTCTCTTCGGCGATCTCGCGAGCCTTGATCGACAGACCCAGCTTGCGGGTCTTCGGGTCGATGTTGGTGACGCGGACGTCGATCTTGTCGCCGACATTGAAGCGCTCGGGGCGCTGATCGCCACGGTCGCGCGACAGGTCCGAACGGCGGATGAACGACTTGGCGCCGTTGTATTCCACCTCGATGCCGCCTTCTTCGATTGCGGTGACTTCGACGGTGATGATGCCGCCGCGCTTCACGCCGTCAACCGCGTCGGTGAAGGTGTCTTCGCCAAGGTTCTTGATCGAGAGCGAGATACGCTCTTTCTCAACATCAACCTCGGTGACAGCGGCCTTGACCACGTCGCCCTTGCGGTAGTTCTGGATGGCTTCTTCGCCGCGCTGGTCCCACGACAGGTCGGACAGGTGAACCATGCCGTCGATGTCGTTGTCGAGGCCAACGAACAGACCGAATTCGGTGATGTTCTTGACTTCGCCTTCGATGGCCGAGCCAACCGGGTGGGTTTCAGCGAACACTTCCCACGGATTGCGCTGGGTCTGCTTCAGGCCAAGCGACACGCGACGCTTGGCGCTGTCGATTTCCAGAACCATGACTTCGACTTCTTGCGAGGTCGACACGATCTTGCCGGGGTGCACGTTCTTCTTGGTCCAGGACATTTCCGAGACGTGAACCAGACCTTCGACACCGGCTTCCAGCTCCACGAAGGCGCCGTAATCGGTGATGTTGGTGACGCGGCCCTTGTGCACGGTGCCCAGAGCGTAAAGCTTTTCAACCGCATCCCACGGATCCGACTGCAGTTGCTTCATGCCAAGGCTGATGCGGTGGGTTTCTTTGTTGATCTTGATGACCTGGACCTTGATGGTCTCGCCGATCGTCAGGATTTCCGAAGGATGGTTCACGCGACGCCATGCCATATCGGTGACGTGCAGCAGGCCATCAACGCCGCCGAGGTCAACGAAGGCACCGTATTCGGTGATGTTCTTGACGACGCCGTCGACGATCTGACCTTCGGTCAGGTTGCCGATGACTTCTGCGCGCTGTTCGGCACGCGATTCTTCAAGGATCGCACGACGCGAGACAACGATGTTGCCACGACGACGGTCCATTTTCAGGATTTGGAACGGCTGCTTCATGCCCATCAGCGGGCCAGCATCACGCACCGGACGGACGTCAACCTGCGAGCCCGGCAGGAACGCAACAGCGCCGCCCAGATCGACAGTGAAGCCACCCTTGACGCGGCCGAAGATCGCGCCATCGACGCGGGTTTCGGAGGCGTAGGCTTTTTCCAGACGGTCCCAGGCTTCTTCGCGGCGAGCTTTCTCGCGGCTGATCTGGGCTTCACCGCGGGCATTTTCCACACGGTCAAGATAGACCTCGACTTCGTCGCCGACATTGATCGACGGCGCTTCGCCGGGGTTAGCGAATTCTTTCAGATCGATGCGGCCTTCCATTTTGTAGCCGACGTCGATGATGGCCTGACCCGCTTCAATCGCGATGACGCGGCCTTTGACAACCGTACCCTCTTCGGGGGTGTCAATTTCAAAGCTTTCCTTCAGAAGGGCTTCGAATTCGTCCATAGATGCTTTAGCGCACATTCAGTTAGTTCCTTTTCTTTATTTTTCACAGGCCATGCGGTTGGCTCCGCCGGTCTTTGCTCGTCAAATGCGAATAGGGCCACGGCGAAGCCGGACCCTTTCCGAGCGCGTCTTTAGGCGGGTTGGCGCAACATTGCAAGGGGCTTGGGCGGTACGGGCCGGGGGTCAGAACTGATCCACGGCTTCCTGCAACTCACGGAAAAACTGCGCGACGTGGGCACCGTCCACCAAGCCATGATGCACCTGCAACGACACCGCCACCGTCCAGCGACCGGTGCCATCCGGGGTGTAGCGGCCCCAGCAAACGCGCGGGATGGAATCGTCGCTGTTCAGCACGGGGTTGTCGAAAGAGGTGAAATCCAGCCACGGCTGGCATGACAGAAAGGCGACCCCATCATCGCTATCGATCCCCGGCTGCAAGGTGCCGCCTGAAAGCGTATCGGCAATGCGTCGGCGGGCCTCGACAGCAAAGGCCTCGGCCTCGGGTTGCCAGTCAAGATAAGCGAACCCCAGCCGGCCATCCGGGAATTGCAGGGTTGGCGACAAAGCCAGCCGATCGTGGCACACCACGTTGTCGCCCCGGATGCGTTGGCAGAGTTCTGGAACCGCATGCAGCGCCGCCCCGATGGCGTGAACGCAGGCAAGGTAGGTGGAAAAACGGGCGTCATCCGCGCGCCGGATCAGGATCTTCGTCACCTCGATCCGCGCTGTCACCGAAAACTGAGGCTTTTGGCACCGGCGGAACAGCGTCAGCAGATCGCGCCGCGGCCAATCGTCAAGCGGGAGATGCGTGGCCGTCATTGCGCCGCCAAGGCCTTTTCAACCAACGCCAAGGCCTTTGCCACGGCCTCGTCAATCGACAAGGCGCTGGTGTCAATCAGCACCGCATCCGTCGCCGGACGCAAAGGGGCGTCTGCGCGGCCCATGTCGCGGGCGTCGCGTTCCTTGACCTGTGTCAAGACATCAGCCTCATCACCGCCGACCTCCAGCCAGCGGCGATGCGCACGCACGTCGGCGCTGGCGGTGACATATAGCTTTATCTCGGCCTCAGGGCAGATCACCGTGCCAATGTCGCGGCCATCCAGCACGGCGCCCCCCATCCGGCGGGCAAAACGGCGTTGAAAGTCCAGCAGGGCGGCGCGTACCTCGGGGATCACCGCGACACGACTGGCCGCTTGGCCTGCCTCAAGACTGCGCAGGTCGTCGCGTGCCAGATCTTCGGGCGTCAGGCCTTGCGCGGCGAGGATTGGATCACCGCCCTTGGCGCCGACAGCACGGTAAAGCGCGCCGGTGTCGAGATGGGCAAAGCCAAAGCGCGCGGCCACAGCGCGGCTGATGGTGCCTTTGCCCGCAGCGGCCGGGCCATCAATGGCTACGGTGAAGATCATCGGTTCCTCCGCGTCGCGCCCCAGTCAATTCCGGTCAGCCTCGGGTGATCGTTGCGCCAAGACCATTCATCAGGGATTCAAAGATCGGAAAGGAGGTGACGATCGGGCTGGCATCATCCACGGCGACCGGCTTTTTCGCAGCCATGCCGGCGACAAGGAAAGACATGGCGATACGGTGGTCAAGATGGGTGGCGCAGGTGGCCCCCCCCGGCATGCCGCCGGCCCCAAGACCGTGAACGATGAGCGTATCTTCATCTTCTTCAATGGTCACGCCATTGGCTTCCAGTCCGCGCGCCATGGCGTCGATGCGGTCGCTTTCCTTGACGCGCAATTCCTTGACGCCGCGCATCACGGTCTTGCCGGTGGCAAAAGCCGCGACGACCGACAGGATCGGATATTCGTCGATCATCGAAGGCGCGCGTTCGGGCGGCACTTCGATGCCCTTCATATTGCCCGAAAACCGCACGCGCAGATCGGCGACCGGCTCGCCGCCTTCCTCGCGCGGGTTCTGGAATTCGATCTCGGCGCCCATTTCCACAAGGGTCAGGTAAAGCCCGTTACGGGTCAGGTTCTGGCTGACGCCCGGCACAAAGATGTCCGACCCTTCCACGATCAGCGCGGCGCAGACCGGAAAAGCGGCCGAAGACGGATCGCGCGGCACGGCAACCGTCTGGGGGCGCAGATCGGGGCGGCCGGTCAGGGTGATGACATTGCCCTCCGCCGTCTTTTCGACCGTCAACTCCGCGCCAAAACCTAAGAGCATGCGTTCGGAATGGTCGCGCGTGGGTTCCTTTTCGATCACCACCGTCTGACCGGGCGCATTGAGGCCCGCCAGCAAAACCGCGGACTTCACCTGCGCCGAGGCCACTGGCAAAGCATAGCGCACCGGAACCGGATTGGCCGCACCAACCACGGTCATCGGCAGGCGCCCGCCTTTGCGGCCATAGGCCCGCGCGCCAAACAGCGACAAGGGATCGGTCACACGGCCCATGGGGCGCTTGCGCAACGAGGCGTCGCCCGTGAAGGTCGCCGTCATCGCGGTGGTTGCCATGCAGCCCATTATAAGCCGCACCCCGGTGCCCGAATTCCCGCAATCAATCACATCAGCCGGTTCCTGAAAGCCGCCAACGCCGACCCCGTTCACCGACCACGCGCCTTCGCCGTGCCGCGTGACAGTGGCGCCAAAGGCCCGCATCGCCGAGGCGGTGTCCAGCACATCCTGCCCTTCCAAAAGCCCGGTGATCTTGGTTTCCCCCACAGCCATCGCGCCGAAAATCAGCGAGCGGTGCGAAATCGACTTGTCGCCCGGCACCGAGGCCATGCCCTTCAAAGGCCCGCATTTGGCGGAAGTCATCGGTTGCGCGTCGCCGTGGCCGGACATGGGGAAACTCCGTAGTGGTTTGCACGCCTGATAGCGCAAGCGCGGGGCGGGGTCCATTCCTGCCAAGGCTGCGCCCTTGGTAAATCGCGGACGCTCCGCGGGGTCAGCCCGCGTGACGGTGGAAGGTAAGGTAATGCGGGTCGCGGCCTTCACGCAGGGCCTTTTGTTCGTAACGGGTTGAAAGCCAATCGGCCCAAGCGGCACCTTGGCCGGTTTGGGCGATCAGATCAAAACCGGCTTGCGGCACTTCTTCCAAGGTCTGGCGCACATAATCGGGGATGTCGGTCGCCACCCGCAACTCCGCACTGGGCATCATGCAGCGGGCGAGGGGGCGCAGGTATTCTTGCGTCACAAAGCGGCGGCGATGGTGGCGGGCTTTGGGCCATGGGTCGGGGTAATTCAAGAACACCTTGGACAGGCAGCCATCCGGCAGCACATCGAAAAGATCGCGCACATCGCCGGGGTGCAGGCTCAGGTTCGTGACTTCGGCTTGGCGAATCTTGCCCAGCAACATCGCGATGCCATTGACGAAGGGTTCGCAGCCGATGATTTCGACGTCGGGGTAGGTTGCGGCCATATGCACCAGATGCTCGCCGCCGCCAAAGCCGATCTCCAGCCACAGCGGTTTGCCGTGAAAGCGGGTCATGTCCAATGGGCTGCGGGACGGATTGTCATCAACGGTCACGCCGGGCAGGCTGAGCCGCGCCAGATCTTCGTCCAGATAGGTCTTCTGGCTTTGGCGCAGCGTTTTGCCATGGACACGGCCATAGAAGTTGCGGCGTTCAGCAGGGTTATACATCGAGCGGCCCTTTGGTTGACGCCGCGCCTCTAACCGTGATCGGCGCGGCTCGCAAGAGTGGCTCAGCCACGGCCCCGATAGGGAGCAACGCCTTGATCGGGAATCCAGACGCCTTCGGGTGGTGCGCCGGTTTGCCAGAAAACGTCAATCGGGATGCCGCCGCGCGGGTACCAATAGGCCCCGATCCGCAGCCAGACCGGATCCAGAAGCGCCACCAGCGTCTTGGCGATGTCGATCGAGCAATCCTCGTGGAAGGCCCCGTGGTTGCGGAAACTGTGCAGGTAAAGCTTCAGGGATTTCGATTCCACCAGCCAGTCGCGCGGCACATAATCAAGGATGATATGGGCAAAATCGGGCTGCCCGGTCATCGGGCAAAGCGAGGTGAACTCGGGCGCGGTGAAGCGCACCGTATAAAGGGTCCCGGCATGGCCTGCTGGCACCTTTTCCAAAATGGCCTCGGCGGGCGAGGCGGGCAGGGTGGTTGCGGCGCCAAGCTGGGTCAGGCCGGAAACGTCGGTCTTGGTCATGCGGGTTCTCCCAAAGGCAACGGCGATGCGGGGGCCGCATCGCCGTGGATCAGTTTAGCAGGTTGTAAGGGCGGGCGGCAGATCTGCCTCTTGCCCCGCCCAAGCGGATCAGACCGCCTTTTTCAGCGCCTCGATCAGATCGGTCTTTTCCCAAGAAAAGCCGCCATCGGCCTCAGGGGCGCGACCGAAATGGCCATAGGCGGCGGTGCGGGCATAGATCGGGCGCGTCAGTTGCAGATGTTCCCGGATGCCGCGCGGGGTCAGATCCATGCATTGCATCACAGCCTGTTCGATGCGTTCCGCCTCGACTGTGCCGGTGCCGTGGGTGTCGACATAGATCGACAGCGGTTTGGCCACGCCGATGGCATAGCTGACCTGCAAGGTGCAGCGGTCGGCCAATCCGGCGGCCACGACGTTCTTAGCCAGATAGCGGGCGGCATAGGCGGCCGAGCGGTCGACCTTGGTGGGATCCTTACCGGAAAAGGCGCCGCCACCGTGGGGGGCAGCACCGCCATAGGTATCAACGATGATCTTGCGGCCCGTCAGGCCCGCATCGCCATCCGGGCCACCGATCACAAAGGTGCCCGTGGGGTTCACCCACCATTCGGTTTTCTCGGTTATCCAGCCCGACGGCAGCACTTCGCGGATATAGGGTTCCACAATGGCGCGGATGTCATCCGAGGTCTGGCTTTCCAGCGCGTGCTGCGTCGACAGCACGATCGAGGTGACCTCAACCGGCTTGCCATCCTCGTAGCGCAACGAAAGTTGCGACTTGGCGTCAGGGCGCAGGGTGGGTTCCTGGCCAGATTTGCGCACCTCGGCCAGACGGCGCAGGATGGCGTGAGAATACTGGATCGGGGCCGGCATCAGTTCCGGCGTCTCGCGGCAAGCATAGCCGAACATGATGCCCTGATCGCCTGCGCCGTCCCGGTCCACGCCTTGGGCGATGTGGGCGGATTGGCTGTGCAGGTAGTTCTGCACCTTCAGGGTGTTCCAGTGAAACTCGTCCTGTTCATAGCCGATGTCTTTGACGCAGGCGCGGACGATGTCCTCCACCCGGTCCTTCATGGCTTTCAGCGCCTTTTTGTCCGAAAGGCCAACCTCGCCGCCGACCACAACGCGGCCCGTGGTGGCAAAGGTTTCGCAGGCGACGCGGGCATGCGCTTCTTCGGTCAGGAAAGCGTCAAGAACAGCGTCGGACACGCGGTCGCACAGCTTGTCGGGATGCCCCTCGGATACCGATTCCGAGGTGAAAACGTAGTTCTTTCTGCTCATGGAAGTGCTCCGTTATGAAAACCTGCCACGCCAGGAAGCCGTTGTGACAGTCTGAGGTCCGCCTTCGCCGATTGGGCGCGAAAGGTCAAGAATACTTGGTGGCGCGTCGCCGGATCAAAAGAAGGGCGAGACCGGCAAGCAACAGCAACGCCGGGGCCTCGCCCCAGCGCGCAAACAGGGTCGCGGGCAGCGGGGCGGGCAGGGCAGCATCAAGGTGCCCTTGCGTGCCAAAGGGCAGCGACGCGCGCAATTGCCCCCGCGCATCATAAACCGCCGTCACTCCGGTATTGGCGACCCGTACCAAGGGCAGCCCTTGTTCGATCGCCCGCATCCGCGCCTGATCGGCGTGTTGAAACGGCCCTGACAGCGTGCCGAACCACGCGTCATTGGTGATCTGCAGCAGCCAGTCAGGCCGTTTGGGCGCCGCATTCACGTCTTGCGGAAACACGGCCTCGTAACAGATCAAAGGCAGCGCGCGGCCCATTGCCGGGCCAAAGTCGATCAGTTTCGCGCCGTCTCCAGCGGAATAGCCGGCACCTTGCTGTGCCGCAAAGGCCCGCAGGCCGAACAGGCGAAAGGCCAGATCGCCCAAGGGGATATATTCACCAAAGGGCACAAGATGGTGCTTGTCATACCGCGCGCCCAAGGTGCCGTCCGGTTCGATCACGGTCAGACTGTTCCAGAACCGGCTGCCATCTTCGCGCTGGGCGCCAAGGGCGACGGGCACACCTTGCGCGGCGGCGGCGATCATGGGCGCCAGATCGCTGTGGCGTTCCAAGAGGTAAGGCAGGGCGGTTTCGGGCCAGATCACCAGCGCGGGGCGCGGTTCTGCTGCAGTGGCGATCAACAACCGATCAAGGAAACTGCGTGCCTGATCGGGGTCCCATTTCAACGCCTGTTCGGCATTGGGCTGCACAAGTCGCAAGATGGCGGGTCGGTCGGCGGGCATTGGCTGCGAAAGGGTCCAAAGCCCGCAGGCCCAACCGGCGGCCAGTGTAACGCCCGCGCTCAACACCATCCGCCAGCGCAAGGCAGACAGCCCCGCGGCGATCAGCAACAGGCCCAACGTCAGGCCCGTTGGCCCGACCCAAGCGCCCAGTTGGGCAACAGGGGTGGAAATCCAGACATGGCCGGGCATCGCCCAAGGAAATCCTGTCAGGATATGACCGCGCAGATATTCTACGGCCGTCAGGGTCAGCGCAAAGCCGAAGGCGGGCGCGCGAAACGGCAGGACGCGGGCCGCCCAAGCCGCACTTGCCCAGAAAAGGCCCAGCCCCAAGGCCATGAAAAACAAGGCGAAAGGGGCCATACAGCCATAGGTTTCCGGCTCAATCAGGAAGGGTTCGACGATCCACGACAGCGCGACGGCCCCATACCCCATCCCGCCGATCAGCCCGATCCAGCCCGCCCCGTTTTCAACCCGCGCCACCAAACGCGTCAGCACGGCCAACCCGGCCAGCGTCACGGGCCAAAGGTAAAGCGGCGCATGGCCAAGCGCGGCCACGGCCCCGGCCGCAAAGGTCAGCGCCGCCAGACGCGGGGCGGGGCGGCTGTGCCAGATGCGCCTCACGCCTTGGGGGCCTCGGCCGGTTTGGCGCTGCCTGCGCCGGGCAGACGAACGCGCAGACGTTTGATGCGGCGGGGATCGGCATCGACCACTTCGAACTCAACCCCGCTTTCATGGGGCACGATTTCGCCGCGGGCGGGAACCCGGCCAGTACGGACAAAGACAAGACCGCCAAGGGTATCAATCTCGGCGTCATCTTCGTCGGCGCGCAGAGTCATGCCGATGGCCGCTTCGAATTCCTCCAAGGGGGCGACGGATTGGGCCAGGAACACACCGGGCTTTTCCTCTTTCCACAGCGCGCCTTCGACTTCGTCATGTTCGTCGTCAATCTCACCGATCACGGTTTCGATCAGGTCTTCGATGGTCACAAGGCCATCCACGCCGCCATATTCGTCAATCACCAAAGCCATATGCACCCGATCGCGCTGCATTTTTTGCAGCAACGTCGCGGCGGGCATCGACGGGGGCGCGTAAAGCAGCGGACGCAGCAGGCGTTTCAGGCTGAAACGGCCGGTGGCCCCAAAACCGTGCTGCAAGGCCAGATCCTTGAGCAAGACCAAGCCCTGCGGATGGTCCAGCGTGCCTTTATAAACCGGCAGCCGGGAAAAGCCGTGCTGGCGAAACGCCTCAACCAGATCATCCTTGCCGATGTCCAAAGGCACGGCCGCAATTTCGACCTTGGGGATGGCCACATCATCGACCCGCAGCTTGCGCAGATTGGCAAGGCCAAGCTGGGTGGTGCCGGGGGACGTTGCGCTGCTGGGGCGCGCATCCGCATCGCCGCCGGATTGGCTGTCAGAGGGAGAAAAGGCGCTGAAGATCCGCCCAAGAAAAGTCCGTGGTCCCTGATCGGTTCCGTCGTCTTCACCATCCTGCCGCGCGCCTTGCGCCGCCGGAGAGTCGTCGTTGCTACTGCCCATCGGTCCTTTGTCCCAAATCGCCGACCAAGCTGTCGGACCTGTTCAATATGGGTCAGAAAGACCCAGACGCGCAAGTATGCGCACTTCGGTCGCTTCCATCAGCGTGGCATCGCCGTCGCGGATGTGGTCATAGCCTAAGAGATGCAGAAAACCATGCACCACCAGATGGGTGACGTGGTCGGCCATGGGCTTTTCTGCCTGAGCGGCCTCGGCCGCGCAGGTGTCATAGGACATCGCAATGTCGCCAAGCGATTCGGGATCGTCCTCTTCTCCTGCTTCGGGCGCGTCCGGCCGTTCGCCTTCGACCTCTGCCCCGCGTTCCTCCGATGGCCAGCTCAGGACATTGGTCGGCTTCGCCTTGCCGCGAAAATCACCGTTCAGCTCTAGGATGCGATTGTCATCGCAGCCCATCAGGCACAGCGTGAAGCCCTCGGGCGCAAGGTCCAACTCGGCCATGGCGGCCCGGATGGCGCGATCGGCCAAGGGTTCAAGGCCAAAGGCCTCCCAGCGGTCATCTTCGATGACAATATCAACCAACGGTTCCATGGTTGCGCTGACTAGCGATGAATGTGCGGCGCGGCAAGCCGTCGGGCCTGCCGCGCCGCCCAAGTTCAACCAGATTGCGCTTCGTCCTTTTCATAGGCCTCGATCACACGGGCAACCAGCGGGTGGCGCACCACATCCTTCGAGGTGAAGTAGTTGAACGACACGCCCTTCACCCCTTTCAGGATGCGTTCTGCATCGGCCAGACCGGAGGCGACGCCGCGCGGCAGGTCAACCTGCGTGCGGTCGCCGGTGATGACCATGCGGCTGCCTTCGCCCAGACGGGTCAGGAACATTTTCATCTGCATGGTGGTGGCGTTCTGCGCCTCGTCCAAGACCACAAAGGCGTTTGACAGGGTACGCCCACGCATGAAGGCCAGCGGCGCGATTTCGATGCGCTTTTCCTCCATCAGTTTTTGCACCTGCTTTGAGGGCAAAAAGTCGTTCAGCGCGTCATAAAGCGGCTGCATATAGGGATCGACTTTTTCCTTCATGTCGCCGGGCAGAAAGCCAAGCCGCTCCCCCGCCTCGACGGCCGGGCGGGACAGGATGATCTTGTCCACCGCCCCAGAGATCAGCATCGTCACCCCGACCGCAACGGCCAGATAGGTCTTGCCGGTGCCTGCCGGACCGATGCCGAAGCCCAATTCATTCTGGAACAGGTTCTTCACATAGTCTTTTTGCGCCTCGGTCCGCGGCTCCACCGCTTTTTTGCGGGTGCGCAACTCCATGCCATTGGCCGAGAACATCTCGATCTGTTGGCCATCGGCCCCCAAGCTGGTGGTACGGGCCGTGTCGGGCATGGGCTGCCCCATCCGGATCGCGCCATCAATGTCACCAGCGTTCACCGAGCGTCCTGCCTCTAGTCGGGCGTAAAGCCCGCGCAGCACGGCGGCAACCTGTTCGCGCGCCTGACTGTCGCCGATGACCGAAAGCCGATTGCCGCGCCGAAGCACATGCACGCCCATCTGATGTTCGATCTGCGCCAGATTGCGGTCAAACTCGCCGCAGAGGCCGATCAGCAGACGGTTGTCGGGAAATTCGAGAATGGTTTCGACAACATCCTCGGGGCGGGACGGGGGGGTCAGCGCGCTGATGCCCAATGGGGTCTCCTTATTGGCAGAGGGACACATACAAATGGTCGTCCTGTTTGACATTCGGAGCAAGAGAAATCCGACGTCATGCTGTGAATTTGACCCATTGGTGCCAAATATTCATGACAAGGCCGCTATATCTAGCAGGTTCTTGGTCGGAAACCCCAAAAAGACAAGGGGTCATGACTTGCGCCATGGCCCCTGTGGAACAACAATCCAACCGTCAAAATCGACGACGTGGTGTCAGGGCTGGACCCAACCCGGCACATAATCTTTCAGGCCCGGCGATTGCGACTGATAGTCCTTCAGCACCGTGCCCGGCGGGTAATGGTTGTTGCACACCGGAAGGCCCGAAACCGGGTCAAAGCGCCGGCCGGAATACCCTTCCACGCCATCGTCAATGATCCAGCCCTGACACCCATCGGGGTCATAGGCGATGGCGGCATGGCCTTCTTCCAGAACGCCTTTGTCGCGCCCCTTGTCAAAGGCGGTGGCGATCACTGCGTCAGGCTGCCCGTTATAGGCGGTGACGCCTTCGATGCAGCCCGAGACAGAGCTGGCCAGAACAAGGCCGAGGGCGATTTTCACAGGGTTCATCATCTTTATCACCACCGGTAGCAGATAACTTCGACACGACGGTTTTGCTGCATGCCAGCGGCCGTTGCATTCGAGGCGATCGGGTTACGCTCTCCATAGCCGATTTCGCGGTCAACCATGGCGCCCATGGCACGGGCGACATCGGCCACGGCCTTGGCGCGGCGCTGCGACAGGCGCATGTTGTATTCATCCGACGCGCGGCTGTCGGTATGGCCGTAGACGGCATAGCCAAAGGCCCCGGCACTGCGGAAGAAGTCTTCCAACCGGCGCAGGCCGGTGGCGGTCAACTTGTGGCTGTCGGTGGCGAACAGCTGGTCGGTGTTTTCCACCAGACAGGTGTTGCGTTTCAGACAGACGGGCTTGCCGGTCTTGGGGTTCACGCGGTCCAGCATATAGCCTTCAAGGCCGCCGTCGGCCCACCAGTGCATGCAGCCGTCGTCATCAATCCAGACGCCCCACTGAATTTGCCCGGTGACCTGCGGCCCCGGAATGTTCTGATGTGCTTCATGCGGCGTTTTGGAGGGGTGGGCAAAGGCAGCCTCCCCAAACCCGGAAACGGCCAATGCCGCCCCCGCAACCATACCCAGCACTGCTTTGGACAAGCGTTCCAATGCGGCAGCCCCCCTTTTTTAAGACCGACCCTGGCAGGGGCCGTTACAAACTATCTTTCGAGACTTGCCCGCGCACTTTCGCGAAGTAAAGGGGATTTTCCTTAATTGGTTGACTTTGCCGCAGGATTTTCTGGATTTTCAGACGCATGTCACAGCCCCGGCAAAAGTTCGTTGCCGTGGCGGAAACAGAAGCGCTGCGCGCCTTGGTCAGCCGATCCGCTGACCCGCCAAGGAATTGGTCGCCGAGGCAGAGATTCGCACCCGGACCAGTTCGCCCACCTGACCCGTCGGGTCATCGACATGCACCGCATGCAGGTGATCAGACTTGCCGACCATCTGGCCCGGCTGCCGCCCCGCCTTTTCATAAAGCACGCCGACTTCGCGGCCGACCATGGCATCTTGGGCTGCGCGTTGCTGCTGGGTGATAAGCGCTTGCAGCTCGTAGAGCCGGGGATCGGCGATTTCGGCCGCGATTTCCGGCTTTTCCGCCGCCGGCGTGCCGGGGCGGGCCGAATATTTGAAGGTAAAGGCGGCGCCAAAGCCCACCGCGCGCACCAGATCCAGCGTGGCCTGATGGTCGGCATCGGTTTCGCCGGGGAAGCCGACGATGAAATCCGAGGACAGAAGGATATCGGGCCGGGCGGCACGGATCCGCTCGATCAGGCGCAGATATTGGTCCGCCGTATGCTTGCGGTTCATGGCCTTGAGGATACGATCTGACCCGGATTGCACCGGCAAATGCAGATAGGGCATCAGTTGCGGCAGATCGCCATGGGCGGCGATCAGGTCATCGTCCATGTCATTGGGGTGGCTGGTGGTGTAGCGCAGCCGCTCCAGCCCGTCGATGCGGGCCAGTTCGCGCAGCAGCCGACCCAAGCTGTAGTCCCCGGACGCATCCGCCCCGTGATAGGCATTCACATTCTGGCCCAGCAGGGTGATTTCCTTGACCCCACGTTCCACCAGCCCACGGGCCTCGGACAGGATGCGGTCTACGGGGCGGCTGACTTCGGATCCGCGGGTGTAAGGCACCACGCAAAACGCGCAGAACTTGTCGCAACCTTCCTGCACGGTCAAAAACGCGGTCGGGCCGCGATGGGATTTGCGCTCCGGCAGACGGTCAAACTTCATTTCCGTGGGGAAATCCGTATCGACCTGTTGCCCATTGGCCCGCGCCATTTCCGGCAAGCGGTGATAGGCCTGAGGGCCGACCACGATGTCCACCAAGGGCATCCGCCGCAGAATTTCGTCGCCCTCGGCTTGCGCCACGCAGCCTGCGACGCCGATCTTCAAATCGGGCTTGGCCTGCTTCAACGGCTTTAACCTGCCAAGGTCAGAAAACAGCTTTTCGCTGGCCTTTTCGCGGATGTGGCAGGTGTTAAGCAGGACCATATCCGCGTCATCGGCGGTTTCTGTCAGCACATAGCCTTCGGCGCCCATCGCCTCGGCCATGCGCTCGCTGTCATAGACGTTCATCTGACAGCCGTAGGTCTTGATGAAAAGCTTCTTCGGATCAGCCATGGCGCACCTGTTTCGCAGGCCTCGCCCATAAGCCAAAGCGCGGCCCTTCGCAACGCGGGCTTATGCGATTGCCAACTTAGGCGATGGCAAGACCGGGGGCGTCATGCGGATATTGCGGCAGCCCGTCACACAAGGCGTAGAATGTCGGCCGCCCTTCGGTGCAGATGTGGAAACCCGCAGTCAGGGTAGACGGGTCGTCAAGGCTGCCGGCCAGAATGGCAATGTGCGCGCCGTCATGCGCCTTCCAGAACAGAACCGAGCCGCAGGTGCCACAAAATCCGCGCAGGGCATAATCTGACGCCGCATACCAGCGCAGGCTGTCGGACTGGTCCAGATGCAGATCGGTTTTGGCGGCCGCTGTGGCGGCAAAGTAAAGGCCGGACTGGCGACGGCACTGGCTGCAATGGCAATAGACCACCTCGCGCAGCGGGCCCGTGACATGGTAGCGCACCGCGCCACACAGGCAGCCGCCACCGTGGTTGTGGGCAGGGGTGTCGAGACGGGGCATGGCAATCTCCGGCTGTTTGGCAAAGCCTAGCCCGAGGCTGCGGCCACGGTTGACTGTTCGCGACAAACTGTCGAATTGCAACGACTGCCAGCTTGCATTGCCCGCGACATTGTTTGAATTTGCAAAACAATCCATTTGAAGGCCGCCATGCGTTTTGCTTCGCTTGACCAATTTCTGACCGAAGGCAAAGACTTTCTGGCGAAAGGGCCGGTGGCGGTTGTCTTTGCCGAAGACCCGGTCGAGGTGGACACCACGCTGCGCCACCATCTGGCGGCGGGATTTCCTCAGGTCATCCTGCTGGCGCCCGCAGGGGTTACCGTGCCGGAACCGTTGGCGGCCAAGGTGCAATGGATCACCTATGATGTGCATGAAGATGGCGCGCTGGTCACCGCGATCAACCGGCTGATTGAGGCCGCGCCCGGCATCTGGCTCTATTACTGCTACAATGCCGAATATCTGTTTCACCCGTTCTGCGAAGCCCGCAATGTGCGCGAGTTGGTGACCTTTCACACCGAAGAACGCCGCGACGCGATGCTGTCCTATGTCATCGATCTTTATGCCGATGATCTGGGGCGGTTCCCGAACGCAGTGGCGCTGGAACACGCGCATATGGACCGATCAGGTTATTACGCGCTGGGGCGGCCTGATTTGGCCAACCACAACTATCCCAAGGAACGGCAGCTGGATTTCTTTGGCGGCCTGCGCTGGCGGTTTGAAGAACACATCCCCGCGCCGCGCCGCAAGATCGACCGCATCGCGTTGTTCAAGGCCAAACCGGGGCTGCAATTGCGCCCCGATTTCACCCTGAATGACGAGGAAATGAACACTTACGCCTGCCCTTGGCACAATAACATCACGACCACGGTTATGAGCTTCCGCACCGCCAAGGCCCTGCGCAGCAATGCGGGGTCGATGTTCGATATCCAAGATTTCCGCTGGCACAATTCGGTGCGATTCGAATGGCATTCGCAGCAGTTGATGGATTTGGGCCTGATGGAGCCCGGTCAGTGGTTTTAGGCCTCTTGGCCGCAGCAATTCGTCAAAACACCTGAAAATTGCCGACAACGTTTACGGTATGTTTTTGTTTTGTGCGCAGTCTCGCCCTGAATTCCTTTCTGCTCAGGAGACTGACCATGACAATGCATTCCCCGGTTCTGGATGGTTCACAAAAGACCATGATGGCCGGTTATCTCGACAATTTGGCGCTGTTGGAACGACTGCACCGGCTCCTCCTTGATGTCATCAAGGATGAATTTGAACGGCTCGCCATTTTGGAAATCAACTCGGTTCAGGCGCTGTTGCTGTTCAACATCGGTGAGAATGAGGTGACGGCGGGCGAGTTGAAATCGCGCGGCTATTATCAGGGCTCGAACGTGTCTTATAACCTGAAAAAGCTGGTGGAACTGGGCTACATGCACCACCAGCGGTCCGAGATCGACCGCCGCTCGGTGCGGGTACGCCTGACCGAAAAAGGCCGCCGGGTACGCGGCATGCTGACGGATCTGTTCACCCGTCATGCCGAGGGACTGGCCAAACGCAGCTTGGTTGATGCGGCCGGCATGGACCAGATGAATACCTCGCTCAAACGGATGGAGCGGTATTGGACCGAACAGATCCGCTATATCTACTAAGATCAGGACAGCAGTTTCGCCACCGCGCGCAACTCGAACTTCTGGATCTTTCCGGTCGAGGTCTTGGGCAATTCTGTAAAGACCACATGTTTCGGCGATTTGAAGCCCGCCAAGCGGCTGCGGCAATGGGCGATAAGCTCCGCCTCGGTCGCAGAGGCACCGGGTTTCAATTCGACAAAGGCGCAAGGCACTTCGCCCCATTTGTCGTCAGGTTTGGCGACGACGGCACAGAGACTGACCGCCGGGTGATGCATCAAGGCGCCTTCCACCTCGACCGACGAGACATTTTCGCCGCCCGAAATGATGATGTCTTTCGCCCTGTCGGTGATTTTCAAATAGCCGTCGGGATGTTGAAACGCGATATCGCCTGACCGGAACCAGCCGCCCTTGAACGCCTCGCGGGTGGCTTCCGGGTTCTTGTAATAGCCTTTCATCACCATATTACCGCGCATGGCAATTTCTCCCAAGTGGGCGGCGTCACGGGCTACGGGCTGCCCGTGGTCGTCATGCACCTCCGCACCTTCCAGCATGGCCATCGCCACCCCGGTTCGCGCCTTGAGCGCGGAACGGTCGTCGCCCTGCGCCGCATCCCATTCCGTCTGCCATAGACATTCGGTTGCCGGGCCATAGGTTTCGGTCAGCCCGTAAACCTGCGTCACATTGAAACCCAAGGGTTCAAACGCGGCGAGTGTCGCCGCCGCCGGGGGGGCGCCTGCGGTAAAGACCTGAACCTGATGCGAAAACGCCCGGCGGTCCTCGGTCTTGCAGTTGATGACGGTGTTCAGAACAATCGGCGCGCCCCCGAAATGGGTGACGCCCTCATCGGCAATCGCGTCATAGATCGCCTTGGCGGTCACGTCGCGGCAGCAGACCAGCGTACCGCCCATCATCGGCACCATCCACGTATGGCACCAGCCATTGCAGTGAAACAGCGGCACGATGGTCAGATAAACCGGGAACAGTTGCATCCGCCACCCAAGGGCATTGGCCGTGGTCGCAAGATAGGCCCCGCGGTGGTGATAGACCACGCCCTTTGGCTGCCCTGTCGTGCCAGAGGTGTAGTTGATGGCGATGGATTCCCATTCATCTTCGGGCATTGTCCAAGCAGCGGCGGGATCGCCTTTGGCAAGCAACGCTTCATAGGTCAGATAGGCACCCGAGGCGGTGAACCCGTGGTCCACCACTTCGATGATCTCGGGCGCTGCACCGTCCATCCGGCGAATCGCCTCTTGGGCCAGAGGCAGAAAGGCGGTGTCGCAGAGCAGAATCTTTGCCCCGGCATGGCCAAAGATATAGGCCACGGTGTCGGCGTCCAACCGGGTGTTGATGGTGTTCAGGACTGCCCCGCAGGCCGGCACGCCGAAATGCGCCTCGGCTTGGGCGGGGATGTTGGGCAAAAGCGTGGCCACCACATCGCCGGGCTGAATACCCCGCAGCGCAAGGGCCGATGCCAGTTGGCTGACGCGGGCGGCATAGTCGGCATAGCTGAGCCGGGTCGACTTCCACACCACGGCGGTGCGATGGGCAAAGATATCTGCGGCACGTTTCAGATGCGACAGTGGCGTCAGGGCCGCAAAGTTGGCTGCCGTCTTTTCCAGTCCGCTTTCGTCTGCCAGCCAGCCCATGTGTTTTCTCCCTGACGCAGAATGTCGTTTTCCGACGGGCAGTTTGCGAAGGATGCAGGCAAAGGGAAAGCAGGAAATACGAAGGAATACACAGTGAACGCGACCAAAGACCGGACCTTGTTGGCCGCCGGGCTGATTTCGATCTATGCCTTTATCATCGGCTTTACCGACAACTATGTGCGGGTGATCGCTGATGAGGCCGGACTTTGGCAATTCCACTTCACCCGGTCTTGTATGACGGCGGTGCTTCTGGGCTTGGGCGCGGCGGTCTTTGGCTGGCGTATACGTCCGCGCAACTGGCGTGCCGTGGTGGCGCGATCGGCCATCCATGGGTCTGCCATGGTCATCTATTTTGGCGCGCTGGCTTTCCTTGATGTGGCGCTGGTGGCGGCGGGGCTGTTCACCGCGCCGATCTGGGTTTTGCTGATTTCGCGCTTTGCCTATGGCCACAAAATCGGTCCGGTGCGGATCATTGCGGTGGCCCTTGGCTTTGTGGGCGTGCTGCTGGTGTTGGGGCCCGAGGCGATGGGTGGGGCCTCGTTGGCCGCCGTGCTGCCAATCGTGGCGGGCGCGCTTTATGCGATGGGCAACATTGCCACCCGCGAATGGTGCGAGGGCGAAAGCGCGCAAACCCTGCTGGCAGGCTTTTTCGGCGCACTGGGGATCATTGGCGCGGTCGGAATGCTGGCGCTGACCTTCTTTCCGCTTGAGGTGCCTGTCGGCACTGACGGGTTCTTGCAGCGTGGTCCGGTCTGGCCTTCGACCGAGTTCTATTTCTGGACCTTTGTGCAGGCGGCGGGCAGCCTGATCGGCGTCGGTTTCATGATCCGTGCCTATCAGATCACCGATGCGAGCAGGGCCAGCGTGCTGGAATATATCATTCTGCCCGCTTCGGCCTTTTGGACCTGGATGATTTGGGGCACCGGTCTAGAGCCGCTGGCGGTTCTGGGCATGGGTCTGATCGTTGCGGCAGGCTCGATGATCGCGCTGCGGGCGCGGGCGCAAGAGGCGGCTTAATCGCCGACCGCTTGCCGCCAATGGCGGCGGCACAGGCTTTGATACGTCTCATTGCCGCCGATCACCACCTGATCGCCGTCGCGCATCGGGCTGCCGTCTGGACCTTTGCGCACCACCATGGTCGCCTTCTTGCCGCAATGGCAGATGGTGCGGACCTCACGCATTTCATCGGCCCAAGCCAACAGCGCGGCGGAGCCGGGAAACAGGTTGCCCTGAAAATCGACCCTCAGGCCATAGGCCATCACCGGCACGCCCAGATCATCCACTGCGCGGGCCAGTTGCCAGACTTGGTCTTGGGATAAAAACTGCGCCTCGTCGATGAAAACGCAGGCAACCTTGCTTTTGGCAAAGCGGGTTTTCAGCTTTTCAAACAGATCTTCGTTCGGCCCAAAGGTATCGGCCACCTCACCAATGCCGATGCGGCTGGCGATCTTGCCTTGGCCAGCGCGATCGTCGAATTGGGCTGTGATGAGGTAGGTCTCCATCCCGCCTTCGCGGTAGTTGTGCGAGGCCTGCAGCAGCAGCGTCGACTTGCCCGCGTTCATCGTGGAGTAATTGAAGTATAGCTTTGCCATGGCCCGATGTAGCCCAAGGCAAGAGTTGCCTGCAAGAGAGGCGACACCGCCGAAAAGGGCCCTGTTGGGTTCAAAAGTTTCTACGGGAAACACGGGTAGGGGGACGCAACGGACCATCAGCACACGATGTAACAGCCGGACATAATGTTCCGGTGTGAAAACTTGCTAACGCTGACGGGTCCGCCGCGCGACCGTGGTAATCGTGAACCAAGGCCACCCCTAACGGAGGCGAAGCACGGCAGACCCCCACCCAAACCAGCGCTGGGGACGCTGGTCACTCACTACTGTTCCGGACGACCCGGAACACCTTTATCCGTGACAGATGGTTTCCATCACATTAATGGGAAAAGGCTATTTGAATTCCCCGGCACGCTGTGGTGCCCGGCGCAAAGGTAATTGATCATGAGTGTTGCTACCTATTTGAAGAAGCACAGCGAAGCGCTGGTCAAGGATGTGGGGATCGAGGCGGCTTGCGAGATCACCGGCAAATCAAAGGCGACGCTTGGTCGCTATTATTCCGACAATGACGAACATGGCGACCGTTTCATGCCGATTGACGTGGTCGCGGCCTTGGAAGGCGCGTCGCGGTTTCCGCATGTGACGGCAGCGCTGTCGGATTTGCGCGGCATCACGCTGTCGTATGATGCAGAAAAGCGCAACGCCCAGTCATCGGGGGTCAATCAGGATGTGGTGGCTTTGGCGCAGCGTTTTGCCGTGCTGATGAGCGAATACAATTCGGCAATTGGGGATGGCAAGATTTCCATCAACGAGGCCAAACGGCTTTTGCGCGAAACGCTGGCCTTGCAGCAGGTGCTTCTGGATATGAAGCTGAATCTGGAAGAAGAGGCGAAATAGGGCGGGATTTCCCCGCCCTTTTCCGTTGTTTCTTAGGCCTGACGCGGCTTTGGCCGTGCGCCGTCGCGGCGGGGCGCTTGGCTGCCGCCGAGGGGTTTGCTGGCCTGCGGACGGCTGCCTTGCGGGCGGGCGCCAGGCTTGGCGGCCGGGCGCGGGCCTGCGGATTTCGAGGCAGGCGGTTGGCTGCCCTTTTTCTGTCCGCCGGTGCGCGCACCGGGGCGCTGGCCGCGGTTTTGGCCGGGCTTTGGCGTGGCTGCAACGATGTCGGCGGCCCAAGGTGCCCCACCCAGAACCGGGATCGGCTTTTTCAGCAGCTTTTCAACGGCTTTGAGTTCGTCCATCTCGGCGGGCGAGCAGAAGGCAACTGCGGTACCATCGGCCCCGGCGCGCGCGGTGCGGCCGATGCGGTGGACGTAGTTTTCCGGCACGTTCGGCATGTCAAAGTTGTAGACGTGGCGGACCGTCGGAATGTCGATGCCACGTGCGGCCACATCCGTTGCCACCAGAATATCCAGATCGCCCGACTTGAATTCGGCCAAGGTGCGCTCGCGCTGGTTTTGGCTTTTGTTGCCGTGGATGGAGCCTGCCTTGAAGCCCCAAGATACCAACAGCTTCATCAGCTTTTCCGACCCATGCTTGGTGCGGCCAAAGACCAGCGCCTGTTCGGTCGGGTGCTTTTTCAGGTATTCTTCCAACAGCTTGGCCTTGTCGCCCATCGGAATGTAATGCACGCCTTGGGTGATTTTTTCAGCCGGTTTGCCGGGGGTGGAAACCTGCACACGCACCGGATTGCGCAGGTAGGTGTCGGCGATTTCCTCGATGTCTTTCGGCATGGTGGCCGAGAACAGCAGCGTCTGGCGGCGTTGCGGAATGTGCTTGGCAATCTTGCGCAGGGAATGGATGAACCCCATGTCGAGCATGTGGTCGGCCTCGTCCAGCACCAGATAGCCGCATTTTTCAAGGCTGACGTTGCCCTGTTCCAAGTGGTCGATCAGACGGCCGGGGGTGGCGACCAGCACATCGCTGCCGCGCGACAGGGCTTGCGCCTGTTTCAGAACAGAGGCGCCGCCCACCACCATGGTGACCTTCACGGCCGTTCCTTTGGTGAAGACTTCCAGATTGTCCTTGATCTGGATGATCAGTTCGCGCGTCGGCGCAAGGATCAGGGCGCGGACATGTTTCGGCCCCGGCGGGTGGCCAAGGTCAAGGATGCGGTGCAGCAAGGGCAAGCCAAAGGCGGCCGTCTTGCCGGTGCCGGTTTGGGCCAGACCCATCAGGTCGGCACCCTTCATGATGTGGGGAATGGCCTGCGCCTGAATCGGCGTGGGTGTCTGCAGTTTGGTTTTTTCCAGTGCCTTCAGGATGGAAGGCGAAAGGCCGAGATCGGCAAAAGTCGTCATTTGAACGGTCCGTTCTTCATAATAGGCAACCGACACTCGCCCCACCGCATCTTGCGGTTTGGCCGTGTGGGAAGGGTTACCTTGCGTGAAGGGGGAACCTCGCCCGGCATCCCCTTGTCCTCACGCGGGACCGGATGGATGGGCGTGAGGGTCAGATGGGGGCAATTGCGACGAAAGTCAAGCCGCCCGGGGTCATGACCTCCGTTCCGCCCAGCGGTTCAGCCATGCCAGCCCCGCCAACGACAGGCCAAGCCCGGCAAAGCTGACCACCCGCGTCAGCCCCGTCAGGCCCGAGGCGTCGAGCAGGAAGACCTTGGCCACCACCAGCCCGATGACCGCCATCGCCAGACGGCGCAGCATGTCAGATCGCCGGGCAATTGCCTGATAAAGAAGCCCCGCCCCAAGCAGCATCAGCGCCAGCGTATAGGTATAAAGCTCTGCTTGCGTCACGCTGGGGCCGCCGAGGAAATCGCCCTGCCAGACGCGGCGGATTTCAAGGCCGGTATAAAGTGCGGTCAGCGCCGCGCCCGCGCAGACCAAGCCCAGTCGCAGGCGCCGATCGAGATCCGCCCAAGTCCACGCCACCACCAAAAGCAAAAGCCCCGGTACGGCATAGGCCAAAGCCAGCGTGTCCAGCACCAGCGGGCCTTTGACCCGCGCACCCAGATCATCCGCAGTCCAGCCGAAAAGCGGGTTTCCAAGTGTTGCTGCACTGGCCAGTCCCGCAGCCGCAATCACGCCGCCAAGGCCCGCCAACGCCCGGCGCAGGGTTTGCAAGGGGCTGGCCTGCCGCGCGCGCCACAGTTGCATCAGTGCAAAGATCGCCCAAGGCAGCGCGTTCAGCGTCAGACCCCAATGGGTTTCCATCGGCGGGGTTTGCGGCACATAGGTCGCGGTATCCGTGAGGGGGAGCGGTGGCTCCAGCGCGCGGGCAATCAGCACATTGGCCAAGATGGCCGTCAACCCGGCAGCCGCGCTTTCGGCGACGGCCCGGGCGACGGGGCGCTCCAGCGGCTGCAACAGCCAAAGGGCCGCCAGCATCGCGGCAATGGTGCTGCCAAACGCCAGCAAGAGCTGCGCCAGGGGGGCCTGCAAGGCCCAGGACAGCCCCGGATCGGCCAACAGCCGATACCCCAGAACGGCCGTGCCAGCCTGTAGAAACAGGCTCATTTCCGGCAGGCGGAACCGGCGGTCAAGGGCGGCAGAAGCCGTTAGCAGCACCGCAAGGGCCAGCGTCAGCGCCGTTTTCGTGGTCAGCACAAACAGGGCAAGTGCGATCAGCGCCAAGGCCGACAACGTGGCATGGGCGGCGCGGCGCATCGCGGGGGCGTCGGCCTTGCCCAGTTGCAGCGCAAATCCTGTCATCAGCGCGGCCAGCGCGATGATATGCAGTGCCCAAGCATAGGCGCCAAGTACCAGTGCCGGTTGCCACCAGATCTCCAGCACCACGGCGGCAAGGGGGGCGATCAGCGCCCCGCCCAAGGCAAAGGGCAGACCCCAACGGCCGGAACGGAGCGCACGATAGGCCGCACCAAGGCTGATGAGCGTCGCCATGACAAGCAGTGTCGAGGCAATCCGTGACGGCGCGGTTTCGGGGCCGCGCAAGGCAATGGCCTTGGTCGCATGTTCGGCCCAAATTGCTGCGCGCGTTTCGCCAAGGATCGCAAGGACCGCCAGAAACGCCACAGCGGGCAAAAGGGCCATATCGGCCAATCCCTCGGCCTTTTCGGCCCAGAAAAGGAAGGCCAAGGCCAGAACGGTCAATCCGGCGAGTGCCAGAAGGGCCATGTCGGTGTTGCTTGTGGTCGCGACGCAAAGGCCCAGACTGGAAGTCACGGTTGCCCCCAGCACCAGACGCACCGGAAAGACCGGCCAACCGGCTTTGCCTTTCATCAAAAGCGCGGGAAGGGTGGCAGGCCCGGCCTGCGTCGGGATCAGGCGCAACTCTGGCAGGGTGGCGGTCAACATCACCATGGCCAGCAATTGCAAGATCCAGCCCGCATCGCCGCCGCCGCCCAATTGCGTCAACAGACCCCCGCCATATCCCAAGACCAGCGCCAGAACTGACACCCAGGCCCACCGGCGCACCGCATCCACCCCAAGCCCAAGCGCCGCGATCAGCGCAAAATAGCCGTAAAGCCAGTCGATGTTCTGCGACGCCCCCCCCGCGATAAATGGGGCGGCAAAGGCCCCGGCCAGGCTGACCGCCACAAGGAGCGGGCCAGAAAACCAGCCGATCACCAAGGCCAGAACCGCAGTTGCCAAATGCCCGGCAAAGGCCATTTGCGGCCCGATCAGCCCGTACAGTTGGCGCGCGGCAAGAATGGCTGCAAACAGCGTGACAATCCCCGCACCGGAAAACACCGAAGGCAGCGTGGCCGTGGCGGCACCGCCCTCATCGCCATGACGGCGGCGCAAGGTTTCGCCCGCGGCCACCAGCGCCGCCCCAAAGGCAAGTGCTGCCAGCACCCGCAGGCCGGGGGGCAAAAGCCCGCGCTCCATGCCGTATTGGACAAAGAATATCCCGGCCAGCCCCAAGGACGCGGCAGAAATCGCGTAAACCCAGTTGTCGCGCAGCCAGCGGGCAAGGGCGGCAAACCGATCCGGGCGCATCACCAGCGGTCGGTCCTGCGCGGCGCTGGGCGGCAGGGGCGGCGGCGTCACGGTCTGGGGTTCGGATGGCACGCGGGGCGCCACGGCGTCCGTGGGGATTGGCAGCGAGGGTGGCGCCGAAACGGCCTCGGCCATGGTCGCCACCGGCGGGGCTACGGGATCGGGGCGGTTGGCCAGCTTGGATTCCAAGGTGCGGATCCGGGCGCGCAGCCCAGCCATTTGAACAAACAGCACCAAGATCGCGACCGGGATCGCCATGACCGCCAGAATCGCCAAGACCAGAATACCGTCCAACCGCTTACCCTTTCACTTGCCGATCACAGCCGTCAGCTTAGGATGCGTATGAGATCAGGACCAGCCTCGAAATTCCGGCTCAAGGGGAAAGAAATGCGCGCGCCATCGGTAAATGTTCTGGGCGGTGAACTTGAACCTTGTTCCACGGCCCCGGTGACCGGATTTTATCGCAATGGCTGCTGCGATACCGGGCCAGAAGATCGCGGCCAGCACACGGTCTGCGCCGTCATGACGGCCGAATTTCTGGCCTTGTCGAAATATCTTGGCAATGACCTGTCCACGCCGCGCCCAGAATTTGGGTTCCCCGGGTTGAAGCCCGGGGATCGGTGGTGCCTGTGTGCGGCCCGCTTCTTGCAGGCGCATGAAGAAAGTGCCGCGCCGCAGGTGCATCTGGCCGCGACACATCAGGCAACGCTGGAGGTTGTTCCTCTGGCCGTTCTGCGGCTTTACGCAGCTGATTGATCGGGTGCGCCAAGTCGCAAGCCGCTGTCTTCCCGCATCAGATCTTCGATGAACAGCGATAGAAGTTGCGAACGTCCGGTGACCCCCGCCTTGCGATAGATCGCGTTGGTCTGGGCCTTGACCGTACCTTCCGAGGTGGACCGCAGGGCCGCGATTTCCGGCGTTGCCAGCCCTTTGATGGCAAAAAGCGCCACATCCTTTTCGGCCGGCGTCAGCCCCCATTCGGCGAAGCGTTCTTCGAGAAGGTTCATGAAGGCCCCTGACGCGCGGCGTAGCCGTTCCTGCGCCATATTGCGTTCCCGCATGGTGCGCCGCAGCACCCAGATGCCAAAACCAACCCCCAGCGTCAGGCCAAGGGCGGCGAAAATCTCAAGGTATTCACGCATTTCCCAAGACAGGGGCGCAGACCACAGGCTGACGTAAGACGAGGCAATGTCGGCCACGAAAAAGACGGCGGAAAGGACTTGCAGCAATAAAATTGTGATCAAGGCAATTTGTCGGCGCATCAGGCAGGCACCCTTTTTGAACCGGGGTCAGTCATTGTCATCCCCACCTGAATCTCCATCCCCACCGGAATGACCGTCACTGTCCGATTCGCTATCGCTGCCCGAATCGTCAGACTCGCCTTCTCCTTCATCGCCACTCCGGCCCCGACCGCGACCTTTGCCGCCATCGTCATCGCCGTCATCCCCGGCGTCTTCGCTTTCATCTTCTTCGGTGTCCGATCCGAAAATCGAAAATCCTGTTGCGCCACTTGCCGATGTCCACAAATCACGCAGCACCTCGCCGGTCTTTGGGTTCAGGATGATCTCACGCGTGCCGCGCTTGCCATGCGCAATGATCCTGCTGCGTCCAAGCAAGGTATAGCTGACCGATATTTCCGTGAACCCCTGACTTTGCAGTTTCCGTTGCACGGCCGTAACGAAATCGGCATGTGCCGGCGTTGCCAGCACAAAAGCCACAGCAGTCAGCAGGAGAAATCTTCTGTTCAAGGCGCGCGTGTGTGTCATGGCCGACGTGCATCTTCCTAAAGAAAGGTCGGCCCGGCAAGACCGGACCGATACATATCATGAGCGGATCAAAAGCCCAAGCTGGTGATCAGTCGTCGTCGCCGCCGTTATCATCTCCGCCGTCATGGTCGCCGCCGTCATCCCCGCCATGATCATCGCCGCTGTCGTGGTCTGCGCCATCGTCGCCGTGATCATCACCTTCGTCATGATCGTCGCCATCGTCATCGCCGCCGCGCCCACGTCCCCGGCCTTTGCCGTCATCATCGCCGTCGTCGTCGTCGTCAGAAACACCGTCTTCATCTTCATCATCATTTCCGACGAAATCGCGGGCACGATCGCGCACCGTAACCCCGGGAAGAATGTCGTCATCGGCTTCCGGCGCACCCAACTCGCTTTTCAGCGTCGCACCGGTTTCATTGTCATAGACAACCTCGAGCTTTTCGGTGCCGCGGATCGCCTCAACCTTGGTCTGGGTGGTGCCGCGGGTCACTTCGATCGTGGTGTAGCCTTCAGACTGATAGCCGGCGATCAGGCCGTCGGTGTCGATGGCGGCCAGCGCCGTCGTGGTCGGCAAGGCAAAAAGGGCTGCAATCAAAAATATGCGTTTCATAGTCTGGTCTCCCGTGTGGGCCAGCGTACTGGCAAATGAGGCGTTTTCACGCCGGTACTGGGTGTGAGGCGGTTCCTTGCAGGCAAACTTCGGTTCGGCTGGTGCGGAACGGTCTCGACCCCCTCAACAGGCACGATCAAAACGAGAAGGGATATTGGCGTGGGGTTTAAACGGCAGGTTTAGCCCACCGGTACCATGCGCCTAAACCGCAGTTTAGGACCTTAGTCTGGGTCAAAGTAGGCCATCTGGCCGATGGTGCTGTGCCAAAGTCAGCTGTCAGGGCCAGGTCCGGTGAAGCCGGCACTAGGCGGCTGATTCGAAATCCGCAGGGTTACTGCGGTCAGCGCCCATCAAATCCTCGATGAACAGCGATAAAAGCTGCGGTCGGCCGGTGACACCCGCCTTGCGGTAGATCGCGGCGGTCTGGGCTTTGATCGTGCCCTCTGAGGTTTCGCGCAACCGTGCCATCTCTTGGACGGACAGGCCCTTGATCGCGAACAGCGCCACCTCCCGCTCGGCGCCGGTCAGACCCCATTGGCCAAATCGGGCGTTCAAAAGATCGACAAAGGCCGCCGATGCACGCTCTAGCCGTGCCTCGGCGCGTTTGAGGTCGCGCACCGCGCGCAGAACCAAAAGCGTACCAAGCACAAGGCCCAGCAGCAGGCCAACGCCCGCGCCGATCTCCAACAACTCACGCATGCCCCAAGAGAGAGGGGCTGGGTAGATGCCGAACACAGACAGCAAGAGATCACCCATGAAAACCATGGCGCAGCCTGCCTGCAGCACCAGCAAAAGGACAACTGCGGCAAGTCGGGTCAATGCGCACCTGCCTTGGACAGAGATTGGCCAACGATCCTCAAGGCAGAAGCCCAATATGGGCGGGGGCTGCCATTCCGACGCCGCCAAAATGCGGTGCCCCACCCGCGCCGACAGTTGGCGCGGCAGCGACACCGCCTGTATTGGTATCAGAGGTGGCGATATCCGCCCCACGGCTGCGGCCGTCATCCTTTGCCAGAGGTGTGGTAATCGGCGGCGCGGCCGCAGAGTAATCACGCAGAATTTCCCCGGTGCCGGGAACGAAAACCACTTCGCGCTGTTTGCCATCTTTTTCGGCCAGAATGCGCTGGCGCCCCAGCCAGGTGCGTTCGTTTTCAACGATGACATAGCCGCGCGACAAAAGCGTGGTCAGGATCGCGTCCGCAGGGGCCAGTTGCTGTTCGGTCTGTGCATGGGCCCCGTTTTGCAGCGCCACTGTCGTCGCAAAGACCAAGAACACAAACGCGGAAAATCGGCGAAACATGTAAAAACTCCGGCCCCTGAGGTCGTGGTGGCAACGTGTGTGCCAGTCGGGGCAAGGCAAAATGGGGGAAGGCGGGTTGTTAAAAACGTGGAGGGCAATGCTCTGGCCGGGAACATCTCGGCCAGAGCCGCATGATTATCGCAAGGATTCAGAGCGCGTCCAGATGTAACCGCTGCCAGTCGCGCGACCTTCGCCGCGGCTGGTGTCGTGATCGCGGGACGCTGCGGCCTCGTCCGTCTGCGACATGACCGCTGCCATGGTGACCTCTGCGGGGATGCCGCCGATCTCCATCTGGTCGAGCGATGCATCGGGGCCTTCAACACCGATTTCCACCGGGTTGATCGACACATCTGGTCCTTTAAATCCCATTACCAAAGGATCAATCGAAACATCCGGCCCATCGACTGCGATGCTGATGTCCGGATCTCCCGCATCGCCCGTGTTGTCCTCGGCCATGGCGGCCGAGGACAACAACAGACCTGCGAGAACTGAAACACTCGCCTGCAACATCAGGCGTTTTACCAATAGATCACTCGTCACGGTCAGTTCTCCTTACTCGTGATTGCCTCAACGCCCGGCGAGATCAAAATGATTCGCCGGGGCCTGCAGGAAGCCCGAGTAGGTAAGATGACGCCATTCGCAAAAGGTTTGCGGTGGTGTGACGCGGCACGGTTGACGGGCGTAAACAAAGGTTTACGCCCGATATCAGGATGTTGAGGGATCAGACCTTCATCGTGACGCCAAGGTGCTTGGCGACGGTGAAGATGTCTTTGTCGCCGCGGCCACACATGTTCATCACGATGATGTGGTCTTTCGGCAGGGTGGGGGCGATCTTCATCACATGGGCCAAAGCGTGGCTCGGCTCCAGCGCGGGGATGATGCCTTCGAGCTGGCAGCACAGCTGGAACGCTTCCAACGCTTCAGCGTCGGTGATCGAGACATATTTCGCCCGACCCACATCATGCAGCCACGAATGTTCCGGCCCGATGCCGGGATAATCGAGGCCTGCCGAGATCGAGAAGCCTTCAAGAATCTGGCCGTCGGGATCTTGCAGCAGGTAGGTGCGGTTGCCGTGCAATACGCCCGGACGACCGCCGGTCAAGGACGCGCAATGCTGCATCCGGTCATCCACGCCCTTGCCACCCGCCTCGACGCCGATGATGTTCACCGAAGGATCGTTCAGGAAGGGATAGAACAAGCCCATGGCGTTCGATCCGCCCCCAATGGCGGCCACGACCGTATCGGGCAGGCGACCCTTGCCTTCTTGTTCTTCAAGCTGCCAGCGCACTTCCTTGCCGATGATCGACTGGAAATCGCGGACCATGGCCGGATAAGGATGCGGCCCTGCAACGGTGCCGATGCAATAGAAAGTGTCGCGCACATTGGTCACCCAATCGCGCAAGGCATCGTTCATCGCGTCCTTCAGCGTGCCGCGGCCCGAGGTGACCGGAATCACCTCGGCGCCCAACAGTTTCATCCGGAAGACGTTCGGGGCCTGACGTTCAACGTCATGCGCGCCCATGTAGACGATGCACTTCAGCCCGAACTTGGCGCAGACGGTGGCGGTGGCCACGCCATGCTGACCCGCGCCGGTTTCGGCGATGATCCGGGTCTTGCCCATGCGGCGGGCCAGAATGATCTGGCCGAGCACATTGTTCACCTTGTGCGCGCCAGTGTGGTTCAACTCATCGCGCTTCATGTAGACCTTGGCACCGCCAAGGTGTTCGGTCAGGCGGGGGGCGAAATACAAAGGCGACGGGCGGCCGATGTAGTGTTTCCACAGATCTTCCATCTCGGCCCAGAAGGCCGGGTCGGTTTTTGCGTGGTTGTAACGCTCTTCCAGATCAAGGATCAGCGGCATCAGGGTTTCGGACACGAACCGCCCGCCGAAAATGCCAAAGCGGCCCGCCTCATCCGGCCCCGTCATGAAGCTGTTCAAACCGTCCTCGGCCATGGCTGATCTCCCCTGTGACTTCGTTTTTGTGTAGCGCCCTTGGGCGGCGGGGGAAAGGGGGGCCGTCTGCCCCCCTTGGCCTTCGTCCTGACCCCCTGAGGATATTTGAGCCCTATGGAAGGCCCAAGGTCGGTTTAGAGCCATACGCCCCGGTTTGTGCCCGTCGCCTCGGCGATGCTGGCGTAGCCGTCGCGGGCCAGAAGGGTGTCGAGCCCGCGGGCGATCTCGGCCACCATCGACAGCCCGCCATAGACAAGCGCGGTGTAAAGCTGCACGGCCGACGCCCCGGCCCGGATCTTGGCATAGGCCTCATCTGCGGTGGAAATCCCGCCGACGCCGATCAGGGGCAGGCGCCCCTCGGTCAATTTGGACAGTTGCGCCAGAATACGGGTGGATTTTTCAAAGAGGGGCGCGCCAGAAAGCCCGCCTGCCTCGGCCCTGTGATCCGATTGCAACCCGTCGCGGGACAGCGTGGTGTTGGTGGCGATCACCGCATCGACGCCCGAGGTCATGGCAACCTCGGCCACTTGGGCCAGATCATCGGTGTTCAGATCGGGTGCGATTTTCAAAAAGACCGGCACCCAGCGTGTCAGGCCGGCACGGGCCTCCATCACACCAGCCAGAAGGGCGGTCAGCGCAGCCGCACCTTGCAGGTCGCGCAGCTTTTCGGTGTTGGGCGAGGAGACATTGACCGTGACGAAATCAACATGCGGACCACAGGTTGTCAGCACGCGGGCGAAATCGGCGGCGCGATCGTCGCTCGTCTTGTTGGCGCCAAGGTTCAGACCAACCGGCACGGCACCACGCGGGTGCGCGGCGAGCCGGGCGGCGATGGCCGCGGCCCCTTCGTTGTTGAAACCAAAGCGGTTGATCGCAGCGCGGTCTTCGGTCAGGCGGAACAGCCGGGGTTTCGGATTGCCGGGTTGCGGCAGCGGCGTTGCGGCCCCAACCTCGACAAAGCCAAAGCCCGCCCGCACCAAGGCCGAAAGGGCGGTCGCGTTCTTGTCATAGCCCGCCGCAAGCCCGACCGGGTTCGGCAGCGACAGCCCTGCGACCGTGGTGGCAAGCCGGGGTGAAGACACCGGGCCGGGCAGGGGGGCAAGCCCGGCGCGCAGGGCCAGAAGTGACAGGCCATGGGCGCGTTCAGGATCAACGCGGTGCAAGAGCGCAAGGCCCAGTTTTTCAAGTCCGGTCAAATCATGCCCTCGGGAAAGATATGGCCAGCCGCGCCCAAGGGCAGGGATTTGTCCCAGACCACTTCAGACAACGCGAGCTTGCGGTAAAGATGGGGGAACAGCGCACCACCGCGCGACGGTTCCCATTTCAGATCCGCGCCCAAGGCAAGGCTGTCAAAGGCGACCAGCACCAGATCGCTTTCGCTGGCGAACCATTTGGCGGCGGTCTCGGCAACCTGCGCGGCGGTGGAAAAGTGGATGAAGCCGTCGGCCACATCGACCGGCGCACCGGCCGTTTCACCGGCGGCACGGAAGGCGTCCCATTCGGGACGGCGAAGGATCTTGTAGATCAACATGGCGCCTTCCATGCCGAAAGCTGCCCCTGCGGTCAAGCATGGGCTGTCATCCGCCTGTCGCGACGCTGTTTTATCCCCGTGAAACACGGCGGCTTTGACAGACTCAGGCGCTGCGCCGCACAGTGTTTTGGTTGTAGCCGCTCAACCTGTGGGAGCATGTCATGCCCAATTCATTTAGACGATTTGCCTTTGGCGCCACCAGCGTTGTCGCGTTGTGCGCTGTCCCTGCTATGGCCGAAACTGTGAAGCTTACACTTCTGGGGGTGGGCGACGTTTACAACTATGCCGAGGAAGACGGGCGCGGTGGCTTTCCCCGGCTGAACGCGGTCGCAAAGGCCGAACGCGCGGCCAATCCGAACACGCTTTACCTGTTCAATGGTGACATGCTGTCGCCCAGCCTGATTTCGGGCTTTGATATGGGGCAGAACACCATTGATTTCACCAATCTGGTGCCGTTCGATCTGGCTGTGCCGGGCAATCATGAGTTTGATTTCGGCCCCGAGAATTTCTCGGACAAGATGAAGGCATCAAAATACCCTTGGGCCGCGATCAACATCACCAAAGCGGATGGCGCGGCCATCGAAGGGCTTGGCGGGGTTGTTGTAAAAGACGTGGCCGGGCTGAAGGTGGCGCTGATCCCCGTGGCGCAGGATACCAGCCCCGAAGTCTCGTCGACGGGCGATCTGAAGTTCCTGCCCACCGTCGACACCGCCGTCGAGGCCGCGAAGGCCGCGCGTGACGACGGGGCAGATATCGTCGTTGGGGTCGTGCAGACCAATATGGAAAACGACCGCGCCTTGATGGCCAGCCATGCGTTCGATGTGATCCTGTCGGGTGACGATCACACCTATGCCACCGCCTATGACGGGGTGACAGCCTATGTCGAAACCAGTGTGGATGCGCAGCTTTTGACCCCTGTCGATCTGAGCGTGGAGGTTGGGGAAAAGGACGGCAAGCGCACCATCAGCTGGACGCCCGCCTTTCGGTTCATCGACACGGCCACGGTGACGCCTGACCCCGAAAGTCAGGCTTTGGCAGACAAGTTCAGCGCCGATATGGATGCCAAGCTGAACGTCGAGATCGGCACGACCGAGACGCAAATCGACAGCCGCCGCAATGTCGTGCGGGCCGAGGAAGCGACGATGGGCAACCTGATTGCCGATGCGATGCGCGCGGCGACCGGGGCCGACATTGCCATCATGAATGGCGGCGGCATCCGGGGCGACCGCACCTATGAGGCGGGGGCAAAACTGACGCGCCGTGATATTCTGACCGAGTTGCCCTTTGGAAATCTGACCGTCGTCACGGAACTGCCGGGCGCACAAGTGCTTGCCGCATTGGAAAATGCGGTGTCGCAGGTTGAAAAGGGGGCGGGCCGCTTTGCCCAAGTGTCGGGGCTAACCTTCGCCTTTGACGCCGCGGCAGAGCCGGGGCAGCGGGTGTCTGAGGTGATGGTCGGCGGTGCGCCCTTGGAAGAGGGTAAAACTTACACAGTGGCCGTCAACGACTATATCCTTGGTGGCGGCGATGGCTATTCCAGTCTCGGCGGCGGCAAGATCATCACGGGCACGGGCGGTGGCCAGTTGGTGGCCAATGATGTGATGGCCTATGTCGAAAAGCTGGGCACGGTGAAGCCAGCGGTCGAGGGCCGCATCAAGAAACTGGGGCAGTAAGGCAAAACTGGGGGCGGGTTTTTGCCCGTCCCTGCTTGAGCCTGCCGGAGTGCGGTGTTATCTAAGGCGCAGCGCGGGTGTTGTGTAATGGTAAGACCCTAGCCTTCCAAGCTAGAGACACGGGTTCGATTCCCGTCACCCGCTCCAAAATCCCTGATATTTGCTATAGAAATCCGCTCAGCAGCGGGTGGGCGCCGCTGAAAAACGCCGCCGCTGTGGTCAGGTAGGCGCCAAGCGCCAGCAGCCTTTGACGGTTCGACAGCGGGTGCTGCACGCGCAGCATGGCCTCTGATTGGACCAACCCCGGCCAGCCCATCACCACAAAGAACAACAAGAACCACGACCGGGTCATCAGGCAGAGCGCGACTGCCAGAACCATCATGGCAAGCGACGCCTGCCGCGTCAGACCGGGGGCGAAGCTATAGACCAGCCGCTGTGTCAGCTTGCCGCCGTCTAAAGGCCAAAGCGGCAAAAGGTTGAAGAAATTGAGCCCGGCAAAGACCATACCCTGAACGTAAAGGTAGTTGCCGATCTGATAGGGCAGCGTGCTGCCAAACTCGGCGGAGGAGAGGATTGCAGCCAGCGCAAGACACAGCGCCATCGGGCCAAGGTTGATTGCGGGGCCCATCAGGGTGATGAACAGTGCCTTGTCTGAACTGGCGGGCGCGGTGTTCGAAATCGTCACCCCGCCCATCAGCGGGATCAAGCGGAACCGCGCATCGGCATGGCCACAGACCCGGTAGGCCGCGACATGGCCAAATTCATGCACCGCCACGGCAACAACAAAGGCGATGCCATAAAGCGCACCCAGAAAATGCACCGCCAAACCCACAGCAAGCCCGCCCAAGGCAGCCCCGCCAAGATCAAAACCGATCACCTGAAAGCCGCGCTGCCCGCGCCATCCCCCTTGAAGCATTTTCCAAGTGGCAAGGCACAGGGCAGCCGCGGCAACCAGATACAGCATCGAAGATTACAGGTTGTCCTGCTGTGGCATGCCCAGAACGTGGAAGCCGCAATCGACATGCACCACCTCGCCCGTGGTGCAATTGCCGTAATCACTGCACAGCCAGACGGCAGTGCCGCCGATGGCCTCAAGGCTTGCGTTGGCGCGCATCGGGGCATTGGCTTCGGTGTGGCGGAAGGTTGCGCGGGCGCCACCAATCGCGGCACCGGCCAGCGTCTTCATCGGGCCGGGCGAAATGGCGTTCACGCGCACCTGCTGCGGACCCAGATCATTGGCCAGATAGCGCGTGGCGCTTTCCAATGCGGCCTTTGCCACGCCCATCACGTTATAGTTCGGCGTGACGCGGTTCGACCCGCCATAGGTCAGCGTGATAAGGCTGCCGCCATCCGGCATCAGCTCCGCGGCACGGCGCGAGACGTCGATGAAGCTAAAGCAGGAAATCGCCAGCGAATTGGTGAAATTCCCGCGGGTGGTGTTGATGAAACGGCCCGTCAGTTCGTTCTTGTCCGAAAAGGCAATGGCATGGATCAGAAAATCCATCGTGCCCCAGCGGTCCTTCAGTGCGCCAAAGCACGCGGAAAGGCTGTCATCATCGGTCACATCGACATCAACCAGAAAATCGCTGCCAACACTGGCTGCCAGCGGCTCTACCCGTTTGCCAAATGCGTCGCCCTGATAGGAAAATGCCAGCTCGGCCCCTTCATCGGCAAGCGCCTTTGCAATGCCCCAGGCGATGGACCGTTCATTCGCCACGCCCATGACAAGCCCGCGCTTGCCCTTCATCAGATCGGCCATACTGGCACTCCTGTCAAAAAATCAGCCGAGATACTTCGACATCACCAAGGTTGCGTTGGTGCCGCCAAAGCCGAAGCTGTTGGACAGGACCGAATCCAGTTCGACATTTTCCCGCAGGGTCGTGACAATCTCGGACGGGTCCAGCGCCGGGTCCAACGTGGTGACGTTGGCGCTTGCGGCGATGAATTTGCCCTGCATCATCAGAAGGCTGTAAATCGCCTCATGCACGCCGGTCGCGCCCAACGAGTGGCCGGTCAGAGATTTGGTCGAGGCGACGGGCGGGGTAGAGCCTTTGCCAAAGACACGGCGCACGGCTTCCATCTCGGTCACATCGCCGACGACGGTCGAGGTGCCGTGGCTGTTGATGTAGTCGATCTTGCGGCCATCAGGCAGGGTCGACAGCGCCAACCGCATCGATCGCTCGCCGCCTTCGCCCGAAGGGGCAACCATGTCATAGCCGTCCGACGTCGCGCCATAGCCGGTCACTTCGCCATAGATCTTGGCGCCACGGGCCAAGGCGTGGTTCAGTTCTTCCAGCACGACAACACCGCCGCCGCCTGCGATGACAAAGCCATCACGGGTCGCGTCATAGGTGCGGCTCGCGGTGGTCGGGGTGTCGTTGTATTTCGACGACATCGCGCCCATGGCGTCAAACAGGCAGGACAGCGTCCAATCCAGTTCCTCGCCGCCGCCGGCAAAAACCACATCCTGCTTGCCCATCTGGATCAACTCGGTGCCGTTGCCGATGCAATGCGCCGAGGTCGAGCAGGCCGAGGTGATCGAATAGTTCACGCCCTTGATCTTGAAAGGCGTCGCAAGGCAGGCCGAGTTGGTCGAGGACATGCAGCGCGTGACCATGAACGGCCCCATGCGCTTGGGCGCGCCCTTTTCCATCACGATGCGGTGGGCTTCAAAGAAGTTCGAGGTCGACGGCCCGCCCGACCCCATGATCAGGCCCGCCCGATCATTGGACACTTCGGCTTCGGTCAAGCCAGAGTCGGCAATCGCCTGCTGCATGGCAAGGAAGTTATAGGCCGCGCCCGGCCCCATGAAGCGCAGGTCGCGCTTGTCGATGTGATCTTCCAGCGTGATCTGCGGCATGCCGTGGATCTGGCTGCGGAAACCGTGTTCGGCGTATTCAGGGGCAAAGACGATGCCGGATTTCCCGGCCCGCAGCGATGCTTCAACCTCGGTAGCATTGTTCCCGATGGACGAGATGATCCCGATCCCGGTGATGACGACGCGACGCATGGGCGTGTTCCTTTCCTCAGTTTGCCGAGAGGGCAACCTTCATGTCGGTGACCTGATAAATGACCTCGCCGTCTGCTTCGACGATGCCGTTGGCAACGCCCATGGTCAGGCGACGGGTTTGGATGGCTTTGGTGAAATCGACTTTGTAGGTCAGCATCTTGCGATCAGGGCGCACCATGCCGGTCAGCTTGACCTCGCCCACACCCAGCGCATAGCCCCGGCCTTCCCAGCCGCGCCAGCCCAGATTGAACCCGGTCAATTGCCACAGGCCATCAAGGCCAAGGCAGCCCGGCATGATCGGGTTGCCGGGGAAGTGGCAATCAAAGAACCAAAGGTCCGGGGTGATGTCGAATTCGGCAACCACATGGCCTTTGCCGTGCAGGCCGCCGTCCTCGGAAATCTCGGTGATGCGGTCCATCATCAACATGGGCGGCGCAGGCAGCTGCGCGTTGCCCGGCCCAAAGAGTTCGCCACGCGCGCATTTCAGAAGGTCTTCCTTGCTGAACGATGTCGGATATTGGCCCATGCGCCCCCTGTCCCCCAAAGGCTGTTGTTTCCTCCGTGTATCACCCCCATGGATAGGGAAGCAAGGGTGGGGGAAGGGACCGCTTTTCGCACAGGGAAATGCCCGCTTGCCTGCGCCGGGACTGGGTGGGGGGAAAGCCAATTGAATTATTCTAGATATGGCCTTAATACTGAACCCATGAACGAAATGACCTCTCTTGACCCGGAACTGCGGCTTGCCGATTGGCTGGCGCGCGGGGGGCTGCGGCCGACGCGGCAGCGGCTTGCGCTCGCCTCGCTGCTGGTTGGGGATGGGGAACACCGCCATGTCACGGCCGAGGGGCTTTATGCCGCCGCCGCCGGAACCGCGGACAAGGTCAGCCTTGCCACCGTCTACAACACGCTGCGTGCCTTTTGCGATGCAGGGTTGATGAACGAAGTGGTGGTGGATGGCTCGCGGTCCTATTTCGACACCCGCCTTGACGATCACCCGCATTTCTACTGGGAGGAAACCGGGGTCTTGACCGACGCACCCGCCGCCCAGTTGAAAATCGCCGAACTGCCCGCAGCGCCCGAAGGGGCCGAGATCGCGCGGGTTGATGTGGTGATCCGGCTGAGAAAAGCCTGAGCGTCTTAGCGCAGCCCCGGCACGCTGCCCGCTTCTACCCCCATCCGCAGGCCGCGCCCGATCCGATGCGCCAGTTCTGACCAGCTTTGTGCGGTTTGGGCCGAAAGATTACGCTTCAGTACCGAATCGAACAGGCCCAGCCAGACATCAAACATCGCCGCTCGCACATTTCCCGCTGCCTGATGGGCGGCAAAGGGATTGCCGTCATAGCCGCGCTCCATCAAGATCGCGTTGCGCCAAAAGCGGGCAATCTTCGCCTCATGTTCGGGCCAATCGGTGACATGCGCCGAAAACACCGGGCCAAGGCCGGGGTGATTCCGGATGGCAGCGTAAAATTCCGCCACCACCAGATCAATTTCGTCGGCGGTGATGTCAAATCGTGGGGGCAGGGCATTGGTCATGATGCACCAAGCTTGACCCTTGCTGCTTGCGCCTGCAAGCCGCCCGAACGCCGCACCCCTTTGACCTTGGGCCGGGGCCTGCCTATAAGGCGGGCATGAGCTGCATATCCATGCCTGTTCTTCGAATTATCGGCCCGGCGTCCTGATAGGGCGCCGGGATTTCGGCCGCTGTGCTGGCCCTTTCTCCGACCCATTCCTCCTTCCAAGGACCGCATCCGATGTGCGCCGATACGCCCAAGACCGACGATCAGACGACTGACTACCGCGATACCGTTTTCCTGCCAGAAACCGATTTCCCGATGCGTGCAGGCCTGCCGCAGCGCGAACCCGATTGGCTGGCCCGCTGGGAAAAGATCGGTGTTTACGATCGGTTGCGCGCCAAGAAAGGCCAAGACGGCCAGAAACGCCGGGATTTCACGCTGCATGACGGCCCGCCCTACGCCAACGGCCATCTGCACATCGGCCATGCGCTGAACAAGATCCTCAAAGATATGGTGGTGCGCAGCCAGCAGATGATGGGCAAAGACGCCCGCTATGTGCCGGGTTGGGATTGCCACGGCCTGCCGATCGAATGGAAGATCGAAGAGCAATACCGCGCCAAGGGTCTGAACAAGGACGACGTGGATGTCGTGGCCTTCCGTCAGGAATGCCGCAAGTTCGCCGAGGGCTGGATCGACGTGCAACGCGCCGAGTTCAAGCGGCTGGGCGTCACTGGCAAGTGGGAAAAGCCCTATCTCACCATGGATTACCACGCCGAGGCGGTGATCGCGGATGAGTTCATGAAGTTCCTGATGAACGGGACTTTGTATCAAGGCTCCAAGCCCGTCATGTGGTCGCCGGTCGAAAAGACCGCGCTGGCCGAAGCCGAGGTGGAATACCACGACCACACCAGCCACATGATCTGGGTGCGCTTCCGTCCGCAGTCGGGTCTTGATGGTGCCACTGTGGTGATCTGGACCACGACGCCTTGGACCATCCCGCAAAACCGCGCTGTGGCTTACGGGCCGGGCATTGCCTATGGCGCCTATCGTGTGGACGCTTTGGGCGAACATTCGGCGGCCGTGGTGGGCGAGGTCATCATCCTTGCCGACGCTTTGGCCGAAAGCGTGATGAAATCCGCCCGCGTCGAAGGCTTCACCCGTCTGCGCGACGTGGCTGTGACCGAGTTTGAAGGCGTTCTTCTGTCCCACCCCTATGCCAAGATCGAGGGCGGCAATGGCGAATGGGACTATGATGTTCCCATGCTTCCCGGCGACCATGTGACCGATGACGCGGGCACCGGCTTTGTCCATACCGCGCCAAGCCATGGTGATGACGATTATCAGGTGGGCCTGAAATACCGCCTGCCGATGACCTACAACGTCGAGGCCGATGGCAGCTACCGCACCGATCTGCCCTTGTTCGGCGGTCAGCACATCATCCTGCCCGACGGCAAGGAAGGCCCGGCAAACGTTTCGAACATCAAGGCTTTGGCCGGGGCCGCTGCGCTGTTTGCCAAGGGCAAGCTCAAGCATTCCTACCCGCATTCGTGGCGCTCAAAGGCCCCGGTGATCTATCGCAACACGCCGCAATGGTTTGCTGCGATTGATGCCAAGATTGACGACGGGCAAGGCACCTATGGCGACACCATCCGCGCCCGCGCGCTGAAATCCATCACCGATCTGGTGGAGTTCACCCCGGTTTCTGGTCGCAACCGTCTGCACTCGATGATCGAGGCGCGGCCTGACTGGGTGCTGTCGCGCCAACGCGCCTGGGGCGTGCCGCTGACCTGCTTTACCAAGGTTGGGGCCAAACCGACGGACGCCGATTTCCTGCTGCGCAACCCCGAGGTCAACGCGCGCATCAAGGCCGCGTTTGAGGCCGATGGCGCTGATGTCTGGTATGTGGCGGGCTTTAAGGAAAAGATGCTGGCGGGCATCGTGGACCCGGCGGCCTATAATCAGGTCTTCGACGTTCTGGACGTCTGGTTCGACTCTGGCTCTACCCATGCGTTCGTGCTGCGGGACCGCGAGGATGGCAGCGCCGATGGCATTGCGGATCTCTATCTGGAAGGCACCGACCAGCATCGTGGCTGGTTCCATTCTTCGATGCTGCAAGCTTGCGGCACCAAGGGGCGCGCGCCTTATCGCGGTGTGCTGACCCACGGGTTCACGCTGGACGAAAAGGGCATGAAAATGTCCAAGTCCTTGGGCAATACCGTCGCCCCGCAGCAGGTGATCGACGAATACGGCGCTGATATCCTGCGGCTTTGGGTGGCGCAGTCTGACTATACGGTGGACCTGCGCATCGGGAAGGAAATCCTGAAAGGCGTGGCGGACAGCTATCGCCGGCTGCGCAACACCCTGCGCTTCATGCTTGGCAATCTGGCGGGCTTTACCGAGGCGGAAAAGGTCGCCCCGGCGGAGATGCCGGAGTTGGAACGCTGGGTGCTGCACCGTTTGGCCGAGCTCGACGTCGAGGTGCGTCAGGGATACGCCAAATATGACTTCCAGGGTGTCTTCCAAAAGCTGTTCACCTTTGCGACCACCGATCTGTCGGCCGTCTACTTCGACATTCGCAAAGACAGCCTTTATTGCGACGCGCCGTCCTCGACCCGCCGCCGCGCGGCGCGCACGGTGCTGGATATCCTGTTCCACCGTCTGACGCTGTGGCTGGCCCCGATCCTGACCTTCACCATGGAAGAGGTCTGGCTGTGCCGCAATCCGGGCGAGGATACCTCGGTGCATCTGGAAGATTTCCCCGAAACGCCCAGCGTTTGGCGGGACGAGGCTTTGGCAACCAAGTGGGAGGGCATCCGTGCCGCCCGCCGGGTTGTGACCGGTGCCTTGGAGGTGCAGCGCACGGCCAAGGTGATCGGTGCCAGCCTTGAGGCGGCCCCGGTGGTACATGTCGAAGATGCGGGCCTGCTGGCGGCGCTGAAATCGGTGAACTTTGCCGATCTGTGCATCACCAGCGCCATCGGTCTGACCGCCGATCCCGCCCCGGCCGAAGCCTTCCGCTTGCCCGAAGTGCCGGGTGTTGCAGTGGTGTTTGAAACCGCGATGGGCGAGAAGTGCCAGCGTTGCTGGCAGATCTTGTCAGATGTGGGCAGCCATAAGCACGCCCATACCTGCAAACGCTGCAATGATGCGCTAGGCTAATCGGCCTTTTCAAAACCCGTAAAAGACCAAAGCGCACCGAGATTTCGGTGCGCTTTGTCTTTTAAAGGGGAAAAAAGCTGCGGGAGGCACTGGGAGAGCCCCCCGCTGCAGGACTGCCCATTCAGGCAGGGAGACGAAGGCGGAACGGCAGGGCCGGGAAGCTCCACACCTTGTGGCGGGCTTCGACCGGGCCAAGACCCAGATGCATGGCTTCAAGATCGGCGCGCGTCAGGCCGATATCCGCCAGCAAACGGTCATCCGAGCGATCAAGCAGGAACTTGGTCGAACGGCGGGTTTGGATTTGGGACATCAGGTGGCTGAACATGGCGGACTCCTTTGCTTGTTCTGCAATATGGGCCTTGCCTTGACATTTCACAAACGAATAGGTTTTATCCCTGACATAAGTTTAGCTCATGGATCTGGCATGACGATCCCCCTCGACAGCGATTTGATGCGCAGCTTTTTGGCGGTGGCTGATGCGGGATCCGTGACCGTGGCGGCGGCACGGCTTTACCGGACGCAATCTGCGGTTTCCTTGCAGATCAAACGGTTGGAAGAAAGTCTGGGCCAGCCGCTTTTCACCCGGCAGGCGCGTGGGGTGGAGTTGACCCCGCGGGGCGACCAGCTGTTGCCCTATGCCCGCAAAGTTGTGGCGCTGTTGGATCAAGCCGCCGTTGCCCTGCGTGAAAAGCCCCTTGTGGGGCCGGTGCGGGTCGGGATTCCTGATGAATACTCTGGCACGGTGCTGCCGCGGGCCTTGGCCGCCTTTGACGAACGGCACGAAGGGGTACAGGTTTCGGTCCGGGTTGACCATTCCAGTGCGCAGATCCGGGCGCTCGAGGCGGATGAAATCGACATCGCGGTGATCTATGACTGGGATTATGTGCAAGAGGGCGAGGTGCTGTGTATCGACCCCACGGTTTGGGTGACGTCAGAAACCCACCAGCAACACCTGCGGCATCCTGTGCCGGTTGCCGTCTATTTCAAATCGGCATGGAGCCGCGAATTCGCCGAAGCAGGGCTGACGCGGCAACGCATTGATTGGCGCCCCGCTTGGGCTTGCGACATGGCTGGGGGCTTTCGGGTGGCGGTGCTGAACGGCATGGCGGTGGCCCCCCTGTCCCGCTCGACCATACCGGTCGGGTGCCGGGAGTTGACGGCCGAGGATGGCTTTCCGATCGTCGATTATGCCCGCGTGATGCTGCGGCGCAACCCGCGTGGCACCTCGCCCGCGATTGAGGGGATGGCCACGATGCTGCGCGAGGCCTTTGCGCCCTTGGGGGCGAAGGCTATAGATGGCCCAAGGGGGCGGGGAGGGGCTGGATGAACGCTGCAATCTGCGTTGACACCCCCCTTGGTCCCGTCACTTTACAAGAAAAGGCGGGGGTTCTGACCAGCCTGACCTGGGCGTCCACGCACGGGGAAACGGGGGAAACGCCGCTCTTGCGCGATGCGGCCGAGCAGCTTGCCGCCTATTTCGCGGGTGCGTTGCATCGCTTTGATCTGCCCTTTGACTGGGGCGGCGGGCTGCAGGAAAAGGTCCGTCGCGCCATGGCGGCGATCCCCTTTGGCCAGACGCTGACCTATGGCGAGATTTCTGCGCAGGTCGGTGCGCCGGCGCAGGCCGTCGGGCAGGCATGCGGTGCCAACCCTTTGCCGATCTTTATCCCCTGTCACCGGGTCTTGGGCGCAAAGGGTCTGGGGGGCTTTTCGGCCAAGGGTGGGGTGGAGACCAAGGTCTGGCTTTTGCGCCACGAAGGTGCGGCGGGCCTCTTGATCTGAGTGATCCTTCATACGGGCGCAACTCCGCCCTGCAGCATCTCTCGCCATGCGCTGCGGGACACCGCCGGTTGGGGCGCGTTTCTGGTTCCCATCCAAAAAATCTGAAACATGCGCTTGGATATTTAGGCCAAGGTAAACAGGTGAAGCGCCTTGCGGTGGGCGGGGGCTGTTTGTAACGATTTCATAACAACAGCGAGCAGGGGCAGGAATTGAGTTTTTGGGTCATGATGGCGGTCCTTGGGGCAGCCTTCCTCCATGCTTTGTGGAATTCTCTGCTCAAGGTCGGCACCTCTCGCATGGGGGCGATGGTGATCCTGTCGATCGGCGAGATCCCGATCGGGCTTGCCGTGGCGCTGGCATTGCCGCCCTTGGACTGGCAGGTGGCCCCTTGGGTCTTGGGCGCGGGCTGCGCGCATTTCTTTTACAAGTTGTTCCTCACCTATGCCTATGAACGGGGTGATCTGAGCCGGGTCTACCCGATTGCCCGCGGGTCAGCGCCTTTGGTGGTTGGTGTCGTCTCGCCCTATTTTCTGACCGATGTCATCACGCCGGTAGAGTTTGCGGGGATTGCGGTTTTGGGGGCGGGTATTCTGCTGATGGCACGGGGGGTATTTGCCAGCGGCGAAAACCGGCGTTTGATCCCTTATGCGTTGGGATCGGCCTGTGCGACGGCCAGTTACACCCTGATCGACGGGCAAGGTGCGCGCGTGGCAGGTGATGCGGTCGCCTATATCGCGTGGGTTTTCGTGATCGACGGGCTGTTCTTTGCCGCAGGCATGCTGGCGTGGAAGGGGGCTGCGGTCTTGCCGCGGCAGCCGCGCGCTTGGGGCATCGGGATGATTGCGGCGGCGGCCTCTTACGGGGCCTATGCGGTCAGCGTCTGGGCGATGACCATTGCCCCGATTGCCGTGGTCGCGGCGCTCCGGGAAACCTCGATCCTTTTTGCGGTGCTGATCGGCTGGCTGGTCTTTGGCGAGCGGATGACACGCGGCAAGGCGCTGGCGGCGCTGGTGATCGTGTCGGGCGTGATGCTGACGCGGCTTTAGCTGATCCGGCGGGGGCGTTCGGGGATAATTTGCTGGGCGACGCCAGCACCCACCAGATAGATCGACGTCGCGACCAATCCCCAATGCGCCCACGTGCCTTCGGCGAAGTTCACCCAAGCGGCCCATGCGGCAAACAGCACCCAAGCGATGGAGACCGGCAGGGTGATTTCGCGCCAGCGTTTGGTGCGGGTGGGGTGCACGAATTTCAGCGGTACGAACATGCCGACCGTCAGCAGGACAACGACGGCAAGGATGGTGTGCTGCGACGGCGCGATCGCGAACAGCACCAGAACCACCATGTTCCAGCAGGCCGGAAAGCCGGAAAAGCTTTTGTCTTTGGTCTTCATCCGGGTGTCGGCGAAATAGATGACAGAGCCATAGCAGATCACGATGATCGCGAGCCATCCCGTCCAGCCCGTCAGCATGCCCGATTTGAACAGCGCATAGGCTGGAATAAAGACATAGGTCAGATAGTCGACGATCAGATCCATCAGAACCCCGTCATAGGTCGGGAAGTTCTTTGGCGTGTCATAGCGCCGGGCCAAGGGGCCATCGATGCCATCGACCAGCAAAGCCAGCACCAGCCACAGGAACATGGTCTGCCATTTGCCTTCAACGGCAGCAAGCATGGCAAACATCGACAAGACCGCGCCGGAGGCGGTCAAGAGATGGACGGAGAGGGCTTTGATCTTGATGTTCATAAGGCCTTTTTCGCGGTTCTGCGCCTCAAGTCAACCGTATCAGGCCCGCGGATGTGCCTTTTCATAGACTTCCATCAGACGCGCCGCATCAACGGCGGTATAGGCTTGGGTCGTTGACAGTGAGGCGTGGCCCAGCAGTTCCTGAATGGCGCGCAGATCACCCCCGGCTGACAACAGATGGGTGGCAAAGCTGTGGCGCAGCGCATGGGGCGTGGCGCTGGCAGGCAGGCCCATTTGCAGCCGGGCTTTCTCCATGACCCGCTGCACCAATCTCGGGCTGAGTGGGCCACCCCGCGCGCCGCGAAACAAGGGGGCATCGGTCGCCAAATCAAAGGGGCAAAGCGCGACATAATGGGCAATCGCCTGCTTCGTCGTGGGCAAGGTTGGCACCAGGCGTTCTTTCCCGCCTTTGCCGATGATCCGCAGCACCTCTGGCAGAGGGTGGGCGTCCCCGGTCAGCCCCAACGCCTCGGAAATCCGCAAACCAGAGCCGTAGAGCAGCGTCACGATCGCCATGTCCCGCGCCGCAACCCATTCTTCGCGCGCCTGATCGCCAACCACGGCGATCATGTCGCGGGCGGCGTCTTCGGCCAAGGGGCGCGGCAGTTTGCGTTTGTATTTGGGCACGCGCACCGACAGGGCGGCGGTGGCATCGTTGCCCTCTTGATCCGAAACAAAGGCAAGAAAGCTTTTCACCGCCGAAAGTTTTCGCGCCACAGAGCGGGGGGCGACGTCGCGCTTGTGCATTTCGGACATGAAGGCGCGCAGATCGAATTTCCCAAGATCGGTCAGGGCGGACATGCCTTCCTGCCCGCCGTGGTGGCGGCTGAGAAAATCCAAAAACTGTCCGACGTCGCGGCCATAGGCGGCCAAGGTGTTGTCTGCCGCGCCTTTCAGGGCGCGCAGATGGTCCAGCCAGTGGGCCATCGCGTCGCGCTGGGCGGCGCTGATCGCCAGCCCGGCCATCGTCACGACAACCAGCGCCGCATCGTGCGCTCAAAGACGCCGGCAAAGAAGGCCAGCAAATCGGTGCCATGGGTGGACTTGAACTGATGCGGGTCTTCGGTTCCAAGAACCAGCATGCCGGGCAGACGTCCCTTGCCAAAATCCAACTTCATCAACGCCTCAGAGCGGATCCACCCGGCCCGCTCGCCATAAAGCGCGTCCGATTGCGGCAACACTTGCCGCAGCACCACGGCCCGCTGCGGCACATTGCGCCCGCCTGTCAGGTAGTCGCTGACAAAGCCGGGGGCCGCGACAAAAAGCACATCGCCCAGTTTGCGCAAAGCGGGGTCTTCGGCGTCTTGCACCGATTCCAGCACCAGCCGCACACAGTCAATCCGCAGCGTTTGGGCCACATCGGTCGCCATGGTTTTCAGAAAATCTTCAAAGGACAGCGGATCCAGCATTTGCAGGATTGCGCGATGCACCTGATTGGTCCCGGCAAGATTTTCATAGGCGGCGGCAATCACCGTGCGATGGGTGTCTTCCAGCCGGTCCAGCCGGTTCTCCAGCCGCTCCATTGCGATGCCGCGCAGGTCGACAACATTGCCGCCCATCAAGCGTTCATTCGCGCCGATCAGCGCGTTCATCACATCGCGGTCTTCCAAAATTGTCTCGGGTTCCGCAAGGATGCGGTCCCGCATGTCCTGATCCATCATCCGTCTCGGGCCTCATCCGCGCCCTGTGCCGGGCGGCTTTACCTTTTCCAACCTTCTAGCACGGATGGGATAGGCCGCTCCAGCCCTTTGAAAAGACAACCGGGCCAGTCTGACATGCAGACGGCCCGGCTTTTCACTCTACCAAGTCCCGATGCCTGACTTTGGAATTGTCAGGTCAAGCGCGCGGCGGATCTTACAGGATCTTCTGGCCGGTCTTGGCCCAGTCTTTCATGAACTGTTCCAGCCCTTTGTCGGTCAGCACATGGTTCGCCAGCCCTTTGATGACGGCGGGCGGCGCGGTCATCACATCGGCGCCGATCAGGGCGCATTGGGTGACATGGTTGGCGGTGCGGATCGAGGCGGCAAGGATCTGGGTGTCAAAGCCGTAGTTGTCATAGACCTGACGGATGTCGGAAATCAGTTCCAGCCCGTCAAGGTTGATGTCATCCAGACGCCCGATGAAGGGCGAGATGAAGGTCGCGCCGGCCTTGGCGGCGATCAGCGCCTGATTGGCCGAGAAGCAAAGCGTGACGTTGACCATCTTGCCTTCGTCCGACAACACCTTGCAGGTTTTCAGCCCGTCCCAGGTCAGCGGCACTTTGACGGCGATATTCGGGGCGATCTCGGCCAGTTTGCGGCCTTCGGCGATCATTTCGTCAGCGGTCAGCGCCACGACTTCGGCCGAAACCGGACCTTCGACAAAGGAGCAGATTTCCTTGGTCACTTCGATGATGTCACGGCCCGACTTCAGGATCAGCGAGGGGTTCGTGGTGACCCCGTCCACCATGCCAAGGGCGTGCAGTTCGCGGATGGCTTCGACATCGGCGGTATCGACAAAGAATTTCATGTTGGCGTCCTTCCGGAATGGGTTGCGGGTGCTTGGGGCGGGGTTTACCCCATAAGGGGGCCAAGGCAAAGGGCAGATGACAGCAGAACGGGTTTACGCGGCGGGCGATCTGGTGGGGGTTCTGACGACAGAGCCACTGGGCCGCATCTTGGACTATAAGGCGCCCGAGGGCGGCTGCGGCGACGGGGATTTCGTCGAGGTGCCTTTGGGGCCGCGCCGTGTCTTGGGCGTGGTCTGGGGGCCGGGCGAGGGCAAGTTTGATCCCGCCCGCATCCGCTCGGTGGCCCGTGTGTTGGACGCCGCCCCGATGCGGGCCGAGTTGCGCAGCTTTTTGACACGCGCTGCCGATTACACCTTAACCCCCTTGGCTGCGATGTTGCGCCTCGCCACCCGCGCGCCGGGGCTGGGCGATGCGGTGTCGATGCGCAAGGTCTATCGTCTGGCCGGTCCCGTGCCGAACCAAATGACCGAGGCACGCTTTCGCGTGGTGGAAGCCTTGCGGCGGTTTGGCGCGGCTCCGGTGACGTTGGGCGAGTTGGCTGAAGAGGCCGCTTGCGGGCCTTCGGTGGTCAAGGGCTTGGTAAAGCTGGGCGTGATTGCCGAAGAAGACACACCGCGCGACTTGCCCTATCCGCCGATGCAGCCCAAAATCGCTCATCATCTGATGGGCGATCAGGTGGGCGCGGCCGATGCGCTGGTGGCGCAAATTGGCGGCGGCTTTGCGGCGACGCTTCTGAAAGGCGTCACCGGGTCGGGCAAAACCGAGGTGTATCTTGAGGCTGTGGCCGAATGTTTGCGGGCAGGCCAGCAGGCGCTGGTCCTTTTGCCCGAAATCGCGCTGACGGCGGACTTTCTGGGCCGGGTCGAGGCGCGGTTCGGTGTGCGACCTGCCGAATGGCATTCGGGCGTGACGATGACGGAACGCCGCCGTTTGTGGAAAATGGTGGGGCAGGGCGGCGCGCAGTTTGTTGTGGGAGCACGATCAGCGCTGTTTTTGCCGTTCCGCGATCTGGGGCTGATCGTCGTCGATGAAGAGCACGACACCAGCTATAAGCAGGAAGAAGGCGTGCTTTACAACGCCCGTGACATGGCGGTGCTGCGCGCGGCGATTGCAGGCGCGCCGATTGTGCTGGCCTCGGCCACGCCCTGTCTTGAAACTTGGGCCAATGTCGAGGCCGGGAAATACGGCCGTGTCGATCTTGGCGCGCGGTTTGGCGCCGCAGAGTTGCCGCCGATGCGGGCCATCGACATGCGGGGCGAAAAGCTGCCCTCGGATCGTTGGATTTCGGCCAAACTGGCCGCCGAGGTACAGGCGCGGGTGGTCAAAGGGGAACAGTCGCTTTTGTTCCTGAACCGCCGGGGCTATGCGCCGATCACGCTGTGCCGGGCCTGCGGGCATCAGGTGGGCTGCGACGATTGCGACGCGCGGATGGTGGAGCATCGGTTCCTGAAACGTCTTGTTTGCCATCAATGCGGCGCGACAAAGCCCGTGCCCGTTGCCTGCCCGGCCTGCGGCGTCGAGGGCCGGATGGCCGCTGTCGGTCCGGGGGTGGAGCGGTTGGCCGAAGAGGTGACCGCGCGTTTTCCGGACGCACGTTTGTCAGTTCTTTCGTCGGACCTCTTCGGCAGCGCCCGGGCGCTGAAAGAGGCGGTGGTCAATATCGCCGAAGGTGGGGCCGACATCATCATCGGCACGCAGATTGTGGCCAAGGGGCATAACTTTCCCCTGCTGACGCTGGTCGGGGTGATTGACGCCGATTTGGGGCTGCAAGGATCAGACCTGCGCGCGGCAGAGCGGACCTTTCAGTTGATGCGCCAAGTGGCGGGCCGCGCGGGGCGGGCGGACAAGCCGGGGGAGGCGTGGCTTCAATCGCACCAGCCTGACCATCCGGTGATCCGCGCGATCTTGGGCGGGGATGAAGAAGCCTTTTGGAAGGCCGAGGCGGCCGAGCGCAAAGCGGCGGGCGTGCCGCCCTATGGGCGGATGGCCGGGATTATCCTGTCGTCGCCAGATGTGGCGCAGGTTTTTGATTTCGCGGCAGAACTGGCCCGCCGCGATGGCCCCTTGCGCCGGGTTGGCGCGCAGGTCTTTGGTCCGGCGCCTGCGCCGATTGCACGGGTGCGCGGGCGGCACCGGGTGCGGCTTTTGGTCAAGGCAGAAAAGACCGTGCCTTTGCAGTCGGCTTTGGCCGAATGGGTAGGGCAGCTGAAACTGCCGACAAACTTGCGGCTGGCGATCGACATTGATCCGCAGAGTTTTTACTAGCTGATTTCCGGCAAAACTCCGGTGCTGCCGGGGCAGCCCAAATTTCTTGCAAGAAATTTGTCAAAATCCTTCGAAGGATTTTGTTTCTCGCCTATATGGGGGCAAGAACAGGAGAACGCCCATGCTTGTGATTGATCGCGCTAAAATGCAGATGGTCCGCCCCGAAGACGCCCTTCCCGGCCGTCCCGAACCGATGCCCATCACCGAGCCGCATTTTCTGTCGGGGATCGATCTGAAATCCCCCGTGCCTGTCGGCATGGCCGAGGCGATGTTCGGCATGGGCTGCTTTTGGGGTGTTGAACGCAAGTTCTGGCAGCAGCCCGGCATTTGGCTGACCATGGTCGGCTATGCGGGCGGCTTTACCCCCAACCCGACCTACAAGGAAACCTGCACCCAATTGACCGGGCATAACGAGGTGGTGCGGGTGATCTTCGATCCGGCCGTCATCTCTTATGAGGCGCTGCTCAAGCTGTTTTGGGAAAACCACAACCCGACCATGGGCATGCGGCAGGGCAATGACATCGGCTCTACCTACCGTTCGGGGATTTATACCTACAGCCCAGAACAGACCGCCGCTGCCGAGGCGTCGAAGCTGGCTTATGCGGAACGGCTGCGCGCAGCCGGGCATGGTGCGGTGACGACAGAAATCCTGCCCGCGCCCGTGTTTTATTATGCCGAGGATTATCACCAGCAGTATCTGGCGAAGAACCCCGAGGGCTATTGCGGACTGGGCGGTACAGGCGTGACCTGCCCGATTGGGCTGAATGCTTGATCGGCGATACTTGACCGAACTGGGCCAAGGGCCTAATCCCGCCGCATACAAGCCCGGAGGCCCCTATGCCCTTGTTCGTTGCTGAAACCACGCTGGAAGGCGATGACGCCGCGTTTGCCTTGGCCGAGGCAATGGAGCGGATGCAGCCGCCGGCGCTGACGGCGGAATGTTACGACGTCGAGGGCATGGCCGGGCTGGTGCGGGTCGTCGCCACCTTCTCGCTGGCACCGAACGAGGTGATGCTGGCCGTTCTGGCCGAGGCGTTCGGTGCGGCGGCCTTTGAAATCTCGACCCTGTCCCAGCACACTTGGTCGGCCCTGACCACGCTGCCCGGCGAGGCAGGGGCGCGGGCCTTGGCAGGCCAGATCGAAGCGATGGAGCCTGCACCCTATGGGGTCGGCGCCTTTGAAATCGAAGATGGTTCGGGTCTGTGGGAGGTCGGCGCCTATTTCTCGGACGCGCCCGATACCGCCGCCATCAATGCTCTTGCCGCCCAAGCGGGGGCGAAGCCTTTCGTGATTTCCGAAGTGCCGGATGTCGATTGGGTGGCCCATGTGCGCCGCGAATTGGCCCCGGTCGAGGCAGGCCGCTTCTTTGTCTATGGCAGCCATGATGCCGACCGCGTGCCGACCGATCCCGGCCGTGTGCCGTTGCAGATTGAGGCGACGGTGGCCTTTGGCACCGGGCATCATGGCACGACGCTGGGCTGCCTGCGCGCTTTTGATCGGCTGTTTGAACAGGGTTTGCGCCCTTCAAAGGTGGCTGACATTGGCGCTGGCACCGCTGTTCTGGCCATCGCTGCCGCTGCGGTTTTGCCCGATGCCTTGGTGATCGCCAGCGACATCGATGAGGTGGCGGTCGATGTGGCCGAGGCCAATGTGGCAATCAACGGGCTGGATGGCCGGATTGAATGTCTTGAGGCCGCTGGCTTTGCCCATCCGCGTTTGCATCAGGCCAGCCCCTATGACCTGATCTTCGCCAATATCCTGAAAGGCCCGTTGATCGAGCTTGCCCCCGACATGGGGCAGCACTGCGCGCCGGGCGGTTTGGTGATCCTGTCCGGCCTTCTGGCGGTGCAGGCCGAAGCGGTGACAGCTGCCTATATTGCCGCTGGGTTCTCGCCGGTTTCGCGCGATGACCTTGGAGAATGGTCGGCATTGGTTCTAAAACGGAACTGAATTGTTTCTGTCAAATCCAAGGCTTAGCCCCTAGCTCTGCCGCGGTTTCGCCACAATTGGATCGCATGAAAGTCCTCATGTGGGGGCGTAACGCGTGGAGCGGGTATCATGTATGATACAAACTTGGTCGACTTCTATGCCCGGGTTGCGACGTTCGAAAAGTCGCAGGCCAAGGGCTATGGTCATGAAGCCCCCGGCACCCTTGGCCGGTCTGTCACCTACGGCCTGCGCAAGACCCGCCGCCGGATCAGCGTCATGCCGCTTGTCTTTGTCGTCCTTGCCGCGGTCGGGCTGAAAGCCACGATTCTCCATTCGGTGGGGGGCGCGGCCTATGAAACACGCGTCGCAGCGCTTGAGGCGGGGCAGGGCTTTGACCGTCTTGGCGGTTGGTTGATGCGGGTTGATCCCGTTACTGCATTTGTGGTCGAAAAGATCGACGCTGCCACAACGGCGATCAGGGGCTGATTGCGATCAGCAGGTCAGGGCGACTCCACCGCAACGACTCCAAATGAAAAAGCCGCTGCCCATCCTTTGGGCTGCGGCTTTTTAGTCGCATGCGGCAGGCGTTGGCTTAGCGGCCAATCGCCTCAATGTCGCCACGGCACAGGCCGATATCATCAAGTTCGCGGTCAGTCAGTTTGGTCAACGCCGAGCGGGTGACGCGGGCGTCATTCCATGCGGCAAATGCTGCAATCTTGTCGTTCAGCGACTGAACGAAGCGAAAAATGGCGATGGCGCCAAACGGCGCCGCGCGGGACGTCTCATAAGCGGCCATAACGGGTATCCTTTCAAAAACTGCTCATGTGTGAGGCATTTCCTGCCTTCGATGGCGGCTAAATAGTCATGCTGCATATGCGAAGCAATGGGGGTTCAGGAATGGCCGCAATGCGTTCCGTGCATGGCTGTTCGTCAAAAATTAACCACAATTATAGGTGTTTAACGATTCCTTAATCGAAAATGTCGCGTTTCGCGCAAGGGGCGTCGAGTTTCTGCGACTGCATAATGGATTCCGGGCAAATCCCAAGAAAGACAATTCAACTTGGCGGATGTTCTTCTTTCGTGCTAATTCGGTAAAGGCACGGAAAACGGGGGCAGCCATGCGAGTTTTAGGAATCGACCCCGGTTTGCGAAACCTTGGCTGGGGGGTGATTGACGTCGCGGGTGCGCGCATCAGTCATGTCGCCAACGGGATCTGCCATTCAGCACCGGGCGAGGCAGAGGGGGATCTGGCGCTGCGTCTGGTGTCCTTGCACAGCCAATTGACCGAGGTTTTGCGCGCCTATGCGCCGGATGCCGCGGCGGTGGAGCATACCTTCGTCAACAAGGATGCGGTGGCGACACTGAAACTGGGTCAGGCGCGGGGGATTGCCCTGTTGGTGCCTGCGCAGTTTGGCCTGACGGTCGGGGAATATGCCCCGAATGCGGTGAAGAAATCCATCGTCGGGGTTGGTCATGCTGCCAAGGATCAGGTGGATCACATGGTGCGGCTTCACCTGCCGGGCGTGAAAATCGCCGGCCCGGACGCGGCGGATGCTTTGGCGATTGCGATTTGCCATGCGCATCATCTGCAAAGCGCGGGGCGGTTGCAGGCAGCATTGAAAAGGGCGGCAGGATGATCGGCAAACTTTCGGGGCGTCTGGATTGGCGCGGCGGTGACACGGTGCTGATCGATGTGCGCGGTGTGGGCTATGTGGTGCATGTGTCGGATCGGACCATGGCAGGCCTGCCGGGCATGGGTGAGGCGGTCAGCCTTTATACCGAACTGCTGGTGCGCGAAGATCTTTTGCAGCTCTTTGGCTTTCCGACCATGCTGGAAAAGGAATGGCACAAGCTGTTGATGACGGTGCAGGGCGTGGGGGCCAAGGCCTCGATGGCGATCCTTGGCACTTTGGGGCCCGAAGGCGTGGGCCGGGCCATTACGCTGGGCGATCAGCGTGCGATTCAGGCCGCCCCCGGCGTGGGGCCAAAATTGGCCCAACGCATCATTCTAGAGCTGAAATCCAAGGCGGGTTCGGTGATGGCGATGGGCGCAAGCCTTGCGGTAACGGCCGAAGCCGATGACAGCGTGATTGAACCCTTTACACCCGCCCCTGTAAAGAAGGCGACCAAGCCCGCAAGCCCGTCACAGTCCCGTGCCGCCTTTACGGCGGATGCGCTCTCAGCGTTGATGAACCTTGGCTATGGTCAGGGCGATGCCGCGCAGGCCGTGGCCACGGTGGCCGGTGAGGCGCCCGAGGCCGATACAGCGACCTTGATCCGGGCGAGCCTGAAACTTTTGGCGCCGAAGGGCTAAGTAATGAGTTCTGACCCCACCTTGCGCCCGGAAAAACTGCCCGATGACGCCGATCGCGCCCTGCGCCCGCAGGCGCTGGAGGATTTCGTGGGGCAGGCCGAGGCCCGTGCCAACCTGCGCGTCTTCATCGAAAGCGCCAAGCTGCGCACCGAGGCGATGGACCACACGCTGTTTCACGGCCCGCCGGGCCTAGGCAAGACGACGCTGGCGCAGATCATGGCGCGCGAGTTGGGGGTGGGGTTCCGTATGACCTCGGGTCCGGTCTTGGCCAAGCCCGGCGATCTGGCGGCGATTCTGACCAATCTGGAACCGCGCGACGTTCTGTTCATCGACGAAATTCATCGCCTGTCGCCGGTGGTCGAAGAGGTGCTTTACCCCGCGATGGAGGATTTTGCGCTGGATCTGGTGATCGGCGAAGGGCCTGCCGCGCGGACGGTGCGGATTGATCTGCAGCCTTTCACGCTGGTCGGCGCGACCACCCGGCTTGGCCTTTTGACGACGCCGCTGCGTGATCGGTTCGGTATTCCGACCCGGCTGAATTTCTATACCGAAGATGAACTCGACCATATCGTTGCGCGGGGCGCGCGGCTGATGGGGATCGAAAGCGAGCCGGCAGGCACGCGCGAGATTGCGCGCCGGGCGCGCGGCACACCACGCATCGCCGGCAGGCTTTTGCGCCGTGTCGTGGATTTCGTGACGGTGGAAGGCAATGGTCGCCTGACCCGCGCCATCGCGGACCGGGCGTTGACGCGGCTTGGGGTGGACCATCTTGGCCTTGATGGAGGGGACCGACGCTATCTGTTGCTCTTGGCCGAAAACTACGGTGGTGGGCCGGTTGGAGTGGAAACCATTGCGGCGGCCCTGTCTGAGGCCCGCGATGCTATTGAAGAAGTGATTGAACCCTATCTTTTGCAACAAGGTCTGATCCTGCGAACGCCGCGTGGGCGCATGCTGGGGGCAAAGGCTTGGGCGCATCTGGGTCTTGCCGCGCCCAAACCGCCGAGCCAGAGCGATATGTTCGAGGGCTAAGCCTTAGGGCCGCCCCCGGACCCCTTGGGATATTTGAGCCACATTGAAGGCTGGAGGGAGGCAGAGTTGGCAGACAAGAACTTGGCCAAGATCAGCGAAAGCGCCGCACGCGTGGGCGCGCTTTATTGCGCGCGCTTTGACATCGTGCCGGATGAGGCGTTTTTCCTTGGAAAACTCGCCGAGGAGTTGGGAGAGGTAGCGGCTGCTACATTGAAATTGACCGGACGCTCACGGGCGGCGGATAGGTCTGTGGCAGAGCTTGAGGCGAATTTGCGCGATGAATTGGCCGATCTTTTGGGCTTCCTCTTGATGTTTGCCGCCCATCGCGGCATCGACCTTGACGCGGCCTTTGACGACAAATGGGGCCGCTGGCTGAAGGACTGAAGCATGACCCCGGAATATGTTCAGGCGCTGTTTACCCGCAAGGATGGCTCATATCTTTTCGCCCGTTGGGGGCGGCCAATTGTGCCGGTGGTGTTCGGGGTCGAGGATGCCACGCTCGCGACCGTCAAGGGGGCGATTGAGGCGGTGGTGACCTTGGCGGGCCACAAGATGGCGGAGACGGATCCGGAACTTGGCGCCAATCTGATGGTGTTTTTCTTCCGCGATTGGGCCGAACTGCCGCAGGTGCCGAACCTTGATCGGTTGATCCCGGATCTTGGTCCTTTGTGTGACCGCTTGGCCGCCGCAGGGGCGAACCAATATCGGGCTTTCCGCTTTGATCCCGATGGCAGCATCAAGGCGGCCTTTGTCTTCGTGCGGATGGATGCCGCGCTTGAGGCCCTGCCCGCCGAGGCGCTGGCCTTGAATGAGGCGGCGCAGATCATTCTTTTGTGGGGCGACGGCGCCTTTGTCGATGGTTCGCCGCTGGGTCGGGCTGGCGAGGCGGTGATCTTGCGGCCTGATATCGCAGGGGTGATCCGTGCCGGGTACGACAAGGTGATGCCTGCCGTTGCGCGCGATCCGTCTCATGCCTACCGCTTGGCGGCGCGGCTGTGAAAGAAGTTGACCTGTACCCCGATCTCAAGGCGTTCCTTGAAGGGCAGGGCTATGAGGTCAAGGCGGAGATTGGCGCCTGTGATGTGATGGCGGTCAGGGGCGCGGAGCCGCCGGTCATCGTCGAGATGAAGCTGTCCTTTTCGTTGGCGCTGGTCATGCAGGGTGTGGCGCGCCAATCGCTGTTCGACACGGTTTATCTGGCTGTTCCTGCGCCGAAAAAGGGGTGGCCCGCGCGGTATAAAGATATCGTGGCGGTGTGTCGGCGCTTGGGGCTTGGTCTTTTGGCGGTCCATCCGGGGCAGGGCGTCGAGGCCCATCTTGATCCAGGGCCTTACGTGCCGCGCCGGAATGTGGCGCGGGCGGGCAAGCTTTTGCGTGAGTTTCAGCGCCGCGTGGGTGACCCCAATCAGGGGGGCAGTACCGGGGTCAAGCGTATGACCGTTTATCGGCAGGACGCTTTGCGCTGTTTGAACCTGCTGGCGGGCGGCGCCATGAAGGGGGCCGAGGTGGCCCGCGCGACGGGGGTTTCGCGGGCGACCACCCTGATGCGCGATGACCATTACGGCTGGTTCGAACGTTTGGAAAAGGGCGTTTATGGCTTGACCGTTGTGGGACAGGCCGCCCTGACCACCCATGCCGACGACATCGCCCGCCTTACGGCACCGGAATGACCGAGATCGACATCTTGCCAGAGCCTTGGGTCACCTCATTGGCATGGGCAAGATAGACGAGCGCGTGGTGCGTTTCGTCATAGACCCGCGTGACTTGCAAGGATTTCAGGATCAGCGACTGGCGTTCAGAAAAGACCATCTCGCCCGCGGGCCCTTTTTCGATATCTCCCAACACTACCGGCCCGGTCTGCACGCAGTCCACCGCCGAATAGGACGGATCTTCAAACCAATTGCCCTGTGTCAGCCGATCATAGATCGATCGGTCGAAATAGGCGACATGGCAGGTGACGCCTTGCACTTTAGGGTCTGCAATGGCCTCTATGATGATGTCATTGCCCACCCAGTCAACACCGACACGGCCGATTTCTTCGGCTTGGGCGGGAACGGAGATCAGGGCAAAGGCGGCGGCAACGAGGGGGCGGATCATCGGGACACTCCATATTTCATAAGGATGTTGTCCTTGGCCGGGCAATCTTCAAGGGTGGACGTTCCGTCACGCGGCGCTTAGGTCTTTTGTAAAGGAGTTCCCATGACGCATCGCCATCCTGTTCGTGTCTATTACGAAGACACCGATCTTGCCGGCATTGTCTATTACGCCAATTACCTGAAGTTCATTGAGCGTGGGCGCAGCGAATGGGTGCGGACATGCGGGGTGGATCAGGTGGCGTTGAAGGCCGCGCAGGGGATCGTCTTTGCGGTGCGCAAGGTTGATGCCGATTATCTGAAGCCTGCAAAGTTCGGTGACGATTTGCAGGTGGTGACCGAGCTGTTGTCGCTGGGTGGCGCGCGCATTGACCTGCGCCAAGAGGTTTGGCGCGGTGAGGACAGGATTTTCACTGCCGCCGTCACGCTGGTTTGTTTGCATGAGGGCGGGCATCCGGCCCGAATTCCGGCCGAGGTGCGTGCCGCTTTGCAGCCGATGCGGCATTAAGGCTCTGGATCCGACGCTTTGCGCGCCGTTCGCGACAGTTCCGGCAAGTTGTCGCCATTAACGCAGATGTGTTGGCAATCCCCCTCAAACCTTGTTAGAATCAGCTGTATCAGGCGGGCGTAGACCCGCAGTCAAAGAGCAGGCGTAATGGATACTCAAGCCATCGGAATGGCGGCGGAGATTGACTTCTCCATGCTGGCCCTATTTGCACGCGCGACCCTCATGGTGAAAATCGTGATGATCGGGCTCATGGTCATGTCCTTTTGGTCGTGGTCGATCATCATTAGGAAACACATGACGTTCCGCGTCGCGCGGTCGGAAGCGTCGATCTTCGATCGTGCCTTCTGGTCGGGTGAGCCGCTGGATGAGCTGTTTGAAAAGATCGGGGGCGATCCGCAGGGGCCGTCTGAGAAGATCTTTTCGGCAGGCATGTTGGAATGGCGTCGCAGCCACCGTCAGGATGGCGGGCTGATCGCAGGCGCTCAGGCCCGGATCGATCGGGCCATGGATGTGGCGATTGCGCGCGAAAGCGAGGTCTTGAACAAGGGCCTTTCCTTCCTTGCGACCACGGGTTCGACGGCGCCGTTCATCGGGCTGTTCGGCACGATCTGGGGCATCAAGCATTCGTTTGAACAGATCGCCATCAGCCAGAACACCAACTTGGCCGTTGTGGCCCCCGGCATCGCCGAGGCGCTTTTGGCCACCGGTATCGGCCTGATCGCGGCTATTCCGGCGGTGGTGTTCTATAACAAGCTGAACTCGGACTCCGAGCATATCCTTGGCAATTACGAGGCCTTTGCCGACGAATTCGCCACCATCCTGTCGCGCCAATTGGACGCCTGACCGATGGGTGCCGGGGTCATGAAAAAATCGGGCGGGGGTGGCCGTCGTGGCCGCCGCCGCGGGTCGTCCGCTGCGATGAGCGAAATCAACGTCACGCCCTTTGTCGACGTGATGCTGGTTTTGATGATCATCTTCATGGTGGCGGCCCCCATGCTGACCGTGGGCGTGCCGATTGAGCTGCCGGATACGGCCGCAAATGCCATGCCGAACGAGGAAGAAGAGCCGCTGACCATCTCGATCACCGCCGATGGGCTGATCATGCTGCAATCGACCGAGGTGTCGGATGCGGATTTGATCCCGAAACTTGCTGCCATCGCGGCAGAACGCACCTCGGACAAAGTGTTCCTGCGCGCCGATGGGGCCTTGGCCTATGAGCGGGTCGCGCAGGTGATGGGGGCGCTCAACAAGGGCGGTTTCAACAATATTGGGCTTGTGACCGATGCCGGCGGTCCGGCAATGGACGGCAACTGAGGCCTCGCGATGAACCTGCGCGACATGGATAAGGCCAAGACGATTTCGGCCATCGGCCACCTTGGGGTAATCCTCTGGGCGGTGATGGGCGATTGGCTGTTTGCGCCAAAAGACATGCCGCCGATGGAGGCCGCTGAAGTCTCTTTGATGAGCGAGGGCGAGTTTCAGGCCATGATGGCCTCGGCGCCCAAGCCCGACCCCGAGGCGACGCCCTCTGAAGAGCCGCCCGCGGTCGATGCGCCAGAGCCGGTTGATACCGCGGTTCCCGAACCCACGCCGCAACCCGAAGCAACGCCGGCGCCCCCGCCTGAGGCCCCGGCCGAACCCGTGCCGGTAGAAGAAGTGCTGCCCGAGAATGTGCCGGTCGCGCCCGAGGCGCAGCCGATCGCCGTTCCCGAACCCAGCCCGCAAGTGGCCGAAGAAGATCAGCCCATCCCGGTGCCGACCAGCAGCATCAAGCCAAAGCCGCGCCCTGCGCAACGGATCACCGATGTGCCGGTGGACAGCACGCAGGACACGCCCGAAGTCGCCGATGAGGCAACGCCCGAAGTGTCGGATCAGGCGGCCCCTGATGCGGCGGTCGTGGAAACCACCCAGCCTGCCGCAGCACCGGAAGAAAGTGCTGCGATGATTTCGCCCGATGCGACGGAAAGTGACGCGCCGGAACTGGCCCCCACCTCCTCGCGTCGCCCGCAATCGCGGCCTGAACGGCAAGTGCAGGCCGAAGACGCCCCCGAGACACCGGCGCAGACCTCTGAGACGACCAGCACCGAGCAATCGGATGCCGAAGCCGAAGCGATTGCCTCGGCTCTGGCCGAAGCGGCCGCGACGGAAGCCTCCAGTGGAGCGGCGTCGAATATTCCCGAAGGCCCGCCGATGACGGCTGGCGAAAAAGACGGTGTGCGCAGCGCCATCAACTCCTGCTGGAACATCGGTAGCCTTTCCAGTGCGGCACAGCGCGTCAAGCTGGTGATGCGGGTCGAGATGAATGAAGATGGCACGCCGATCGGGTCGTCCATCGAAATGACCGGCTATGAGGGCGGCGACGATGCGGCCGCGCAGCAAGCGTTTGAGGCCGCCAAGCGCGCGGTCGTGCGCGGTGTGAAAGGCTGCGGCGGCAAGACCGGCTATGAGCTGGACCCGGCGAAATATGGCACATGGAACGTGATGAACTTGACGTTTGATGCCTCTGGCATGCGGCTGCGCTAGGATGGTGTGCCTGATAAAATTCCCCCTGCCGGCGCGGGCCGTTTTGGCCCAGACTGGCAAGCAAGAGCAGAACGAAAACACGCCCGTGATGAACGAGGACAGAATGAGTGCTTTGAAATCCCTCACCGCCGCCCTGATGATCGGGGTGTCCGGGCTTGTCGCCAGCCCGGCGCTGGCCGAGTTGAACATCGTCATCGACAGCCCGGTGATCGAGCCGATGCCCTTTGCCATCCCGACCTTTGTCGATGAAGGTGGCGCTGGAGAATATGCCAACAATATCAGCCGGGTGGTCGCCGACGACCTTGCGGGAACCGGGTTGTTCCGGGAAATTCCGGCCGAGGCGCATATCTCGGGGGTCACCTCTTTTGATGCGCCGATTGCCTATAACGACTGGCAGGCGATCAACGCTCAGGCGCTGATCGTGGGCGCGGTGCAGGCCTCGGGCGACCGCATTGTGGTCAAGTTCCGCCTGTTTGATGTCTTTACCGGTCAGCCCTTGGGCGAGGGGCTGCAATTTGCGGGTACCCCCGACACCTGGCGGCGCATGGCGCACAAGGTGGCTGATGCGGTCTACAGCCGGATCACCGGCGAAGGCCCCTATTTCGACAGCCGGGTGGTTTACGTGGCTGAAAGTGGGCCGAAGAATCAGCGGCAAAAGCGGCTTGGTGTGATGGATTATGATGGTGCCAATGTGGCCTATCTGACCGACAGCTCGTCCATCGTGTTGGCCCCGCGGTTTTCACCGAACGGCGACAAGATCCTGTTCACCTCTTACGCCTCGGGTTTCCCGCATATCTACATCATGGACGTCGGCAGTCTGGAAACGCGGTCCTTGGGCGAGGTGCCCGGCACCATGACCTTTGCGCCGCGCTTTTCCCCTGATGGCGGCACGGTGGTGTTTTCGCTGGAGCAGGGCGGCAATACCGACATCTACGCCATGGATGTGAACGGTGGCGGCATGCGGCAATTGACCAATGCGCCGTCGATTGAAACTGCGCCGTCCTTTAGCCCCGATGGCAGCCAGATCGTGTTTGAAAGCGACCGTTCCGGTGGTCAGCAGATCTATATCATGCCTGCCGGTGGTGGCGATGCGGTTCGTGTGTCCGGCGGCAAGGGGCGTTATGGCACCCCGGTCTGGTCGCCGCGTGGCGATATGGTCGCCTTTACCAAACAAAACGAGGGCCGCTTCCACATTGGCGTGATGCGCACCGATGGCAGCGAAGAGCGTCTGCTGACCGCCTCGTTCCTGGACGAGGGCCCGACCTGGGCGCCGAACGGCCGCGTGGTGATGTTCACCCGCGAAAGCTCGGGCGCAGGCGGGCAGGCGCAGCTGTTCTCGGTCGATATCTCGGGCCGGAACCTGAAGCCGGTGCCGACCGACGGTCCGGCCTCTGACCCGGCCTGGTCGCCCTTGCTGCCGTGATGCGTGGCGGACCCCTGTGGTCCAAATCGCTGAAGCGGGCGCGATGAGCGGGGCCATGCCCCCTTGCACGCGCCCGATTCACAGCCGCAAAAGAACCTGCTAACATGACCACAGTCGAGCCAACCCAAGATCCATAAGGACACCTTACATGACCCTGATGCCCAAAGCCCTTCTCTTGATCGCAGCCCTCGGGCTGGCTGCCTGTAACAACCCCGACCGCTTTGGCAATGGGGCGAATGATGGCGCCAATGGCGCTGGCGGTTTCGTAGACACCAACGGCCTTGGCGACCCGAGCGACCCGAAATCGATCGCCTATTTCAACCAGACCGTTGGTGACCGCGTGCTGTTCGCCGTTGACCAATCGACCCTGTCGCCCGAAGCCCGCACCATCCTGCAAGGTCAGGCGCAGTGGCTGGCCACCAACAGCCAGTATGCCATCATCATCGAAGGCCACGCTGACGAGCAAGGCACCCGCGAATACAACCTTGCACTTGGTGCGCGCCGTGCCGCAGCCGTGCAGCAGTTCCTTGGCAGCCAAGGCGTGCCGGCAGACCGCATGAAGACCATCTCCTACGGCAAAGAGCGTCCGCTTGAGGTCTGCTCGGAAGAAGCCTGCTACAGCCGCAACCGTCGTGGTGTGACCGTGCTGTCGATGGGCTCGGGGGCCTGATCTGATGCTGCGTTGGCTGGTCCTCTCCGCCGCCATTCTGGCCACTCCTGCCCTCGGGCAGGACAAGGCGCAGACGCTGGCCGACCTTAAAATCGAACTCGGCCAGTTGATGGCCGAGTTCAATACGCTGAAAGCGGAAACCGTGTCGTCCGGGGCGACAGGGGGCAGTTTCGGGTCGGGTGACGCCTTGCAGCGTCTGGACGCGATTGAGGCCGAGCTGATGCGTGTGACCTCGCTGGCCGAGGAAATCGAGTTGAAGCTGAACCGCGTGGTGACCGATGGCACCAACCGGATCGGCGATATTGAATACCGGCTGTGTGAAGCGACTGAAGGGTGCGACCCGGCGAACCTGCCCGAAACGCCGATGCTTGGTGGTGACAGCACTGCTGCCGCCCCAGTTGATGCTGCGGCCGAACCGGTTGCCGGGGCAGACCCCGCGCCCTCGGAAGATTCGGGGCCAGAGCTTGCGATGGGTGAAAAGGCTGACTTTGACCGGGCCAAGGAGGTGCTCGGTCAGGGTGACTTTCGCACCGCCGCGGACCTCTTTGCGACCTTTGACCAATCCTATCCTGGCGGACCACTAAGCCAAGAAGCCGCGTTCCTGCGGGGCGAGGCTTTGGTGCAATTGGGCGACAAGGCTGGCGCTGCACGGGCCTATTTGGACGCCTATTCTGGCAAGCCGGATGGGTCATTTGCCGCCGAATCCCTGCTGAAGCTGGGTCAGGCGCTGGGTGATCTGGGGCAGACAGCCGATGCCTGTGTGACCTTGGCCGAGGTGCCGAACCGCTTCCCCGGTTCCATCCATGCCACGAATGCCGATCTGGCGCGGCAGGGTCTGGGCTGCCAGTGACGGCAGAGGCTGACGCCGGCCTGCTTGCCATCTTGTTGCGGATTCTCAACGAAAATCCGTCCCAGCCTATAGCCGTTGCCGTGTCTGGCGGCGGCGATTCGATGGCGCTTTTGGATCTGGCGCAACAGGCCCATCCGGGCCGTATTCATGCGGTGACGGTGGATCACGGATTGCGCCCCGAAAGCGCAGTTGAGGCCGCAGGTGTGGCCGCGTTCTGCGCCCGGCACGGCATGGCGCATCAGATCCTGCGCTGGCACGGGCCAGAGCCGACGGGCAATCTGATGGCGCAGGCCGGCGCCGCGCGGCTTTCGCTGATGGCGTCATGGGCGCAAGGGCAAGGCATTGCAGCTGTGCTTTTGGGCCATACAGCTGACGATCAGGCCGAGACATTCCTGATGGCACTGGCCCGCGCTTCAGGTGTTGACGGGCTGGCAGGGCTACGACCGCGATTTGTGGCCCATGGCGTGACCTTCCACCGCCCCTTGCTTGAGGTGACCCGCGCCGATTTGCGGCGCTATCTGACGGGACGCGGCGTTGCTTGGGTCGATGATCCCTCGAATGAAAATGACCGTTTCACCCGCGCAAAGGCGCGTAAGGCGCTCGCGGCCCTTGGTCCGCTTGGGATCAAGGCGGATATTCTGGCCTGCACCGTGCGCAACATCGCCACCGCCCGCGCAGGCTTGCAAGCCGCGCTTGCCGATTTTGTCAGCGTAAACCTGCGCGAGACGGCAGGCGCCTTGCAGATGGAGGGGCAGGCATTTGACCGCTTGCCCAATGAACTTTCCCGCCGCCTGCTGATTGCGGCGCTGCGCTGGATCGCAGGGGCGTCGCACCCGCCCCGCGAAACCCAGCTTGACCAGTTGCGCGCCCGGCTTGCGGCCCGACAAGAGGCAACCCTTGGGGGCGTCAGGTTTCTATGGCGGGCCGACATGCTGACCATTGCCCGCGAGCTGCGCGCCGCGCAGGGGGCGGTTGATCCCGCGCTTTTGTGGGATGGCCGCTGGCGTCTGGAGGGGCCGGCGCACAGGGGAACCCTGCGTGCGCTTGGTCTGGATGGCTTGGCTCTTTGTCCTGATCGGCCCCGCGACATTCCGCGCGCCGCGCTTGTCGTCAGCCCGTCACTTTGGGCGGACGGCACCTTGATTGCCGCGCCTTTGGCGGGATTCGGCCCAGATTTCACGGCCAAGCTGTCGCAGGGCTTCACTGAATTCATCTTATCGCATTGAACCCGGTGAACTTATCTCTATCTTAAGGAAGTCCGCCGAAGCTGCCCCTCAATGAAGGGGCCTCGGCCCCTCAACCGGAGTTTCTTCGTGGGTAATGCACGAAATATCGCCTTCTGGGTCGTCCTCTTTCTGCTGATCCTGGCGCTTTTCAACGCCTTTGGTGGCAATCAGGCCACGACGGCCTCGCGCTCGGTGTCCTATTCCGAATTCGTCCAGCGGGTCGGCAAAGGGGAGGTCGCCTCGGTGACCATCGACGGCGAACGCGTTGTCGCCACCGGCACCGATGGCAATCGTTTTGCCACCATCGCCCCCGAAGATCCCAAGCTGACCGAGCGTTTGATCGACAAAGGCGTTGAGGTGCGTGCTGAACCGCAGGAATCCAGCGGTTTCATGTCGCTGTTGTCGCTGTGGCTGCCCTTTATCGTGCTGATCGGCATCTGGATTTTCTTCATGAACCGGATGCAGGGCGGCGGCAAAGGCGGGGCGATGGGCTTTGGCAAATCGAAGGCCAAGCTGTTGACCGAAAAGAATGGCCGCGTGACGTTTGACGACGTCGCAGGGATTGATGAGGCCAAGGAAGAGCTTGAGGAGATTGTAGAATTCCTGCGCAATCCGCAGAAATTCTCGCGCCTTGGCGGCAAAATTCCGAAAGGGGCCTTGCTGGTTGGCCCGCCCGGTACGGGTAAGACGCTTTTGGCCCGCGCCATTGCGGGTGAGGCGGGTGTGCCCTTCTTCACCATCTCGGGGTCGGATTTCGTGGAAATGTTCGTTGGTGTCGGTGCCTCTCGGGTGCGTGACATGTTCGAACAGGCGAAGAAAAACGCGCCCTGCATCGTCTTTATCGACGAGATTGACGCCGTGGGCCGCGCCCGTGGTGTGGGCATGGGCGGCGGAAACGACGAACGCGAACAGACCTTGAACCAGCTTTTGGTCGAGATGGACGGGTTCGAGGCGAATGATGGTGTGATCATCGTGGCCGCGACCAACCGCAAGGATGTTCTGGACCCTGCGCTTTTGCGTCCGGGCCGATTTGACCGCCAGATCCATGTGCCGAACCCCGACATCAAGGGTCGCGAAAAGATCCTGTCGGTTCATGCCCGCAAGGTGCCTTCGGGGCCGGATGTTGATCTGCGCGTGATTGCACGCGGCACGCCGGGGTTCTCGGGTGCTGACCTTGCGAACCTTGTGAACGAGGCCGCGCTGATTGCCGCCCGTCTGGGCCGTCGTTTCGTCGCCATGGCTGATTTCGAGGCTGCCAAGGACAAGGTGATGATGGGTGCTGAGCGCCGGTCGCTGGTTCTGACGCAGGAACAGAAAGAACATACCGCCTATCACGAGGCCGGTCACGCCATCGTGGGCATGGCGCTGCCCAAATGCGACCCGGTCTACAAGGCCACGATCATTCCGCGCGGTGGTGCCTTGGGTATGGTCGTTTCGCTGCCGGAAATTGATCGTCTGAACTGGCACAAGGATGAGTGCAAACAGAAGATCGCGATGACCATGGCCGGCAAAGCGGCCGAGATCATCAAGTGGGGCGATGAGGCTGTGTCGAACGGGCCGTCGGGCGATATTCAGCAGGCCTCGGGCTTGGCGCGCGCCATGGTGCTGCGCTGGGGCATGTCGGATGCTGTTGGCAATATCGACTATGCCGAGGCGCATGAAGGGTATCAGGGCAAAACGGCCGGGCTGTCGGTTTCGGCTGAGACCAAGCAATTGATCGAAGGTGAGGTCAAACGCCTGATCGACGAGGGCTATAACACCGCGCATCGGGTTTTGACGGAAAAAGCCGTTGAATTTGAACGCCTTGCCAAGGGTCTTCTGGAATATGAAACCCTGACCGGCGATGAGATCAAGCGGGTGATCGCGGGCGACAAGCCGACCCCGGATCCCGATGATGCGCCGCCGCCTGTCAGCGGGGGCGGTGATGGGGTGGTGTCGATCCCGAAGACACGGGCGCGCAAGCCGAAAGCGACCCCCGATCCCTCGCCGGAGCCTTCTGCTTGAGCGTTACGAACAAAGACTGGAACCCCGGGGCCTATGCAAGGTTCCGGGGTTTGCATTTGCGCCCGGCGTTGACCTCGGCCTATCCAATGTTGGACGATAGCGCTGCGCCGTTTCCCTTCCGTCGCTGCTTTTTTGTTCTGGAGATGCCGTGAGCGCGCTGAAACCGACGCAATTTACCGGGCGCATTGTCTGGCTTGGCCATGTGGCCAACCGCAAGGCCGCCTTGGAAAGCCAAAGCCAAACCGTGCTGCGCGCCAGTTTCGCCGGCCCCGAGGGCGAAGCGCATGGTGGCCTGACGCGCCCATCCTGCAGCCGGGTTCTGGGCCAATATCCGCGCAACACCGAGATTCGTAACACGCGACAATTTTCCATCGTTTCGGCCGAAGATCTGGCGGCGATTGCCACGGAAATGGGTTTGGACACGCTGGATCCGGCCTTGATTGGGGCCACAATGGTGATCGACGGAATCCCGGATTTCAGCCACCTGCCGCCCTCGTCGCGTTTGCAGGGGGCGAATGGCGCGACCTTGGTTGTGGATATGAACAACCGTCCTTGCACGTTGCCCGCCCGGCCGATCGAGACGCGGCACCCCGGCTTTGGCAAGAAATTCAAACCGGCCGCCGCAGCGCGCCGCGGAATTACGGCCTGGGTTGAACGGGAAGGCAGCTTCACCTTGGGCGAAACGATCCGGCTGCATATTCCCGACCAACCGGTTTGGGCGCATCTGGCGGCCGCGCGGCGCAGCTAGGCCTGTTGCTGCCGTCGCAAACTGCTGCCCGATCCGGCGTTCAGGCGTCGCTTTGGCGCACATATTTCCCATCGGAAACCGGCTCTGGCGAAAAACGTTCGGGACAGGTCGGAAAATCACCTTCCAAAGCCATTGATGCCCGCTATCAGGTCGGAAACGGGATAGTCCGCCCCCTTGGGAGATGAGAATGGCCTTCAAAACCGACATCGAGATTGCGCGCGAAGCGAAGAAGAAGAACATCATGGAGATCGGGGCCAAGCTTGGCATCCCGTCCGAAAGCCTGCTGCCCTATGGCCATGACAAGGCCAAGGTGAGCCAGGAGTTCATCAAGTCGCTGGCCGGCAAAAAAGACGGCAAGCTGATCCTCGTGACCGCGATCAACCCGACCCCGGCTGGCGAAGGCAAGACCACCACGACCGTGGGTCTGGGCGATGGCCTGAACCGCATCGGCAAGAAAGCCGTGATCTGCATCCGTGAAGCCTCGCTCGGCCCGAACTTCGGGATGAAGGGCGGCGCAGCTGGCGGCGGTATGGCGCAAGTCGTGCCGATGGAGGAGATGAACCTCCACTTCACCGGCGACTTCCATGCCATCACCTCGGCCCACAACCTGCTGTCGGCCATGATCGACAACCACATCTACTGGGGCAACGATCTGGGCATCGACGAGCGTCGCGTTGTCTGGCGTCGCGTCATGGACATGAACGACCGCGCGCTGCGTGACATCGTTGTGTCGCTTGGCGGCGTGTCGAACGGCTTCCCGCGTCAGACCGGCTTTGACATCACCGTTGCGTCCGAAGTCATGGCAATCCTGTGCCTGTCGAACGATCTGGAAGACCTGCAAAAGCGTCTGGGCGACATCGTTGTGGCCTATACCCGCGCCAAGACCCCGATCTATGCCCGCGACATCAAGGCCGACGGCGCTATGACCGTTCTGCTGAAAGACGCGATGCAGCCGAACCTGGTGCAGACGCTGGAAAACAACCCGGCCTTCGTGCACGGCGGCCCGTTCGCCAACATCGCACACGGCTGCAACTCGGTTATCGCGACCAAGACCGCGCTGAAGCTGGGTGAATATGTTGTGACCGAAGCTGGCTTCGGCGCTGACCTTGGCGCTGAAAAGTTCTTCGACATCAAGTGCCGCAAGGCCGGTCTGAAGCCCTCGGCTGCCGTGATCGTGGCCACCGTGCGTGCGATGAAGATGAACGGCGGCGTGGCCAAGGCCGATCTGGGCGCTGAAAACGTCGAGGCCGTCAAGAAGGGCTGCCCGAACCTTGGCCGTCACATCGCCAACGTGAAATCGTTCGGCGTGCCGGTCGTGGTTGCCATCAACCACTTCTACTCGGACACCGATGCCGAAGTGGCGGCCGTCAAGGCCTATGTTGCCGAGCAGGGCGCAGAAGCAATCCTGTGCAAGCACTGGGCACATGGTTCGGCTGGCATCGAAGATCTGGCGAACAAGGTCGTACAACTGGCGGAATCGGGCGCTGCAAACTTCGCACCGCTTTACCCCGATGAAATGCCGCTGTTCCAAAAGCTGGAAACCATTGCCAAGCGCATCTATCACGCCGATGACGTCATCGCTGACAAGTCGATCCGTGACCAGCTGAAGGCATGGGAAGCTGCCGGCTACGGCAACCTGCCGATCTGCGTCGCCAAGACCCAGTACTCCTTCACCACCGACCCGACCGTGCGCGGCGCGCCGACCGGTCACTCGGTTCCGGTTCGTGAAGTGCGTCTGTCGGCTGGTGCGGGCTTCATCGTCGCCATCTGCGGCGAGATCATGACCATGCCGGGCCTGCCCAAGGTTCCGTCGGCCGAAGTGATCCGTCTGAATGACGAAGGCAACGTCGAAGGCCTGTTCTAAGACGGCCCCACTGCTTGAACTTCCGGGCGTGAGGGACTACCTCACGCCCCACGCATGGAAGGACAGGCGATGAAGGCCCCGCAGGACTGCCACGACATGACCGATCTGCGCGCGGCGATTGACGCGCTGGATGCAGGGATTGTCGCACAACTGACGGCCCGCGCGGGCTATATTGATCGCGCGGCCAAACTGAAGCAGGGGAACGGCCTGCCCGCCCGGATCGACGATCGGGTTGAGGAGGTGGTGGCAAAGGTCCGCGCCGAGGCCGCCCGCCAATCGCTTGACCCCGATCTGGTCGAAGACCTCTGGCGCAGGCTGATTGACTGGTCCATTGCGCGGGAAGAAAAAACTTTGGGGCCGCCGCGCCCCTGACGGGGTGACATGACGGCGACCATCATTGACGGCAAGGCAATTGCAGCGCGGATGCGCGAAGAAACCCGCGCCGAGGCGCAGGCCCTGACCGAAGCAGGCTGGGTGCCGCGCCTCATCTCCATTTCGGTGGGGGATGTGGCTGCGGCGGAACTTTATGTTCGCAACCAGCAGAAATCGGCAGAAGCGGCCGGCGTGGCCTTTGAGGCGCGCAATTACCCCGAAACCATCAGCCTTGAACAATTGCAGGGCGTGATTGCCGGTCTGAATGCCGATCCGCGCGTGAATGGCGTTATCATCCAGCGCCCCCTGCCGTCGCATATCCCGGTCAAGGCGCTGCAAAAGGCCGTGCATCCGCTGAAGGATGTCGAGGGGATGCACCCGTCAAGCATCGGCAATATCGTTTACAACGATCTGACGCTTGGTCCCTGCACCGCGGTTGCTGCGGTGGAAATTCTGAAGACCCTGCCGTTGAAGATGGAAGGTCTGGATGTCTGCGTCATTGGTCATTCCGAGATCGTGGGCAAGCCGATCGCCTTTTTGATGATGGGTCTTGGGGCAACCGTGACGGTGTGCCACCACATGACCCGGCAGGTTGCGGTGCATAGCCGCGCGGCGGACGCGGTTTTTGTGGCCGTGGGCAAGCCGGGGCTGGTGACAGGCGAAATGCTGAAACCCGGCGCGGCGCTGATCGACATCGGTATCAACCGGGTTGAGGGCAAAACCGTAGGCGACGCCGATTTCGAAAGCTGTTCGAAGGTCGCAGGCTGGGTAACCCCGGTGCCAGGCGGCGTTGGCCCGGTGACGGTTTCAATCCTGATGAAGAACGCGGTTCTGGCGACCCGGATGCAAATGGAACACTATCGCGCGGCCTTTGCGGCGGCGAGTTAAGGGAGAGATGACATGACGGCCAAGGTGATCGACGGCAAGGCTTTTGCGGCAAACGTGCGGGCGCAGGTGGCGGCCCATGTCGCCAAACTCGTTGAAGAAAAGGGCATCCAGCCCGGTCTGGCCGTTGTGCTGGTGGGCGAAGACCCGGCTTCCAAGGTCTATGTGAAGAACAAGCATGCCTCGACCATCGAGGTTGGAATGGCATCTTTCGAACATCGCCTGTCGGCAGAGACGGGCGAGGCCGAACTTCTGGCGCTGATCGACAGCCTGAACGCAGATCCGAAAGTTCATGGGATTCTCGTGCAGTTGCCGCTGCCTTCTCATCTGAATTCGGAACTGGTTATCAACCGCATCGACCCGGCCAAGGATGTCGACGGTTTCCACATTTCGAATGTGGGCCTTTTGGGCACCGGTCAAAAGTCGATGGTGCCTTGCACCCCGCTGGGCTGCCTGATGATGCTGCGCGATCACCATGGTTCGCTGGCTGGCCTGAATGCGGTTGTTGTTGGCCGGTCGAACATCGTCGGCAAACCGATGGCGCAATTGCTGCTGGGCGATAGCTGCACCGTGACCATCGCGCATTCCCGCACCAAGGATCTGGCCGCGGTTTGCCGTGGGGCAGATATACTGGTGGCGGCAGTGGGCCGTCCGGAAATGCTGACGGGCGAGTTCGTCAAACCCGGCGCGACGGTGATTGATGTGGGCATCAACCGCATTGAGCGTGACGGCAAGGCCAAACTCGTCGGCGACGTGCATTACGAAAGCGCGGCTGCGGTGGCTGGGGCGATCACTCCGGTTCCGGGCGGTGTCGGCCCGATGACCATCGCTTGCCTCTTGGCCAACACGCTGACCGCCTGCTGCCGCGCCAATGGCCTGCCCGAGCCGAAGGGCCTGACGGCCTGATCTTACAGGATTTCTTGCTTTGCCGGGGGCCGCTTCCCCGGTGAAGCGATTGAACAGATACATCTTTTCCGCTATAGCACCTGCATTGTGTTGCGAATTTAGGGGTGTATTTTGGGGGCGTTCCTTCAGGAACTGGGGGCGGATTTTAAGTCGCCTGTCCCTTGGGTGGTGTTTGTGACCGTTGCGATGGCCGTTTCGGTTGCCGGCCCGTTTGGCAGCTACGGCGTGCTTAGCCTCTCTGAACGTGTGGTGTTCTGGACCCCGATCAGCTTTCTGGCCGTACTGATTGGCAGTTTGATCCGCGCGCTGGTCTATGGGCCGGTTGGGATCCGTCACCGGCTTTTGGCCCCGGTTCTCATCACAGCAGCGAATAGTGCGGTGCTCGGCCCCTCGCTGTATCTTTTTCTGCATGGCCTGTTTTCGCGGGGCTTCAGCGCAACAAGCAGCCTTCAGGAAATCTCAACGCTCGTGGCGTCGCTGTCGCTTGGGATTTGCGCCTTGCGCGGGGCGGTTGAGCCGCCCGTAACCGCGCCTGTGCCGCAGAGTGCGATAGACGACGGGCCGCTGCCTCCGCGTCTGGCGCGGCGGTTGGAGGCGGGGCGGCGCGGTGAAATCTGGGCGATTTCCGTGCGCGATCATTATGTTGATGTTCATACCAGCCTTGGCAAGTCGAGTTTGCTGATGCGGTTTTCCGACGCCATCGATGAGGTGGACTGCGTAGAGGGCGCACAGGTGCATCGGTCCCATTGGGTGGCTTGGGCGGGGGTTGAGGCTGTCGACCGCGCGGGTGGCAAGGTTATCTTGCAACTGAAGACGGGTCAGCAGATTCCCGTCAGCCGTAATAACCGTGACAAGGTGGAGACCCGTTTTCCGGTCAGCGCGTCCGAGGGATTGGCCGAGGCGCAGGGCGCGGCATAGGGATGGGCAGGCAGCGGCTGCCTACGGTGACAATTGCCAGTGCCTCTGGGGCCATCAGGGTCTGAAGGGCGGCCTCTTCGGCCCAAAGTCCACCGGTAAAGGTGCCATAGGCCGGCAGAATCAACCGCGTTTTGTCGTGCAGAAAGGCACGGTGCGCCTTGCCCGCCAGCCGCGCCTTGGGGTGAAAATGCCCCGAGATTTCAATCCCCGTGCCGCCGCCGATATGGCGAAAGGTCACGCCCGCACGGGTCAGTTCGGCGCGATGGGTGCCGCCAAGGTCGGTGGGGCCTGTGTCGTGGTTGCCCTCGATCCAGATCCAATCGCGCCCGGCCATCAACCGGATCAGCCAGAGCCGGTCGTGTTCATCCAGTCCTTCGGCGGCGGCAAGATCATCAAAGCTGTCGCCAAGGCAAATGACGGCCCGCGCGCCGGTGGCTTCAAGATCGGTTTCCAGCCGCAACAGCGTTTCGCGGGTTTCATAAGGCGGCAACAGCGCCCCGCCGCGTCGGGCCAGCCGCTCGGATTTTCCGAAATGCAGGTCCGAGACGCAGAGCAATTCTTGATCCGGCCAATGCAGTGCGCCCGAGGGCAGGGCGATCAGGTCCGCAGGGCCAAGGGTGAAGGCGTGGGTCATGCGAGGTTCATGCCAAGGGCGGGGCGGAAATTCAATCAAGACCCGCAGCGCGCAGCAGGGCGCGGGCGGCGTCCTCTGCCAGCCGTTCGCGGCCTTTGCCATCGACTGGCACCTTGCCGGGTTCCAGAAACAAGGGAGCGGCAAGCGGCGTGACGCGGGGCAGGCGCAGGGTGTCGATCCGCCCCTGCACGCGGGCGACCATCTCTTCCAGCCGGGAAAAGTCGATCAACCCGCGCATCGCCTCGTCGCGGGTCAGGCGCAACAGCAGATGGTCAGGATCATGGCGGGCCAGCGTGTCGTAAAGAATGTCTGACGAAAACGTTGCCTGCCGCCCGGATTTGCGCCGCCCCTGATGGCTGCGTTCGATCAGGCCAGCGATGATCGCCACATTGCGGAAGGTACGTTTCATCACCGCGTTGCCAGAGAGCCAGCCTTCCAGCCCGTCGCGCAGGTCGTTCAGATCCAGAAGGGGGGCTGCGTCCTGCACCGGCTCCAGCCCCCAGATCAGTGTGGCATAGTCGGTGACGACAAAACCCAAGGGGGCAAGGCCCGCCTCCTCCATCCGCTTGGTCACCAAAAGCCCAAGGGTCTGCTGGGCATTGCGGCCGGCAAAGCCGTAGATGCAGAGATGCTCGCGCCCGTCTTGCGGAAAACTTTCCACCAACAGCCGGTCTGGGCCGGGCAAGCGCGAAACCTCGGCTTGCAGGGTCAGCCATTCGGCGGTGTGGCGGGGGAGGTCAGGCCAGCGCGATTGTTGGAAAATTTCAAGAATCCGACCCGCCAGTACCGTGGATGTGGCAAATTTTGTGCCGGAAAACACAGCGACCTTGGGATCGCGCCCAGCCGCGCGGCTGACCTCGACGGTCATTTCATGCAGGCCCTCATAGCGCACGATCTGCCCGCCAATCAGGAACGTGTCACCGGGCGACAGGGTAGAGGCAAAGGCCTCCTCCACCTCGCCCAAGGGGCTGCCAAAGCGACCCATGCGGACCTTCAGCGTTTCGATGTCGATGATGGTTCCAAGGTTTTGCCGGATGACGGCAGCGGCGCGGGGATCGCGCAGGGTCCATTTGCCTGCCCGCAGCATCAGGCGTTGCCAGAGGTCATAGGCGCGCAGGGCATAGCCGCCGGTGGCGGCAAAATTCAGGCAGTCGTCGAATTCGGGGCGGGTCAGGGTGGCATAGGGGCCAGCGGTGATGACCTCAGCATAGAGCTGATCCGCGTCAAACGGCCCGGCGCAGGCCGTGGCAAGGATGTGCTGGCACAAAACATCGCGCGGGCCGGGACCACGGGGTTCGCCATCAAGGGCATGGGCGCGGGCGGCCTCCAGTGCGGCCTGACATTCCACCACCTCCATGCGGTTGGCAGGCACCAAAAGCGCCTTTGACGGCGCGTTATAACGGTGATTGGCGCGGCCGATGCGCTGCACCAGCCGCTTGATATTCTTTGGTGCGCCGACCTGAATGACCAGATCGACCGCGCCCCAGTCGATCCCCAGATCAAGGCTGCCGGTACAGACCACAGCGCGCAAGGCGCCCGAGACCATCGCCGCCTCTACTCTTTCGCGCTGGTCGCGCGACAGGCTGCCGTGATGAATCCCGATCGGCAGATCTTCGGTATTGGCCAGCCACAGGTGGTGAAAAAAGATCTCGGCCTGCGCGCGGGTGTTGTGAAAGATCAGCGTGGTTTGGTGACGGGTGATCTGGTTCAGGATTTCGGGGATCGCATAGCGCCCACCGCCGCCCGCCCATGGAGGGGGTGCGGCGGTCTCCAGCATGGCAATATCGGGATCGGGGCCGGGATCGGCCATGAGGATATCGGTCTTGGCCCCCAGATAGGCGGCCAAGGCAGGCGGGTCTTCGACCGTGGCCGACAGGCCGACGCGCCGCAGGCCGGGGGCAAGGCTTTGCAGGCGCGCAAGTGCCAGCATCAATTGATCGCCGCGCTTGGATTCGGCCAGCGCGTGCAACTCGTCCACCACAACCCGTTGCAAGGATTCGAAAATTCTTGGGGCGTCTTCGTAGCTGAGCAGCAGCGCAAGGCTTTCCGGTGTGGTCAGCAAAATATGCGGCGGGTCGGCGCGCTGACGGCGGCGCTGGGTGTAAGAGGTGTCGCCGGTGCGGTCTTCGATGCGGATCGGCAACCCTGCGCCTTCGACCGGGCGACGCAGATTGCGCCGGATATCGGCCGCCAGCGCCTTCAAGGGCGAGATATACAGCGTGTGCAGGCCATCATAGCCCGCCGCAAGTTCCGCAAGTGAGGGCAGGAACCCCGCAAGCGTCTTGCCACCGCCCGTGGGCGCGATGAGCAGGGTGGAGCCATCCGCCCCCCGGTCGAGCATGGCCTGCTGATGCGGGTGCAACTGCCAGCGTTGGGCGGTGAACCAGTGCTGAAGTGAGGGAGGAAGGTTCATGCCGACAGGATAGGTGGCGATCCTTGCCCCGGCAACTCCCCGTGGGTCAAAGACCGACGAGGAACGTCGGAGGCAGACTTGCAGGCGCAGGTTTGTCAGCCTAAGGCTGCCGCTATGAAACTGATGTTCCTTGGCGATGTCATGGGCCGTGCGGGGCGCGCGGCCATTACCGAAATGCTGCCCGCGTTGCGCACGCGCTGGGGGCTCGATTTTGTCGTGGTCAATGGCGAGAACGCCAGCCAAGGCGCTGGCCTGACGGCCGAACACGCGCGGCTGATCTTTCAGGCCGGGGCCGATTGCATCACGCTTGGCGATCATGCCTTCGATCAAAAAGACATGCTGCAATATTGCGAAACCGACACCCGGATTATCCGGCCGCTGAACTTTTCCAAGGTGGCACCGGGCCGCGGGGTAAAGATTTTTGATGCGACCTCGGGGCGCAAGGTTCTGGTCGCACAGGTTTTGGGGCAGGTCTTTATGAAGCGGCCGTTCGACGACCCCTTCAGCGCCATTGAAACCATCCTGAAAACCCACCGCATCGGTGCCACCATTCAGGCCGCGATCATTGATGTGCATGCCGAGGCGACGTCGGAGAAGATGGCGATGGGTCATTGGTGCGACGGGCAAGCCAGCCTTGTCGTCGGCACCCATACCCATGTGCCGACGGCGGATCACATGATTTTGCCCGGCGGTACGGCGTATCTGACCGATGCGGGCATGTGTGGTGACTACAACTCGGTCATCGGCATGGAAAAGATGGAGCCGTTGCGGCGGTTTATCACCGGCATGGCCTCTAGCCGGTTCGAGCCTGCAAATGGTCCGACCACGCTGTCAGGGGTCTATGTCGAAACCGATGACCGCACTGGCAAAGCGACCCGGATCGTTCCGGTCCGGCAGGGCGGACGGTTGGAGCCGATCGGCCCATGACCCGACTGCACTATGCGGGGATTCTCGCGCTGATCGGGATTGGCTGGGGGTCAACCCAGCCCTTGGGCAAGATCGCCGCGTCGAGCGGGCATCAGCCTTTTGGGCTGATCTTCTGGCAATTGGTGGTCTGTGTGCTGGTACTGGCGACGCTGACGATCTTGCGGGGCAAGCGCCTGCCGGTCACCCGTCGCACGCTGGAATTCTATGTCGTCGTGGCCTTTCTTGGTACGCTTATTCCGAACTATACCTTTTATCTGTCGGTCGCGCGCCTGCCCTCTGGGATCATGTCGATCATCATCGCCACGATCCCGCTGATGGCCTTTCCGATTGCGCTGGGCCTTGGCATGGACCGTTTTTCGCCGCGGCGGATTGTCGGCATCGTCTTGGGCCTGTCGGGCGTTCTCCTGATCGCTTTGCCCAAAGCCAGCCTGCCCGAGCAGGCCATGGTGCTGTTCCTGCCGGTGGCCATGGTGGGGCCGCTGTTCTATGCCCTTGAAAACACATACGTCGCCGCACGCGGAACGGGCGAGCTGGATGCCATTCAGGCGATGTTGGGGGCCTCACTCGCGGGGCTGTTTTTCTGCGTGCCGATCATGCTTGCGCTTGGCCACTGGTTCCCGATGCCGATGCCGCTGGGGCGGCCCGAATGGGCACTGATCCTGTCATCAGCCCTGCATGCGCTGCTTTACGCCAGTTTTGTCTGGCTGGCAGCGCGCGCCGGATCGGTCTTTGCCTCGCAATCTGCCTATTTCACCACCGCTTCGGGGATTGTCTGGGCCATGCTATTGCTGGGGGAGCGGTTCAGCCCTTGGGTCTGGGCGGCGGCCGGGTTGATGCTGTGCGGCTTGATGCTGGTCAGTCCGCGCCCGCGGGTGGAAATTTAACTCGATAAGTTTGGTAGAGAATATTCTTCTCTTTTCTCGTGCCCTGCCGTAGAAGAATGGCAAGTCAGGGGAAATAGAGCATGTTCGGATTGGCAGTCAGCCCAGATTTGGCACCTTATGTCGCGCTGGCCGTTATGGCCGTCATGTTCATCTTTTTTGTGCGCGAGACATTTGCAGTCGAGGTGACCGCCATTGCGGGGGCCGCCGCGATGATCTTGCTTGGGCTCTTGCCGGTGAAAGAGGCGGTGGGTGTGCTGTCAAACCCCGCGCCTTGGACCATTGTCTTGATGTTCATGGTGATGGGCGGGCTGGTGCGTACCGGATCGGTTGAGATGCTGATCGGCATGGCCGAGGCCCATGTCGGCAACCGCCCCAAGACGACGGTGGTTGTTCTGTTCAGTTTCATCGCCGTGGCGTCGGCCTTTATGAACAACACGCCTTTGGTCGCAGTGATGATCCCGGTGGTCATTCAGATTGCGGCGCGTCTGAACACGGCCGCGTCCAAATTTCTGATCCCGCTCAGCCACATGACCGTGCTGGGGGGCATGATCACCATCATCGGCACCTCGACCAACCTGCTGGTGGACGGCGTGGCCATGGATGCGGGACTTGCACATTTCTCGCTGTTTGAAATCGCGCCACTTGGCATCGCGGTGACCTTGGCGGGCGGGTTTTACATGGCGACCGTGGGACGGCATCTGCTGCCGGTGCGGGAATCCATGGCCACGCTTTTGGGTGACCGCAAGCGGATGAAGTATTTCACCGAAGTTGCCATTCCGGAAGATTCCGTTCTGATCGGCAGCTTGGTTCTGGAGGTGCAGCAGTTCAAACCTTCGGGCGTGCGGGTGATCGACGTTTTGCGTGGGGATCTGTCGCTGCGTCGCGACTTGCAGGCGGTGGCGCTTCAGGCTGGGGACCGCGTGGTTCTGCGTACCGAGATGACAGAGCTTTTGGGCATGCAGAACCGCACCGATATGCGGGTGGTGGACAAGCTTTCCTCGGTCGAAACGGAAACGGTCGAGGTTCTGATTACCCCCGGTTGCCATATGATTGGCCGCGCCTTGGGTGAAATGCGTCTGCGCCGTCGCTATGGCATCTATGTGCTGGCCGCGCACCGTCGCAGCCAGAATATCGGACGGCAGCTCGATGAGTTGGTGGTGCAGGTCGGCGATACGCTGTTGTTGGAAGGCCGGATCGAAGACATCAAACGACTGTCAGACGATATGGAGATGGTGGACGTCAGCCATCCGAAAACCCGTGCCTATCGCCGGACTAAGGCCCCGATTGCGATTGGCGCGCTGCTGGCTGTCGTGTTCCTCTCCTCGCTGGATCTTGCGCCGATTCTGGTGTTGGCGTTTTTGGCCGTGACCACCATCCTTGTGACCCGCTGCATTGACAGCGACGAGGCGTTGGAATTCGTCGATGGCAGCCTTTTGGCGATGATCCTTGCCATGCTGGCCGTGGGTGAGGGGTTGGACAGATCAGGCGCGGTGGAGTTGATCGTGACGGGGGTGCGCCCGTGGATGGATGGCTTGTCGCCTTTTGCCACTATTCTGCTGATCTATCTGATTGGCCTGATCCTGACCGAGTTTCTGTCGAACAACGCCGTGGCGGTGATCTTTACACCTATCGCGATTGAGCTTGCACATCAGCTTGGCGCGGACCCGCGCCCCTTTGTGGTGGCGGTGATGTTCTCGGCCACTTTGGCCTTTGCCACGCCGATCGGCTATCAGACCAATATGATGGTGTATGGGCCGGGGGGGTATAAGTTCCTCGACTTCACAAAGGTCGGTGTGCCGCTGAACCTTATCACCTGGCTTTTGTGTTCCGCTCTGATCCCGGTTTTCTGGCCGCTTTACCCCTAACCCCCGCGCGGGGGTTGCCGCCGGGGGGGCGGGTGGTGTAGACGGCCACAACACCAAGATTACCGGAGTTTCAGGTCATGGCTGGCCATTCCAAATGGGCGAACATCCAGCATCGCAAGGGCAAGCAGGACAAGCTGCGCTCCAAGATGTTTTCCAAACTGTCGAAGGAAATCACCGTCGCTGCCAAGATGGGCGACCCTGATCCCGAAAAGAACCCGCGTCTGCGTCTGGCAGTGAAGGCGGCCAAGGCCGTTTCGATGCCGAAAGATGTGATCGATCGCGCGATCAAGAAGTCGTCGGGCGGCGATGCGGCGGATTACACCGAAATCCGCTATGAAGGTTACGGTGTCAACGGCATCGCGATCATCGTCGAGGCGATGACCGACAACCTGAACCGCACCGCGTCGAACGTTCGCAGCTATTTCTCGAAATGCGGCGGCAATCTGGGGCAGACCGGCTCGGTCAGCCACGGCTTTGATCGGGTGGGCGAGATTTCTTATGCCGCCAAGGTCGGCTCTGCCGATGACGTCATGATGGCCGCGCTGGACGCCGGCGCTGATGATGTCGAATCGGACGACGAAGGCCACTGGATCTACTGCTCGGTTGAAAACCTGTCGGACGTGTCCGATGCGTTGGAAAAGGCGCTGGGCGAATCTGATGAGGCGAAGATCATCTTCAAGCCGCAGACCCGCACCGAGGTTGATCTGGATACGGCACAAAAGCTGATGCGCCTGATCGACATGCTGGAAGAGGATGACGATGTGCAATCCGTCACCCACAACTTCGACATGTCGGATGAGGTTGCAGCCCAACTGGGCTAAATCAGCCCCCGCCAACGTGCGACTGCCGCAATAAGCAGCGCGACGATGAACAAAGATAGGGCCACCGATGCCGCCAAGGCGACGGTGCCCCCCAACCAGCCTGATCTGGTTTTCAGCCGGGTCAGGTGGTGCAGGCAAAGGTCATAGTTGCGCGCCAGCGCGGCATGGTCCACCTGCAACAGCAGTTTCGGATTTTGCGCCTTATCGGATTCCGCCGCGACCGCTTGCGCCGCGGCGCGCACCTTGCGCGGCAACTGCCTGCCGCGACTGTGCAATTTGGCGGCAAGACCCGCGCCGCGCGCGCCGAGTTTTTCCTCCATCAGCGCGGCGAGACGGTCTGACATCTGTTGAATTGAAATCGCGCTCATGGTTTTTGCGGCCCTTTTCATCAGCATAGTGGTCGTTTGACCGATGGTGCAACGGCTCTGGTCCTTTTGACCGGGCGCCGTTAAAACCCGTGCCATGCTTGCCACGATCTTGCACCGCGCCGAGACCCCAACCGAGAGATCGGAAGAGCGTCGTGTAGGGAAAGAGTGTCTTCGCCTGTGTAGATC
>CALBSG010000005.1 GCA_937927675.1 uncultured Paracoccaceae bacterium | reverse complement strand
AGGCGCGCAAAGACTTCAAGCGGGTTGCGCCCGTCAGTAAGCGGCGGCAGGCGGCGACGGCGGAGTACTTCGATTCCGAAGATGCACTCGGTCGATGGCTTGACGAACGCTGCGTGCGCACCGACCGCAAGGATGAAGCTTGGGTCAAGGATCTTGTCGCCTCCTATCAAAACGACGCCGTGAAGGTTGAGTTCGACAAGGTCTACAAGGGGACGGGCATTTCCGCCTGGTAAGCCAGACCACCCCTTATGGGCCGGATCGGTGCCGCTCCCGCACTGGTCCGGCCTTCATCCATTTGAAAGGCCACAAGATGATCCTGCCTGCCGTGACTGATGCCCTGCCTGCCCATCCAGTGCCGCCCCTCGTGGCCGAATTGCGCGATGTGGCCCGCCGGTTCGGGGACCGTCCGGCGCTGGACGGCATTTCGCTCGGCCTTGCGCGGGGCGAGATTGTCGGCCTGATCGGGCGGTCGGGGGCGGGCAAGTCGACGCTGATCCGCTGCCTGAACGGGCTGGACCGTCCGCAGGCCGGGCGGGTGATTGTGGCGGGGCAGGATATTACCGACCTGACCGAAGCGCAGTTGCAGCCCTTGCGGCGCCGGGTGGGGATGATCTTTCAGCATTTCAACCTTTTGTCGTCGCGCACTGTGGCGGAAAACGTCGGCCTGCCGTTGAAGATTGCCGGGGTGCCACTGGCCCGGCGGCGGGACCGGGTGGCGGAGTTGTTGGAGCTTGTCGGCCTTTCGGACAAGGCCGCCGCCTATCCGCAGCGGCTGTCGGGCGGGCAAAAGCAGCGCGTCGGTATCGCGCGGGCTTTGGCGACCGATCCTGTTCTTCTGTTGTCGGATGAGGCGACCTCGGCCTTGGACCCTGAAACCACGGCGTCCATTCTGGACCTGTTGCAGCGGCTGAACCGCCAGCTTGGCCTGACCATTCTGATGATCACGCATGAGATGGAGGTGGTCCGCCGCATCGCCCACCGGGTTGCCGTGCTGGATGCGGGGCGGATTGTCGAACAGGGCGACGTGGCGCGGGTGCTGCTTGCCCCGCGCCACGCCGTGACCGAAAGCCTGATCCGCGGGCTGGTGCCGGAACTGCCTGCCGATCTTCGGGCGGCACTGGTGCAGCCGGGGCAGGGAACCGAGCCGATCTTGCAGCTTGATCTGGTGGGCGATCTGGCCCGCGCGCCGGTGCTGGCCTGGGTGCAGGCCGCCACCGGACAGGCCCCACGCCTGCTGCATGGCGGTTTGTCGGATGTGCAGGGCCAGCCCTTCGGGCGGCTGTTTCTGGCGCTGGGGCCAGTGGATCAAACCCGCGTGCAGGCCGTTTTGGCGCGGCTGCGGGCGGAAACTTTGGATGCAAAGGTGGTGGGTCATGTCCGCACAACTCATTGAACTGATTGGCAAGGGGCTTTGGGAAACCGTGCTGATGACCGGCGTTTCCGGGGCCTTGTCCTTTGCCTTCGGTCTGCCTTTGGGGCTGGTGCTGGTGACCACCGACCGGGGCGGAATTTACGAAAACCTCGCGCTGAACCGCATCCTTGGTGCTGTAGTGAACGGCCTGCGCTCTTTGCCCTTTGTCATCCTGTTGGTCGCGGTGATCCCGTTAACGCGGCTATTGGTGGGCAGCGCCATTGGCATGGCGGCGGCGATTGTGCCTTTGACCATCGCTGCCACCCCCTATTTCGCCCGCATCGCCGAAGTGTCCCTGCGCGAAGTGGACGCGGCGCTGATCGACGCCGCCCGCGCCATGGGGGCGTCACGCCTGCAAATCATCCGCGAAGTGCTGATTCCGGAAAGCCTGCCGGGGCTGGTCTCGGGCTTTACCGTCACCATCGTGACGCTGATCGGCGCCTCGGCCATGGCCGGGGCGGTGGGATCTGGCGGGCTTGGCGATATTGCCATCCGCTACGGCTATCAACGGTTCGAGACCGCCACCATGCTGGCCGTGGTCGCGGTGCTGATCGCGCTTGTCTGCAGCATCCAGTGGATTGGTGACCGTCTGGTGACAAGGTTGGCGCATCGCGGGTGAAACAAGATGGAACCCGCGGATCGGATGGACCAAATGTGACATGCGTACCAAACGGCATGCCTTCACGAATGTTGATGATCGACTGCCACGACGCGGCAGACTGGTTTGGAGGAAAGGGCAATACCCCATGCCCTCTGGCTGAAGATCAGGTGTAGCCCCGCTAAACACGACGCCCCCGATACCCCCCTCGAAACCCATTCGTGGTCAGTTTGGGTGTCTTAATGCCTTCCGTTTGGTCGCGCCTCTCGCCGTAATCATCCTGTTCTGGCGATGATCCAAGAACGGGCATCGCGCGATAGGGCTGCTTAACGCTCCAGATGTTTGTCGTCGGCCAGCAGGCTCATCAGGTGCTGGCCATAGGTCGATTTCGCCGCGACGGTTGCGCATTTTTCGAACTCGTCGCGGGTGATCCAGCCTGCATGGAAGGCGATTTCTTCGGGGCAACCGACTTGCAGACCCTGCCGTGATTGCAGCGTGCGGACGAAGTTTCCGGCGTCCAGCAGGCTGCCGTGGGTGCCGGTGTCAAGCCAGGCATAGCCGCGCCCCATCTGGCGGACCGTCAGCGTGCCTTCATCCAGGTAAGATTGCAGAAGATCGACGATCTCGACCTCGCCGCGGGGCGATGGTTTGATGGTTTTGGCGCGGGCGGGGGCTGTGCCATCGACAAAGTACAGCCCGGTCACTGCATAGTTGGACGGTGGGTTTACCGGCTTTTCCACGATCTTGGTGACTTTGTTTTCGGCGTCAAACCCCACCACGCCATAGCGTTCCGGCTCGCTGACGCGATAGGCAAAGACGGTGCCGCCGGTGTCTTGTTGATCCGCCATCTGCAGGATTTCGGGCAAGCCATGGCCGAAGAAGATGTTGTCGCCCAAGACAAGCACCGATGGCGCGCCGTCCAGAAAATCCTCGGCGAGGATAAAAGCCTGTGCCAGCCCATCGGGCGAGGGTTGGGCGATGAAAGTGAAGGACATTCCCCATTGCGACCCATCGCCAAGCGCGCGGCGGAACTGGTCCTGATCATGGGGTGTGGTGATGATCGCGACCTCGCGGATGCCGGCCAGCATCAGCACCGACAGCGGATAATAGATCATCGGTTTGTCATAGACCGGCAGAAGCTGTTTCGAGACGCCAAAGGTGATGGGATAAAGCCGGGTACCAGAGCCGCCGGCCAAAATGATGCCCTTGCGTGTCATATCGAAAGCTCCTTGAGAATGCGGTCAAGTCCCTGCTGCCAGTCGGGTCGGCTGACCCCAAAGGCGGCGTGCAGGCTACTGCAATCCATACGGCTGTTCAGCGGTCTGCGGGCGGGGGTGGGATAGGCACTGGTCGGAATATCAAGGATCTGGCAGGGCAGGGCGGCCCGCGCCATGATCTCCCGGGCGAAATCGGCCCAAGAGGTATCGGGCGCACCGCTGAGGTGGTGGGTGCCGCCGACATGGCCTTGCCGCATGGCTTGGGCTGCCGCGATCAGGGTCTGGGCGATATCCGCCGCCGGGGTTGGCCCGCCGATCTGGTCCGCGACCACGGACAGCGTTTCGCGGGTCGCCCCCAGCCGCAGCATCGTCTTGACGAAATTCGTCCCATGCGCCGAAACGACCCAACTGGTGCGCAGGATCAGATGCGCCCCACCCGCGGCGCGAACTCCCGCCTCGCCCTTGGCCTTGGAGCGGCCATAGGCCCCAATCGGGGCGGTGGGGTCAGTGGGGGTAAAGGGCCGGGTGCCGCTGCCGTCAAAGACATAATCGGTCGAGATGTGCAAAAACGGGATACCCAAATCGGCGCAGGCTTGGGCCATGGCCGCAGGCGCATCGGCATTCACCACGGTCGCCGCCGCCTCTTCGGTTTCCGCGCGATCGACGGCCGTCCACGCGGCCGCATTGATGACATGGCTGGGCCGCTGCGCCCGGATCGCAGCGGCGCAGGCGGCCGGGTCCGCAAGATCAGCCGCAGCGCGGGGCAGAAACACAGCATCGGGCAGCCGCCGCTGCAACTCCAACGCCACCTGACCCGTGGAGCCAAAGACCAGCGCCGTCATGCCTTGGTTCCCAACCGGGTGCCGACGCCTGCGCGCGACAACAGCGGTTTCCACCACGCCTCATTGTCGAGATACCATTGCACCGTGCGCTCCAGACCTTGCTCTACCGTGACCGACGGGCGCCAACCGAGTTCGGTGCGGATGCGGGTCGGGTCGATGGCATAACGGGCATCATGGCCCGGTCGGTCTGTCACGAAGGTGATCTGGTCGGCATAGGGCGTTGTCTTGGGGCGGAGCCGGTCCAGCACCGCGCAGATTGTGCGCACCAGATCAATGTTGCTGCGCTCATTCTCGCCGCCGATGTTATAGCTGCGCCCCAGAACGCCCTTTTGCAGGACCAAGAGCAGCGCGTCGGCATGATCTTCGACATAAAGCCAATCGCGCACATTGTCGCCCGCGCCGTAAACCGGGATTGGCCGCCCGGCCAGCGCGTTCAGAATGACCACCGGCACCAGCTTTTCCGGAAAGTGGAACGGGCCGTAATTGTTGGAGCAATTGGTCATCACGACCGGCAGGCCATAGGTTTCGGCCCAAGCCCGCACCAGATGGTCGGACGAGGCTTTGCTGGCGGAATAGGGACTGCGCGGATCGTAGGGCGTGGTTTCGGTGAACTGGCCTGTGGGGCCAAGCGAGCCAAACACCTCATCTGTCGAGATGTGGTGAAAACGGAACCCGGCGGGCCGGCCCGCGGTCGCCCAATAGCTGCGCGCGGCCTCCAGCATGTTGAAGGTGCCAAGGATATTCGTTGCAATGAAATCCGCAGGGCCGTCGATCGACCGATCGACATGGCTTTCCGCGGCCAGATGCATCACCGCGTCGGGTTTGTGGGCGGCAAAGATGCGGTCCAGTGCAGCCCGGTCACGGATATCGGCGTGTTCAAAAGAATAAAGGTTCGACCCTGCCACGCTGGCGACGTTCTCCAGACAGGCGGCATAGGTCAGCGCATCAAGGTTGACCACCTCATGCCCGCGGCCAATCGCCAAGCGGACCACGGCAGACCCAATAAACCCCGCTCCTCCCGTGACCAGAAGTTTCATACCCGGCGCTCCCACAGGAATGGGGATTTGGTCTGGGCAACAAAGGGGGCCGCCGCATCCTTGTCTGACAGGTGGGGCGTCGCGCCGCCCAAGGGCCAGTCGATCGCAAGATCAGGATCATCCCAGCGCACCGCGCCATCGCAGGCCGGCGCATAAACATCAGTGCATTTGTACTGCACCTCTGTGTCCGGTGTCAGGGTCAGGAAGCCGTGCAGAAAGCCCTTTGGCACCAGCAATTGTTTGCCGGTGTCCGCCGTCAGCTCCACCCCGACCCATTGGCCGAAATGGGGGGAACCCACCCGGTAATCCACGGCGACATCGAAAATCGCACCCCGCGTGCAACGCACCAGCTTGTCTTGTGCATGCGGTGCGGATTGGTAGTGCAGCCCCCGCAGCGTGCCTTTCTGTGCCGAATAGGAATGATTGTCCTGCACGAAATCCAAGGTGATCCCGGCTGCGGCAAAGGTCTGGGCGTTCCAGCTTTCGCTGAACCACCCCCGCGCATCACCAAACCGGCGCGGCGTCAAAACCAGAACGTCGGGCAGGGCGGTCGGTTCTAGCTGCATCTGATCCTCAGTGGCGTAAAAAGCTATCTTGGGCACCGTGTCCAGAAAGACGGGTGCGCTTTGCGGTAATGTCCCGCGATAGCATCATTTTACGTTTAAATTCAAGGATCGCACAGTGACTGCATCCGGATCCGCTTCGATCGGCCTTCTTGAGGCTGATTTGCAGCAAAAGCGCAAACAATGGGGCGACGTGCGCCCCGTTGTGCGGCTGTCGCAGGTCAGCCAGTTCCGTCCAGCCAATCACGGAATGCTTGGACAACCTCGCTGTCGCAATCCACCAGGTATTGCGGGGCAGGGTAATCGCCCCGATGCACATCGCGGGCAAAGCGGCCCATCGCCTCGATCCGCAGGGTTTGCAGGCGGTCTTGTTCTGCCGCGAAATCGGCATAGACCTTGGCGTGGCGGGGGACACGGCCGCGGTTCTGGCCCAGTACGTCATCGCTGAACAGATACTGCGCATGGCCCGCCGCCCCGGCCCCCATCGAGATCAGGAAAAGGTTGGTCTTCTCGGCGATGGCTTGGGTGATCGAATGCGGCACCACCTCAATCTCGACGGCAAAGGCGCCGGCCTGCTCCGCAGCCTTGACCTGCTGCCAAACCAGTTGCGCCGTTTCAAGCGTCTTGCCCACGGCCTTGAACCCGCCTGTCCAAGTGCGTTTCGACGGGATCAGCCCGACATGGCCGCAAACTGGCAGCCCGTGGTCGGCCATCGCGCGGATCGTCGCCAATGAGCCCGAGCAATAAAACGCATCCGCTCCGTGTTTATAGAGCGGAAAGGCCCAGTGCAGAAAATCATCGGTGGTGCCGATTTCATAGAAATTGTCACCGGGGAAGATAAAGGCGTCGGGGGCCACCTCGCGGAAACATCGATCATAGACCATGGTCGGCGGCACCGACAAAAGCTCTACCCCGGCGCGGGCGGCGGCTTCGGCCTCCTCAAGGGTTTCGACTCGCAGCATGGCAAACTGGTGCTTGCCGCGTTGATCCAAAAGATCTTTGACCGTCAGCCGTGCCATCTTAGGCCACCTCGATGAACACGCGGTCGCCGTCAACCTTTACGGGGAAGGTCTTCAGGTTCACGCAGACCGGCGCACGCATCGCCTCGCCCGTGCGGTAATCAAACTGGCCATTGTGCTTGGGGCATTCGATCAGGTGATCCATCACCAGCCCGTCGCACAGATGAACGTTTTCATGGCTGCACATGCCTTCGGTGCAGTAAAACGTGCCATCGGGGGCGTGATAGATCGCAAAGGTCTGGTCCGCATGGTCAAAGCGGATCAGGTCTTCGGGGTCGATGTCATCGGTGGCGCAGGCGTCGATCCAGGGCATGTCTTACTCCGCAGCTTTCGGGGGCGTCATGCCCGGCACATAGTGGTGGAAATCTTCGCGATAGGGTTTGGCGCTGGCAGGCAAGGCGCGCTTGAGGAAATAGTCCTCATAGGCGAGCTGATGCTTCAACGCGGGCCACATTTCGGCAAAGCCTTCGGCGATAGAGCGATTGGGTGCTGGCAGATCGGCCTTGATCGCCTCATGCAGCCGCGGCAGCGCATGGTATGGCACCATCGGGAACATGTGATGTTCAACGTGGTAGTTCATGTTCCAATAAATGAAACGGCTGATCGGGTTCATGTAGACCGTGCGCGAATTCAGCCGGTGATCGATGACATTGTCCGCAAGGCCGCCGTGCTGCAAAAGCCCAGTCATGATGTGATGCCATGCCCCAAACATCCGCGGCAGACCGATCACCATCAAGGGCAGGATCGACCCCATCCAGACGGCAAGGGCAATCGTGGCCAGATAGATCGCCAGATGCACCAGAGCGACTCGCTGCACCTTGCCCCATTCCGACTGTGGCACAAAGGTTTTCTCGGTTTTCGTCGGTCCGAAAAGGGCGTTCTGGATCAGGTTCGGAAAGAACTTCAGAACGTCGATCACGCCAAAGAAATTCAGAATCAACTTGGCCAATTCTGGCGGTCGCATCACCGCAATCTCGGGGTCGCGACCGACGAAATAGGTTTCTGAATGGTGGCGCGTATGGCTCCAGCGCCAGGTGGCTGAATTGCGCATGATCATGAAGCTGGCGATCTGATAGACCGCATTGTTCATCCAAGGCGTGCGAAAGGCGGTGCCGTGGCTACATTCATGCCAGCGCGAGTCACTGGCCGAACCGTAAAGCACGCCGTACGCCAGCCAGAAGGGTACGGCCCACACGCTGCCCCACGTCGCAATCCCGCCGATGGCAAAAACAATCATCAGCCCGTAAAGCAGGATCGTATCGCGAATGGCCGGGCTATCGGACCGGGCCATCAGATCCTTCATCACCTTGCGCGGCACCTCGGTATGATACCATTCCGCCGCCGTCAGGCCGCTTTCCACTGCCTGCCGGGCATCGGCGCCGAACGGGCTGTAATCGCGTTTGGCCATGGGGGTCTCCTTTGTTCTGGGGCGCATCGGGCCTTTTCTGTCGATAGCCACAGCTTGCTCTGGTTACAAAGAGGGGAGCTTGCAGAACGCATCAAAAATCGTCACGATGAAGGCGTGTATTGATGTTTTTTCGTCAGGAATGAAGATGGCAGGCAGACCCACCATTCAAGATGTCGCCCGCGCGGCGGGGCTTTCGACGGCCACCGTTGATCGGGTGCTGAACGGCCGCGAAGCGGTGCGCGAGGAAACGGCGCGCAAGGTCTATGAGGCGGCAAGGGCGATTGGCTATCACGCTGCCTCACTGATTGGCCAACGCATGCAGGCCGATCTGCCGCGCCTGCGATTGGGGGTCGTTCTGCACAAGGAAAAGCAGGCGTTTTACCAGAATTTCAAAACCGAGATTGAGCGTGCGGTGGCTCAGGCCAGCGGTGTCCGGGCCAGCGTCACGGTGGTCTTTGCGCCATCGCAAAGCCCCGGCGATTTTGTTGCGCAGATGGAGGCTTTGGTGGGCCGTGTCGATGCAATTGCGGCCACGGCGGTGACGCATCCCGAGGTCACGGAGGCCGTTATTCGTTTGAATGCCAAGGGAATTCCGGTCTTTGCCTTGCTGAACGACTTTGGTCAGGGTGTGCGGCAAAACTATCTTGGTTTGAACAATCTGAAAGTTGGTCGGATTGCTGCCCATATGATCGCAACCGCTACGCATCATGCTGGGAAGATTGCGATTTTTGTCGGCGGCTATCGCTGGCATGGGCACGAATTACGCGAAACCGGGGTCCGCAGCTACTTTCGCGAACACGGCCCGCAATTTCAGGTGCTGGATACGCTGGTAAACTTGGAAACCCGGCAATTGACCTATGAGGCGACGCTAGATTTATTAAACCGTCACAAAGATTTACGCGGGATCTACTGCGCGGGTGGTGGGATGGAGGGGGCGATTGCCGCTCTCCGCGAGGCGCGCCCACCCGGTGAGGTGGCCTTGGTGGTCAACGAATTGACGCCGGAAAGCCGGGCCGCGCTGATTTCACGCTATGTCACCATGGCCATCGCCACCCCGCTGCCACGGCTTTGCGCTGATCTGGTGACCCTTTCGGCCGAGGCCGTCGCACAGGGTATCACGTCGGTTCAGGGGCAGCATTTCCTGCCCCCCGATCTCTATTTGCCCGAGTCAGTTTGACGTAAAGCCATCAAAACTTCCTGCGCTATTTCGTCATCTGTGACGAAAAGCCGCGCCCTGCAATTGACGGAATCACCCCGCCGCCGCAGGGTCCGACCGCAATGGCAACACGGCTCGGGAGGTTTCACATGGTCCAGTTTGCACTCAACCACATGACGGTGGCGCGGCTTGGCTTTGCCGAGCTTGTCGCTCTTGCAGCGGATCTGGGCTGCGTCGGGATCGAGGTCCGTAACGACCTGCCGCAACCGCTGTTTGACGGGTTGGACCCGGTCACGGCAGGCGAGATGATCCGCGCCAAAGGCTTGCGTCTGTTGGCCGTGGCCGAGGTAAAGCGCTTCAACGACTGGTCCGATGATAAGGCCGCCGAGGCGCTGGCGCTGATGAAGATCGCCAAAGCCGCCGGTGCCGAGGCCGTCAGTCTGATCCCCCGCAATGACAATCTTGGCATGGGCAATGGCGAACGACAGGCGGCCCTGCGGGTGGCCCTGAAGGCCCTGAGCCCGATGCTGGAAGATCACGGTCTGATCGGCATGGTCGAACCTTTGGGCTTTGAAATCTGTGCGTTGCGCTACAAAGCCGAAGCGGTCGAGGCCATCGAGGCGCTGGGCGCCAAGGGGCGCTTTAAGCTGGTGCATGACACGTTCCACCACACGCTGGCGCATGGGGGGCCGTATTTCCCCGACCATACCGGCATCGTTCACATCTCGGGTGTCACCGATCCCGGCGTCAGTGTTGCCGAGATGCAGGACGCCCACCGTGTTCTGGTGACCGAAGGCGACCGGCTGGGCAACATCGCGCAGATTGCCGATCTTCAAGGGCTTGGCTGGAACGGCCCCGTCAGCTTCGAGGCGTTTGCGCCGCAGGTTCACGGCTTTGCCGACCCCAAGGCGCAGCTTGCCGCCTCTATGCAATTCATCCGCGACGGGTTGGCCCGCAAGGCCGCCTGATCTGTGTGTGATGCGGGCTCTGGGAGAGAGCCCCCGGCCAACAGAACGGATGAGCCGGCATCCAACAAGGGAGAGAGACATGAAAAAGGCACTTCTGGTTGCGGGCTTTTCCGCACTGATGACCACCACCGCGATGGCCGACGGCATTGGCGTGTCGATGGCGCTGTTTGACGACAACTTCCTGACGGTTCTGCGCAACGGCATTCAGGCTCAGGCCGATGCCGGCGGGTTGAAAGTGCAGATTGAAGACGCACAGAACGATGTGGCCAAGCAATTGGATCAGATCAACAATTTCATCGCCTCGGGTGTTACGGCGATCATCGTCAACCCGGTTGACACCAGCGCGACCCAAGCCATGTCGGATGCCGCGGCTGCTGCCAATATCCCGCTGGTCTATGTCAACCGCCAGCCGGTGAATGTTGATACGCTGCCCGACAATCAGGCCTTCGTTGCTTCGAATGAAGTGGAATCTGGCACGCTGGAAACCATTCAGATGTGCGACAACTGGGCGGCTGAGGGCAAGACCGACGTCAACGTCTTTGTCATGCAGGGCGAGCTTTCCAACCAAGCCGCTGTGCAGCGGACCCAAGACATCTATGACGTGATCGAGGCCGGCAAGTGCAAGGTCAAAGTCAACGTGATCGACCAACAGACCGCCAACTGGAGCCGCGATCAGGCTCAGACCTTGATGACCAACTGGCTGTCGACCGGCAAAGCCTTTGACGGTGTGATTGCCAATAACGACGAAATGGCGATCGGTGCCATTCAGGCGATGAAGGCTGCGAACATCGACATGGCCACCGTTCAGGTCGGCGGTGTGGATGCGACGCAAGACGCGCTTGCCGCCATGCAGGCAGGCGATCTGGATGTGACGGTGTTCCAGAACGCGGCCGCGCAAGGGTCGGGCGCGCTGGATGCGGCGACCAAACTCGCTGCAGGCGAGGCGGTGGATCAAAAGGTCTATGTGCCGTTCGAACTTGTCACCCCGGCCAACGTCGCAGACTATCTGGCCAAGAACTGATCTGAAGATCAGTCATCCGGGCGGTGCTGCCGCCCCCTTGCCCGGCCTCTCCCATGGCCGGGCCTTTTGGTCGATTTGGGTGAAGGCAAGCGGATGTCACAAGAAGCACATGGCCTTGGAGGTCTGAAGTATGATCCTGCGCGTCGCGCGCGGGCGCCGGAGTGGAATGTGTTTTTGGCGCTGGTGATCATGGTTGTGGTCTTTGAGGGGTTGAACCGTCTGCAGGGCGGGTCGTTTTTGTTCAACATGCGCGACGGGGTGGACAGCCTGTTCAACATGCAGCGGCTGGACATCATGATGCTGCAGGTCGCCATCGTGGGCATTATCGCGCTGGGGGTGACGCAGGTCATCATCATCGGTGGGATTGATCTGTCGTCTGGCTCGGTTGTGGGCGTCACGGCGATGGTGGCGATGAGCTTTGCACAAACTGCGCTGGTGAATGGCAACCCCAACCCCAAGGCGATCTTTGGGGCCTGGGCGATGGATCTGCCGGTGCTGGTGCCGATCGTCATCGGCCTTGCCTGCGGGGCGTTTGCTGGCCTTATCAATGGATTGCTGATCGCCTACACCCGCATCCCGCCCTTCATTGCCACGCTGGGCATGATGGTGGCGGCGCGCGGCGCCTCGCGCTGGTGGTCGAATGGCCAGCCGGTCAGCTTCCCGACAGAAAGCTATGGCGCGCTGTCGAATGGCGATGTGCTGGGCAGCCTGAGCTTTGGCCTGCTCAGCTGGAAGGGCCAGAACCCGGCGGTGGTGTTCATCCTGTTGGCGCTGCTCTTTTGGGTGCTGATGAGCTTCACGCTGTACGGCAAGCGCACCTATGCCATCGGCTCGAACGAGGCGGCGGCGCGGATGTCGGGGATCAACACCGACCGTCACAAGGTGCTGGTCTATAGCATCGCGGGCCTCTTGGCCGGGGTATCGGCGGTGCTGCTCACCTCCAAAAACCTGACCGCGCAGGCAGGTATGGGGATGATGTATGAACTCGACGCCATCGCCATGGCGGTGATCGGCGGGGTGTCGCTGACCGGCGGGCGTGGCTCGATCCTTGGCACGGTTCTCGGGGCGATGATTTTTTCGGTCATCATCTCGGGGTTCACCTCGATCCAACTCGACGCCTATTACCAAGAGATGGTGAAGGGCGTGATCATCGTCGGCGCGGTCGTCTTGGACCAGTGGCGGCAAGGCAAGCGGGCGCGGGGGTAACGGCCATGAGCAAGATCATTCTGGAAACGCGCGGGCTGACCAAACGCTATGGCGGGGTGCATGCGCTGGAGGATGCCAATTTCATCCTGCATGAGGGCGAGCATGTGGCCGTTGTGGGCGACAATGGCGCGGGCAAATCGACCTTTGTGCGGCAGGTGACGGCAGTGGAGCAGCGCTCGGCCGGGGAGGTGTTTTTCGACGGCCAGCCGGTCAACTTCGCAGGGCCGCTCGAGGCGCGCGAGGCGGGCATCGAGACGGTGTTCCAGACGCTGGCCTTGGCCGATGATCTGGATGTGCCGTCGAACCTGTTTTTGGGCCGCGAGCTCTTCAAGTTCCGCCTTGGTCCGTTTTCCTGGCTGGACCGCAAGGCGATGCGCGACCGCACGCTGGAGGCGTTGAAGACCACGGCGGTGAAGATCCCCAACGTCGACAACCCGATCCGCAACATGAGCGGAGGCCAACGGCAATGCGTGTCCATCGCGCGGACGGCGGCCTTTGCCTCGAAACTGGTCATCATGGACGAACCGACGGCGGCCTTGGGCGTGCAGGAAACCGCGCAGGTGGAAAACATCATCCGCGGCCTGAAAGACCGCGGCATCCCGATGATCCTCATCAGCCATAACCTGCGGCAGGTCTTCGACCTCGTGGACCGCATCGTCGTCTTCCGCCGCGGCCGCATCGTCGCCTCCTTGCGCAAGGACGAAACCGACGGAAATGACATCGTCAGCTATATCACCGGCGTCAAAGGAAATGCTGAGGCGGCCGCGTGAAATAGGCGGCGCGTCAGATGTTTTCGCGGGTGTAGATTTCAAACGGGGCGATGCTGGTTTGATTGCTGCTCGGGTTACCGCAGGCGCGAATCATTCCATCAATCGCGTCGCGGGCAAGCCGTGCCAGCGGGTGCGACAGCAGCAGCGTCATCGTGCCGTCCAGCAGGGCGGCACGGGTGACGTCGGTCAAATCATAGCCGACCACCACCAGCGACCCGGCCCTTCCTGTGGCGCGCAGTGCGGCAAGCGCCCCGCTGATGCCACCGCCCGAGATGTAAAGTCCGGCAAGGTCGGGGTGCTCGGCCAGCAGCTTTTCCGTCAACTCCTGCGCAACGGCGGCTGATTCGAAGGTGGTGATCGGTTCCAGCAGGGTGAAATCCGGCGCGCATTCGCGGAAGAATGACCGAAAGCCTGTCTCGTTCATTTCCTGATTCCGATAGCGCGGGTTGCCCATCAGGATGCCGATCTTGCCCGGTTTCTTGCAGATGTGTGCAAAGGCCCAGCCGGAGGTGCGGCCGACTTTCCAGTTGTCGAGGCCGACGTAAGACATCTGCCCCGTCACCGAAATCTGCGAGATCAGGGCGAACACCGGAATCCCCCGTGCCTGAATTTGCTCCAGTGCTTCGGTGACGACCGGGTGCACGGCAGAGGTCACGCAGATGGCATTGCAGGTTTCCGCCAGATCAAGGGCACGGTTGGCCACATTCTGGGGCGAGAGATCTTCAAGAAATTCAACGCGCAGATCAATGTCAGCCCCCACGGCATTGGCGGCGGCGTCTTCCAACGCCTGCGCGACGTTTTGATAAAAGGGGCGATGGGGTTGCAGCAACAAGACCCCAAAGCGTAGGCGCGGACGGGCCGCCGCAACGCGGGCTTGGATGCTGCCCACGCCGTAAAAACCGATTTCCTCGGCCGCCTTTTGAACCCGCTCTCGCGTTGCCAGCCGGACATTGGCCGCCCCGGACAGGACGCGGTTTACAGTGGCGACCGAGACGCCTGCGGTTTTGGCAAGGTCGGGGATGGTGGGGCGGTGCATGCGATTTGATCCTTTTCATATCATTCAGAACCAATACTGATACGAATGAGACGAATTCATGTTTACGCTATCATGGGCGCTTGATTTGATCTGCGTCAAGGCGCTTATCTGCAGACATCGCGGCAGGATCGGAGTTTGACCTCCTGCCCACAGCAACAGACGTCCAACAGGCAAAAGGCGGCTCCCGCGCGGGGGGGGGCGGTATCTGCGGGTGTGGCCCGTAGGTGCCGGTGTCTTTCTGCCCCGTGGACGGTGAAACACAGGAGGCGCAGATGGATGATCTCAAGTTCGGAACCCGCAACAAGCGCGGTGACTGGGCCCCGTTTGCCCATCTGTCCCTGCCGCCGTTTTGGCAAAAACCGTTGAGCCTGCCCAAGGTTCTGGCATGGATTCCGGAATATCTCTGGCCGTGGAACGCCTTTCACATGGCAACAGCGCTTCTGTGGTGGGCCTATGTGGTTCCCGATGTCGAGGTTCTGAAAACCCTGAGCTGGGGCTGGGCGCTGTGGCTATACGCAGTCAATGCCGCAGCGATCTTTGTCTTTTACGGCGCAATTGAACTGTTCTGGTATGTGAAGAAAAAGCAGGGCTCGCGGTTCAAATACAACGGGAAATTCCCGGCCGAGCAGCCATCTGACGTGTTCTGGTTCAAAAGCCAGAACATCGACAACTTCCTGCGATCTTTCTTCATCTCGATCCCGCTGTGGACGCTGGTGCAGGTGATCTTTCTGCATGCTTTTGCCTCGGGTTATGTGCCGTGGCTTTCATGGTCGGACAATTGGCTGTGGCTGGTTGTGCTGACGCTGCTTTGCCCGGCCATCCATGAGGTGCATTTCTTCCTGATCCACCGGCTGATCCATGTGCCGATCCTCTATAAGTGGATCCATTCGGTCCACCACAACTCGGTCAACCCATCGCCGTGGTCGTCGCTTTCGATGCATCCGGTGGAAGGGTTCCTCTATCACGCCGTAGCGCTTTGGCACCTTGTGATCCCGTCAAACCCGATTGTGGCGATGTTCCAGCTGCACCTTGCAGGATTTGGCGCGGTGAATGGGCACATCGGTTTTGACAAGCTGGAACTGACCGAGGACCGCACGCTCGATAGCCATGCCTACGCCCACTACCTGCATCACAAATACTTCGAGGTGAACTACGGCGGCGACGGGTTGATCCCTTTGGATAAGTGGTTCGGCTACTGGCACGATGGCTCGAAAGAAGGCGACGCGCGGATGAATGCGCGTTTTGAAAAGAAGAAAGCCCGGATGAACGCAAAATCCAGCGCTTGACGCAAACGATCGCCCTTCGCACGGCAGAGGAGGCCGGGCGGAGGGGAAGACCAAAGTTCAACAACCCGCCGGGAGAGGCGGACCAAGGGAGGAAACGACGAATGGCATTTCTGAAATCCATGGCCAAAGCACTGGCAACGACAGCACTGGTCGCCGCAGGTTCGGCCGCAATGGCGGCAGATATCGCGGTGGTCGGCGGGTCGAACGATGACGCCTTTTGGAACATCATCAAGAAGGGCATCGACGATGCCACCCCGGCGGTCGAGGCCAATGGCGGCACTGTGACTTATCTGCGTCTGGTAAACTACGACAACTTCGCGCCCGACGTTGTGCAGCTGATCCGCACCGCCATTTCCATGGAAGTTGACGGTCTGGTGATCCCGAACTGGGTGCCCGAGGCGGAAGATCCGGCGATCAAAGACGCGATGGCGGCCGGCATCAAGGTGATCTTGATGAACGCAGGCGGCGCGGACAAAGCCACTGAACTGGGCGCCATCAACTATGTCGGCTCGGATGAATATGTCGCCGGTGTTGCGGGCGGCGAATATTTCGCCGGCGCTGGCCAAAAGAACGTGTTGTGCATCAACACCCTGCCCGGCACCGCCAACATCGAAGCGCGCTGCAAAGGCGTGATCGATGGCGTCACCGGCAAGGGTGGCAAGGGCGCGCAACTGCCGCTGCCGTCGACCTCTTTCGGCGATGCGACGGCCGTGGCCGAAGCGATCAAGGCGGAACTGCTGAAAGATGAGACCATTGACGGTGTCATCACCATCTCGGCAGGCGACGCCGACAGCGCCGCGATTGCCGTCGAGCAGGCTGGCAAGACCGGGGCGACGAAACTGGGGTCGTTCGACATGAACCAGGCTGGGCTTGATCGGATCAAGGCGGGCACCCAAGCCTTTGCCATCGACCAGCAGCCCTATCTGCAATCCTATCTTGCCGTCAGCCTTCTGGCCTCGAGCATCGACTTTGGCACCGACTTGCCGGTCTTCCCGGTCCTGACGGGCCCGGGGATCGTAGATGCGTCCAACATCGACGCCACGCTTGCGGGCGTAAAGCTCGGCGCGCGCTAAACCTGATCGGGGACCGGCTTTGCCGCTGGTCCCCTCCTTTTTTCCTCACATGATACGGGGCTGACCCATGTCCAGCACTTCCTTAGGTGGCCTCTTGCGCCGCCCCGAAGCCGGGGCCGCCCTTGGCCTGATTGCCGTCCTGATCTTCTTCGCCTTCTTCGGCGGGGTTACCTTTCTGAAACCCGCAGGCATGGCCAGCTGGCTGAATGTCGCGGCGAACTTGGGGGTGATCGCTATCCCGCTGGGTCTTTTGATGATTGCCGGCGAACTTGATATTTCCGTGGGTGCCATGGTGCCCTTTGGCGCGATGACCGTCGCTGTGGTCTCGGGCCATTACGATATGCCGATCTGGCTGGGCGTCGCGATGGCCCTGTCCTTTGGTGTGATCGTTGGGCTGGTGAATGGCATCCTTGTGGTGAAAACCGCCGTTCCCTCGCTGATCGTGACGCTGGGCAGCCTGTTTGCGGTGCAAGGTGTCGTGCTGGGCCTGACGGTCCTTATCACCAAATCCACCTCTGTCGCGTTGAGTGTGGAAGGCCCGGCCAAGGCGATGTTCGGCGATTTCCTCTTTGGGGGGCAGTTGCAGGTCATGGCCCTGTGGTGGCTGGGACTGACTGCGCTTTACATCTTCTTTGTCCACTTCTCGCCCTTCGGAAACTGGATTTTTGCCATGGGCGGCGACAAGGTTTCGGCGCGCAATGCCGGAATTCCGACGGACCGGCTGACCATCATCCTGTTCGTCTTGTCGGCCACCTCTGCTGCTTTTGTCGGCATGTCGCAGGCGATCCTTTACAACTCGGCCCAGGTTGCCGGTGGGCAATCGTTCATCTTCAACGCCATCATCTCGGTCGTGGTCGGGGGGGTCTTGCTGACAGGGGGTTTTGGGTCGGTTGTCGGCATCTTCTTTGGCACCATCACCTTCGCCATCGTGACCCAAGGCATCTACTACACCGATTTTGATCGGAACTGGTCCTCGCTCATCATCGGTGTCCTGCTGTTGGGTGCCGTTTTGATGAACAACACCTTCCGCAAGATGGCGCTGTCGGCCACAACCAAGAAGAAAGGCGCCAAAGCATGACCGCCCCGATCCTGGCCCTGCGGGGTGTGAACAAATCCTTTGGTCCGATTGATGTGCTGCATGACATCACCTTGGAGGTGAAGCCCGGCGAAGTGCTCTGCCTTCTGGGTGACAATGGCGCGGGGAAATCGACCCTCATCAAGATCATGTCGGGGGTGCATCAGCCTTCCAGCGGCGTGATCGAGATGGATGGCCAACCCGTCAGCTTCCCCACGCCCCGCGTGGCGGCCGAGGCAGGCATCTCCACCGTTCACCAGTTCGGCGGCACCTTTCCCCTGATGTCCATCGGGCGCAGCTTTTTCGTCGGCGTTGAGCCGACCAAGGGCTGGGGGCCGTTCCGGGTCTATGACCGGAAACGCGCCAATGCGATTGCGGTAAAGGCCGTGCAGGACATGGGCATTACCCGGATCACCGACGGCGACCGTCTGGTCGGCGGGCTGTCAGGCGGGGAGCGGCAATCGCTCGCCATTGCCCGCGCGGTGCATTTCGGGGCGCGGGTGCTGATTTTGGATGAACCGACGGCCGCTTTGGGCGTCAAACAGGCGACACACGTTTTGCGCATCGTGAACGAGGCCAAGCGCCGGGGTCTGGCTGTGATCTTCATCACCCATCAGGTGATGCATGCCATGGCGGTGGGCGACCATTTTGCCGTGTTGATCCGCGGCGCCGTCGCGGCGGATTTCAAAAAGGGCGAAAAGACCCGCGAAGAGATCACCGACCTGATGGCGGGCGGTGCCTCGATGGCCAGCCTTGAAGCCGAAATCGAAGGGTACATGGCCAGCCACAACGGCCACCCGCCTCCCCCTGCTGCATAACGGACCTGATACCCATGCCCAACTGGATACGCGCCTGCGCCCCGGACGACATCGAACTGGATGACCTGATCCGCTTTGACCACGGGAGCCAGACCTTCATCATCGTACGCTCAGAGGATGACACCTTCCACGCCATGGACGGCATTTGCAGCCATGAAAAGGTGCATCTCTGCGATGGTCTCGTGATGGACGGCACTGTCGAATGTCCCAAGCACAACGCCACCTTCTGCTACAAAACCGGCGAGGCCAAACGCGCGCCCGCCTGCGTCAACCTCCGCACCTTTCCCGTAAAAGTGGAAGACGGTGCGGTTTACATCGAGATCTGACATGAGCTTTCAACTTGCCGCCTGCGCCGAAATGCTGTGGCGCGACCGCCCAATGGATTGGCGCGCCGCGCGCCTGAAAGAAATGGGCTTTGGCGTTGGCCTGTGGAACTGGCCCGCTTGGGATGTGGATGCGCTGGTGAAGACCGGGGCAACCTTTACCATCATGAACGGCTATCTTCAGGGTCGCCTGACCGATGCCGAAGGGGCCGACATGCTGCTCGCCTCGGCGCGTGAGACGGTTCAGGTCGGCAAGCGTCTGGGCGTGCAGCGGCTGAATCTGCATGGCACGGGGTTGGGCGACATGGGCGTGCCGATCCCGCAGATCGGGTCATTTGCCCCCGGCATGGTGACCCGCGCCCGCGATACCCTGCACCGGATTTGCGATCTGGCTGCGTCGGAGGGTGTTCAATTCACGCTGGAAAACCTGAACCCGATCGACCATCCCGGCTGCCCCTTTGGTGCGACCGCCGATGTGTTGGCGTTGGTATCGTCGGTGAACCGGCCCGAGTTGCGCATCAATCTGGACCTTTACCACACCCAGATCGGCGAGGGTGACCTGATCCGCTGGACCGAGGCCTGCCTGCCGTGGATCGGCGAAGTGCAGGTTGCGGACAACCCCGGTCGCTGCGAACCGGGAACCGGCGAGATCAACTATGCCGGCGTTGCCCGCGCCTTGAAGGGCATGGGCTACAGCGGCCCCGTCGGCATGGAAGCCTTCGCCAAGGGCGATGAGGAGGCTGCCCTTGAAGCCTTCCGCACGGCCTTCACGGTGTAATCATGGTCCACAAGAACGCTCGCCCCTCTGTCCATGATATGCGCGCCATGAAGGCGCGCGGGCAAAAGATTTCGATGCTTTACGTCACCACGCTGGACGAAGCGGCGGCGGCCGATGCGGCGGGCATTCATATGCTGTCGATTGAGGGGCGCTTTTTCAGCCCAGAAATGCGTGAGGCGGCTGGCAACTGCTTTGTGCAGGTCGGTCTGCCCTATGGTCCTTACGGCAAGCTGGCGACCGCCGAAGATTACCTGCGCGCCGCCTTTCACTTTACGGCCATGGGGGGCGACTGCTTTTACTGCGCGGCGTCGCTCGACATCCAGAAGACCCTTTGTGACAACCATGTGCCGATCGTGGCCCATGTCGGGTTGATCCCCAGTTACATCACCTGGACTGGATGGCGCGCTGTCGGCAAAACCGCGACCGAGGCCCGCGTGGTCTGGGACCATGTCAAAACGCTGGAAGCCATCGGCGCCTTCGGGGCCGAATTGGAATGTGTGCCGGACCAATTGGGTGCCTTCATCAGTGCCAATACTCCGATGCTGATGTTGGGCATGGGGGCTGGCCCCGGTGCCGATGCGCAATATCTGTTTGCCGAAGATGTGCTGGGCTGCACCGATGGCCACAAACCGCGCCATGCCAAGACCTATCGCAATTTCGCCGCCGAATTCGCCCGGTTGCAGGCCGAACGCATCGCCGCCTTCCGCGAATTCCGCAGCGATGTTGACAGCGCCGCCTATCCCGAACCTCGCCACAACGTCGCGATGAGCGATGATGAATTTTCCACCTTCAAGGCCGCTCTCGGCCAATAATCAGGATCAGACCCATGCTGAACGTCGGACTTCTTGGCGCAGGCCGCATTGCGGGCGTGCATGCCACCGCCATTTCCACCAACCCCGGATCGCGCCTTGTTGCGGTCAGTGACATCAACACCGAAGCGGCTGCCAAACTTGCCGCGCAATACGGGGCCGAAGCGCGGGCCACCGACGCTATCCTGTCCGACCCCACGATTGACGCGGTCCTGATCGCCACCTCGACCGACACCCATTCCGACCTGATCGAACGGGCAACGGCGGCGGGCAAGGCGGTGCTGTGCGAAAAGCCGGTGGATCTGTCGCTGGCCCGTGCGCAAGCCTGCCAAAAGGCCGTCGCGCAGAACGGCAAACCTGTGATGATCGGCTTCAACCGCCGGTTTGACCCGAACTTTGCCGCCCTGAAAGCCGCCGCCGACAAAGGCGAGATTGGCAAGACCGAGCTTCTGTCGATCACCTCTTTCGACCCCGCGCCGCCGCCGGTCGCCTATATCAAGGTGTCGGGTGGTCTGTTCCGCGACATGATGATCCACGACTTTGACATGGCCAATTTCATCATGGGCGCGGCCCCCGTTACGGTGTCAGCTGTCGGCACCTCCATCGTCGATCCAGAGATCGGGGCGGCGGGCGATGTGGATACTGCCGTGGTGACGCTGACCTATGCCGACGGGCGCATCGCGGTCATCAAGAATTCGCGCCGCGCGGTCTACGGCTATGACCAGCGACTGGAGCTTTTGGGCTCGGAAGGGCTCTTGCAGGCGCAGAACATGCTGGAAAATACCGTCGTGAAATCGACGACGGCCGGTGTGACCGGTGCGAAGCCCACCTATTTCTTCCTTGAACGCTACATGCCCGCCTATGCGGCAGAATGGGCGGCCTTTGTGCAGGCCGTCAATTCGGGTTCCGCCTTGCCGGTGACCTTGGCCGATGGCGTCGCCGCCTTGGCCATGGCCGAAGCCGCAACCCAATCGGCCAAAACCGGCGCGCCCGTTCGGCTTGCCAGCCTGCTTTAAGGCCTCAGGCAGCCTGACGCGCCGATAGGCAGGTGGCCTCTGGAAAGGCCGCAAGGATGGCGTCTATCGCCCTTCGGTCTGCCGCAAGGCAGGCCGCCGTTGACAGCGCATCCGCCAGCCCCGCGCGCGGGGCGCTGATGCTGATCCCTGACCAGCGCACCGTTGCAGGTGCGCCGGTTGCGGGGTGCAGGATATGGCCAAACCGGCCCTCGGCATCAAAAACAGTGCCCAAGGGCGCCGACGTTGCCAAGGCGCGGTCTCGCAACGGGACGCTGCCGCCTTGCGCCAAGGTCACGGGCCAAGGTCTGCCTTCGGGCATCTGGCCAAGCGCCCGATGCTCGCCAGTGTCGATCAGGATGTTGGTCAGACCCTCTTCACTTAGCAAAGCGGCGATGCGGTCGGCGATATAGCCCTGCGCAATGCCGTTCAGTGTCAGGCCCATGCCGGGGCGCAGCGTGATCGCCGCAGCGTCCAGCCGCAGATCAGACCAGCCGCCCCTACCGCGCGCTTCGGCCAGCTCTGCCGCTGTCGGTTGGAGGCCCATACTCACCCGCTCTGCCCAAAGCGCCCAAAGCGGTTGTATCGTGGGGTCGAACAACCCGCCCGAGGCATCATGCACCGCGCCGGCCAAGGTCAGACATTCCAGCAATTCCGGCGCGGGGCCGTCAAGCCGCCCGGTCTGGTTCAACTGCACCAATTGCGAGGTCGGCTCATAAAGGCTGAAGATTCTGCTCAGACGGCTGATCTCATTCGCGGCGCGGGCGGCAATTGCGGCCGCGTCAGGATGGTCAAGCCGGATCGAGGCGCGCGCGCCCAAGGCTTGGCCTGCCCAGACCTGCCGCGGGGTTGCCCCGGCGCGGGTCGCCCCCAGCGCAAGCGCGGTGGCGGTGATTGTCATAAAGCGGCGACGCGTCAGCATGTCATCCTCCGGTCTGGTCATTCAGACTGCGCGACAGACCCTTGAGCCGGTCGTCGTAATCCGTGTCATCCTCGGCCCCGATGTCGCCTTCCAGCGCCACGGGGGCGATCACTTCACGGTCCGGCACCTGCGCCAGTTGCACCACTTTCCCCCCCTTTTCGGCGGCAAAGGCGGCCGCGGCGGCGGGATCGGCAAAGGGCACCAGTTCTGGCGCACCCATGCCACCCTCGGCACTTGAACCCATCACATAGGTGGCGGATTCGGCAGCGATCCAGTTGGTTGCGCCGGGTTCCTCCCATGTGGCGCCGGGCGCGCCCATGTCACTGACATAGGTGGCCAAAATCACGCCATCCTGTTCCGGCAGACGGGCATAGGCCACGGCATCCCGGACCTGAGAAAAGAACAGCGGCATGCCGGGCAGCCCCTCCAGATGCACCTGTGCCTTGGGGCCGGGGTGCTCCAAAAGGTTCATCTGGCAGTAATGCCCGGTGGATTCCGGCGTCAAAGCAATGGGGGAAAGGTCTTGGGTTTCCTCTTTGCACGCGGCAAGGGCCAAAACCAAAAGCAGAACGCGTTTCATGGCGACACCTTTCGGAAGGCGGCGGTGGCCAGTGCCAGTGCCAGAAGTGGCCAAAGCAGAACCGAAGCGGCCGATTGCCAAAGCGGGATCGAATTTGCGGCCCCGGCGACGCCCGCCGCAGCCGCGGTCGCCTCAGATGCGGCAAGGTTGAACAGACGGAAGGCATCGGCCGGATTGGCCAACAACGCAAAAGGAAAGACCGAGGTGGTGAACCAGCCGCCATTGTCGGCAACCACGGCAGCCAAAAGGCCAAGGTCATAAAGCACCACCGCCCCCAGCCACAGCCCCATCGCCAGCCCTGCCGCCCCAGAGGGCCGCCGCGCCAACGACGACAGCGCATAGCCCGCGCCAAGGAAGGTGGCGCCCAAAAGGATCGAGGTCCACGTCAACCGCAGCAGTGCAGGCAGGCCCGACAGCGCATCGCCGTCCGCCCAAAAAGCGGCGAGCGCGGCCAACCCATAGCCCACCGCAACCGCGAGCGTCAGCACGGCCAGATGCGCCAAGAGCTTGCCGAGCAGGATTTCAACCCGCCCCACCGGATAGGTCAGCAACAAGGGCAGCGTGCCGCGCTCCACCTCACCTGCGATGGCATCAAAGCTCATCAACAGCGCGACCAGTGGCACCAGATAGACCGCCAAAGAGGTGAGCGAGGCCACCGTGACCGAGAGCCGATCTACCCCCAGATCCCCGGTCGGCGCAGAACCGGCCGCCGACAAAACCAGCGAAAACAGCGCCATCAGCACCACCGCAATCGCCACCCAGCGGTTGCGCAGCGCGATGCGAAATTCGGTACCCGCGGTGGCAAGAATTCGGGTCATCATTGCCCGTCCCTCCGGCTGAAATGGCTGTAAATATCTTCCAGACTGGGCGGCAGCACTTCGATATCGGCCACTTTGTCACCAAACCCTGTAATCCGAGCTAAGAGTGGCAGCTTGTCCTCTTGGGCACAGGTCAGGCGCAATTCGCCGTCCACCCGGATAGCGCCGGGCAGGGCGGCGGCGATGTCGCTGGCATAGCCGTTGCGCGCCGTGACATGCAGCGCCACCGGCAGGGCCGCACCTTGCCGCAGGTCGGCCAAGCTGCCGCTGGCCACCATGCGCCCACCTGACAGGATCAAGATGCGGTCGGTCCGCGCCTCCACCTCGGTCAGGGCATGACTGGACAAGAGGATTGAGGCGCCCTCGGCCGCCAGCCCATCCAGAAGCGCGTAGAAATCGCGCCGCGACACCGGATCAAGCCCACTGGTGGGTTCATCCAGCACCAAAAGCCGCGGTTTGCCGATCAGCGCCTGCGCCAGACCGACACGTTGGCGCATCCCTTTGGAATAGGTGCCAATCCGTCGCCGCGCCGCGCCATGCAGGCCGACGCGCTCCAACAACTCCATCGCCAGACGTGGGTTTTCACCGCGCAGCGACAGGTAATGCCCAATCTGCTCCAATCCGGTCAGCGCGGGGTGAAAGGCGGCGTTTTCCGGCAGATAGGCCACCTGCGCCCGCGCCTGTGCCGATCCCGGTTGCGCACCGCAAACGGTGACCTCTCCGCTGTCATAGGGAATGAGGCCAAGGATGATCTTCATCATCGTCGACTTGCCAGCCCCGTTATGGCCCAAGAGCGCCACCCGTGCGCCGGGGGCGACCGACAACGACACCGCGTCCAGCGCGGTGAAGCTGTCAAAGGTCTTAGTGAGATTCGAGATCGTCAGGGTCGATGTCATCATAATTTCCTGTTGCCCAGCGACCGGCCACTTCGGCCTCCATCGCGGCAATGTCGGGCGGGACGGTCTTGTCGACCGGGCTCATCAACGGAAAGCTGTCCAACACCCCACCGGGCAGGGTGGCGGGAAAGCTCTTTTGGCTCCAACGCACCAGTTGCACGGCGGGTGCGCCGGTCAAAAGGGCGGCTGCGGGTTGCGACCACAGGATATGGTCCATCAGGTCATTGGGGCGGAATACCGCATCGGCGATGCCATCGCCGTTCAGATCAAAGGCTGGATGGTCAGACCAGAAGTTGCCGCGCCCCTCAAAGCTCCATTCGATATGCTTGGTGCCGACATATTTCACCTGCTCACGGTTTCCGATGAACGCGTTTTCGGTCAGCACATTGCGCTCAGACCCGGCGGTAAAATGGATGCCGATGCCACAGCCTTCAAAGCGGTTGCGGTAGATCAGGTTCTTGTGGGCGTTATAGATGAAGGTGCATTTCTTCGTGCCGCCGCGCACCAGATTGTCATGCACCTCGGCATTGTTGGCATAGTTCAGCATGACCCCATGTTCGCGGTCACCCAAGGACAGGTTGTCGGCGACGATCACCCGATTGGAATACATAATGGCAAAGCCCAGATGGTTGCCGATCGAGATGTTGCCCGAAACTTCGCTGTCGTGGGTATACATGTAATGCACCGCAAACCGCAGGTCGCGGAACAGGTTGTTGCGGTAGGTGCCTTTGCGTGAGGCGTTGGAGAAGATGCCATCCCGCCCCCAGCGCACCGTGTTTTCTTCAACCACGGTGCCCGGCGCGTTCCAGATGTAGATGCCGTTGCCGCGCTCGTTCATGCGGGCGTTCTGGCGGCCTTCGATGACATTGTGGCGCACGATGCTGTCCAGCCCGCCATGCACATCAATGCCGTGCATATTGTCGGTCAGCCGGTTGCCCTCGATCAGGCTGCGGTCGGCGCCTTTCACAATCTTGATGCCGGAGTCGAGATCGGCGTTCACCCCACCCGATCCTGTCACGGTCACCCCGCGCAAGACCACATCATCGCCGGTGATGGTGACAACCGTGCCCTTGTGTCCGCCGTCAATCACCGTGCCGGCAGTGCCGGTTAGGGTCAGTGTGCGGTCGATGGTGATGGGGCCGTCATAAATTCCGTCAGAAAGGGTCAGCACATCGCCGGGGGCTGCCCCGGCGATGGCATTGGCAAGGCTTCCGGCCCCCGGCTGCACGGCCACATCCGCCGCCGAAACCGGCGCGGCAAGAGCAATCAGCAAGGGGGCCAGAGATTTCCACATGGATCAGGCTTTTGGCTCAACGAACATCCGGCCGCGCATCTCCATATGCAGGGCGTGGCAGAACCACTGGCAATAGTACCAGTAAACCCCGGCATTGGCCGCAACGAAGGTGATCGAGCTGGTCGCCTGCGGCCCGATTTCCATCGCCACGCCATGGTTGCCCATGGTGAAGCCGTGGGTCAGATCGTCGATGTCATCAAGGTTGGTGATGATGACCGTGACCTCGTCGCCTTCCTTGACGGTGAAGCTTTCCAGACTGAAGGACGGCGCTTGGCTGGTCATATAGACCCGCACCTTGTTGCCATCGCGCACAACCTTGTCGGCCCATTCGTCCAGATTGACGCCGTCGGCTTCGGCTTGCTTGCGGGTTTCTGCCCACATCGGATCCTGCCGGTCCCATGCCGAACGGATGTTGGTCATCTTGGCGGCAGCTACGGCAATGGCGTCGTGCGGTTCGGCAAAGTTCGGGCCGTCATGCACCACAACCATCTTGTCGCCGGAAATGTCGATCAGCTGATCGTTCTCAGGCTTCAGCGGACCAACGTTCAAGAAGCGGTCTTTCGAGAATTTGCACAGACAGACCAGCCATTTGCTTTCGGCTTCCAGCGTCTCGCCCATCACGGTTTTCAGGTGGCCGGGCTGGTATTGCACGTCCAGCTTGTCCTTGATCGGGTCGATCTTTTCGCCGGCATAGGCCTTGATCGCGTCCTCGATGTTCCACTTCACCACCTGACTGTCGAGGAAGAGCGATGTATAGGCATTGCCTTTGCCGTCAAAGGCGGTGTGCAACGGGCCAAGACCCAGTTCCGGCTCGGCAACCACGGGGCTGCGCAGGTCAACCTCGGCAGCGGGCTTTTCAAACAGCGCGTCGAACTTGGTCACATCCAGCACGGTGACGGTGGGCGACAGCTTGCCGCCGATGCACAGGTGCTTTTTGTCCGGTGCCATGTTGCAACCATGCGGGTTGTTGGCGATCGGGATATAGCGGGTGAAGTTGCTGTTGGCGTCCTTGCGGCCATCCAGAACCTGCACACCGTTCAACTCTTGCCCTTCGCCGGCTGCAACGGCGGCCTCAATCGCGGCGATGTTGAAGATCACCACATGGTCCATCTCGGCGGCGGTCATGTCCGCCAGCGTCATGCCCATTTCCGAGTTGTAGCTGGTCGAAAAGGCCCATTTGCCTTCGTAATCGGCATCGCAGTTGTCGAGGTTGCCCGACACCATCACCTGCCAAGCCGGCAGCCATTTGTCGGCATCGACGGCGGTGAAGATGTTCACATAGGTCGACACATCATTCATGGTCGAGCCATCGTTGACCAGCGGGGCCTCATCCTCGCCGTTGCAGAAGACATAGGTGGTCTTCGGGAATTTCTGCGGCCGCATGCCGTGAATGGCCTTGGCGTTGGGAACTTCCAGAATGGCGTCGCACTTCATCACATCAGCGCGCACACGGGCGACGCGGGTGTTCGCCTTGTCATTCATGAACAGGTATTGCCCGTCATATTTGCCGTCGGTGAACGACATGTGAACGTGGTGCAAATCGCCGTTGTCGTGGATCTTCTTGCCGTTGGCAGCCAGATGTTTCTTGGTCTTTTCGGTCATCGTGCGCTGATGGATGCGCACCGATTCATCGGTTTGCCCCCAGCCAGTCGCCGAACAGCGGTTGAACACCGGAACCCGCATCAATTCGCGCATCGACGGGATACCAAGGATGCGCATCTCGCCGGTCTGACCCGACGACCAAAAGCCATAATGGGTGTCCAATTGGCCGGGGGCCACTTCGAATCCCTCGGCCGTGGCGGCCTGTGCGGCTCCCGCTGTTGCCAAGCTACCGCCAAGGCCAAAAAGCCCCCCGGTCAGCGCCAAACGGCCGCCGCCAAAGGCACCTGCCGCGGCAGCGCCGCCAGCGGTTGCCCCCAGAAGCGCGCGGCGGGACAGGCCGGGTTTAGGATCGTCTGACATGTTTAATCTCCTTTAATGAGTAAGGTTTGGAGGGGTGGCAAGCTTGGCCGCGATATTGGGATGGTTCGACAGATCGCGCGCCGGACTGGCTGCAACGGCGTCGCGCCGCTTCAGTTTCTTGATGACCACAGGACACAGGGTCTTGGACTGGTAGAGCACCTGACAATGCAGGCAGTTCACGCATTCGTTCGGGTTGATCTCGCCCGTCGGATGGATCGCCTGAACGGGGCATTGGTTCGCGCAGGTCTGGCAGGGGCTGCCACATTCGTTATAGCGCTTCAGCCAGTCGAACATGCGGATCCGGGCCGGGATGGCCAGCGCCGCGCCAAGCGGGCACAGGTAGCGGCAGTAGAACCGTTCGACGAACAGCCCGGCGATCAGAAGTGCCGCCACATAGGCAACAAAGGGCCAAGCGCGCACGAATTTCAGGATGATGGCGGTCTTGAACGGTTCGACCTCGGCCAGATGTTCGGCTTGTTCGATGCTCATCAGGCTGACACCGAACAGGCCAAGGAAAATCATGTATTTCAAGGGCCAAAGCCGCTCGTGCAGGCCCCAAGGCAGAGTCCATTGCGGAATGTGGAGCGCGCGGGCGATGCGGTTGGTCAGCTCTTGCAACGCGCCAAAGGGGCACAGCCAGCCGCAATAGGCGCCGCGGCCCCAGAACAGCAGCGCGGCGGCCACCGAGAACCACAGGATAAAGGTCAGCGGGTCCAACAGGAAGGCTTGCCAGCTGAACCCGTTCATCAGCGCCCCAAACAGCGCCATCAGGTTGACGACAGAAAGCTGCGCATTGGCCCAAAAGCCAAGAAAGACCAGCGTGACAGTCAGGAACCCCATGCGGAACCAGAAAAAGGCGCGGGCATTGCGGGTCGCGATGCCTTGGAAAAAGAACACCGCTGTCAGGACGAACAGCATGAGGCCAAGGCCAATGATCTCGGGCTTGCTGTCGGCCCAGATCTTTTTCCACAGGGCGGCTTGCGCGCTGTCTTCGTCGGCATCGGCCAGCGTTTCTGCGGCGCTGGGCTCGGCAGGTGAGGCTTTGGGAACCGCCCGCAGATAGCTTTGCGGCAGTTGGTAGCCAAGATCAAAGGTGGTGAACAGCTTTTCAATCGGCCCGACCTCCCGCTGCACCAACAGCTGCAGGCGAAAGGGTTTTGTGGGGTCAAAACCGGTATCGGCCGGGATCTTGAACAGATCAGCCTCGGTAAACTCTGGGGCGCCATTGGCGACAACCGAAACCAGTCGCTTGTGCATCCGGTCACGGAACCGCACCGAGACGTCGTCCTGAATAAGCACGATGCGGTCAAAGATGCCGCCGCGCACATAGCCCGAGCCTTTGAACGAATAGATCCCCCGCCCGACGACCACGATGGCGTGATCCCCCGGTTGCAACCATGCAGCCAGATTGGCCTGCTCTGCCTCACCCAGAACCGCCTTGCCGATGGCCGGAACCGATACGAGCGCGGTTTGCATTTCGATGAAATTGGTTTCGGGCGGCTCGGTCAGGGCGCGTTCGGCGGCGCGTTTGTCTTCCAAGCCGGCAAAGGCGGTGTTCACCTGTCCGACATCCAACGCCAGACGCCGCAGCGTCCCGTCGCCTTCCATCGCGGTCCAGTCTTTAGGTGCCACGGCGTCGGGATTGATTTCAAAGGCCGGGCCAGCAGCGGTGTTCTCTACCTTCAGCCCACCCAGCCCCAGTGCGCGCGCCACCTTCAGCCCCGAGCGCACGATGCTGTCGTCAATCACCATCACCGTAACGGTCGCACCCGAGATGATATCTACATCATGGCTTTCGCCGCCTGACTGTGCTTCGGCCACCAGATCAAGACCAATATAGCCTTCGACCATGGCTTTCACCTTGGCTTCGGGGATCCCGATCAGCACGATGGGTTCGGAATGTTTGACCAACCGCACGCCCATGACATGCGCCTGCGGGTCTAGGGCGACCAGCGTGTGAATCGGTTTGCCGGAATAGCCGGTCGTGCCCACGAAATCCGAGGTGACAAAGGCCCAGCCGATTGTTTCGCCGCCCTTCAGAACGGGTGCAACCGGAACGTCATCGCGCAACGGACCATAGCCATCTGCGCCCGGCACCAGATCCGCGGCGGCAACTTCGGTCAGGAATTTTTCCAGCACACTTTCGGCCTGCACCGGAAGCGTTGTCAGCCAAAGCGCTGCAAGGGCTGCGAAAATCCGGGCAAGACGGCGAAGTTGGGGCAAGGCATAGGTCATCGGCGGGTGTCCAAATGGATACACCCGGAGCTTTGCCACGGCTGTGCCGCATCCCACTTGACCAAAGTCAGGTGGGACAGGGAATACCCGCAGCGACGGTTGAAAACTCGCCGGATGTTGGATGGCGTTGGGGGGCCGCGTGGTTGCGGCGCCCGGTGTTGCTTGGGTGGCTGTGGCTGACGGCGCAGGGGGCGCAGCGCGCGGACGGTGGTGACAGGTGAAAGGCCGGGAAGGGTTTCGGTCAAGGCAAGTGGGCTGGGCACACAGTCCGGGCAATGCCCGCAGGCGGGCCGATCCGCGGCGGGCTTGCCAGCGGCATCCAGCAAAAGGTCCTGTTCTTGGCCATTCGCGCAGATCTGAATCTGATGGAAGCCCGCTGTCGCAAGCATGGAAGATCGCGCCGCCCCCGCCAGACCCAGGGCCATCGACAGAAATATCCAAAGCAGAAAGCGAAGGCGCATTTCCAACCTTTGATCGAGCTATCCCGCGGCGTCCCCCGCAGTCCCGGAGCGTTCATTCCTCAAATCGGCAGGTGGGCCGCCAAGCTACGTTAGCCCGAACGAATTCCGCGGTTCTTGACTTGTGTTAGGTGACGAGGAAATGCCTCAACGCGGCGAAAGGTTCCCGGTTTTGAAAACTTATTTTATGGGGTGCTCGTCAGGTGTCGTTTGCCGCCGCAGGGCCTGAAGGTGGAACGTCACGCAGGTTGCCCTTTGTGTCGGTCGGTCCTCGATCATTGGTGTTGCACCCAGTTGTTGTGCAAACGCCGTCATAAGTTGCAGGCCAATCCCGGTATCCGCATTTTGCGCCGACCCGACGCCATCGGGATACTCGGCGTTTACTTCAAGTTTGGCCGTGCTTTCGTCCAACTGGTGCAGCGCCACGCTGATCCGCTCTGGCCGGTTGGGCTGATTCAGCGCTGCCGATACGGCCTCGGTCATCAAAAGCGCCAAGGGCACCGCCTGTTCCGGCGCAAGCCGCAGCTCGTCAACATCCAGCGCGACATGGACGGCCGCACCGGCGGGGGATTGCAAGCCGCTGATTTGCCGAATGATTTCAGAAAATAATTCACGCACGGTGACGTCGGCTTGCCCCGAGGTCTGATACAGGCCGCGGTGGATGGTGGCGAGGCTCATCACCCTGTCGCGGAGATCTTTCAGCAGCGACTTGGCCTCTTGGCTGGTGGTTTTGCGAATCTGGATATTCATGATCGAGGCGATCAGTTGCAGGTTGTTCTTCACCCGATGATGCACCTCGCGCAGCAGGACTTCCTTTTGGTGCAAAAGGTCTTCCAGTTCCGCCTCGCCGCGGGTGATGTTTTCGGTCATCAGCCGGTAAGCCGCACCCAGATCGCGCAATTCAGCAGGGGCGCTGCGCAGCCGGGGCGGCTCCAACCGCCTGTCACCTTGGGCAAAGCGGGTGATCGCCCGGTGCAACGTGCGCACATGGCGCGTGACCAGCCGTTCTGCGGCCCAAGCGGCCACCAAAAGCCCGACACTCCACATCAGGAGCGGGGTCAGATAATTTGCCAGCCGCACCTGCGCGATCAACCGATTATCGTCGTTGCGCCAACTGCTCATCAAGTAAAGTTCGCCCTTAATGACCGGGGCGACAGCATAGGTGCGCAGGTTTCCCAGCCGAGACAGTGCTTGAAAGACCTGCCGTGACTGGCCAACCAATTCGGCAAGCGGCGGTTCTGCCGGCAGACGGCGGGCGGCCTCATCAAGATCAATGTTGGCGGTCATCACCTCGCCAGTGCGATCAAAGCTCCAGAAAAACAGCAAGTCCTGTTGCCCCTGAGGGTCTGGTGACAGGTGACCGTGCTGGGCCTCCAACGCGCTATGAGGCAGCGAAATGACGGCGTATCCGGTCTTTTTCCCTGCCGCATCGCGCACCGGATGGGTCACCGCCAGAATCGAGGTCTGCGAGATGCTGCCCTTGCGGCTGACCCGCAGCGACGGCTTTTCCTGATCGCGTAAAAACAGGAAATTCGGATTGTCGGTGAAGTCATGGGCACGCCCAACAGAAGAACACCGCATCTGCCCGTCCATCGGCACAAAGGCGATCAGGGTGGCTTGTGGCATCTCTCCCTTCAGCCGCCGCATCAAATCCTGGCAGCGTGCCGCGTCGCCCGCAACGTCAGGCAGCGCTTGGGCCAAAGCGGCCACCATGCCCTGCGCGGCGCGGATCATGCTGGTTTCGTGTTCTGCGACCTGCAGCGTTGCACCAAGCAATCCGCTTTCGGCCCGATTGCGCAATTCGTCTTCCAGTGTGCGGGTCTGCATCACCGATGCCGCGCCGATCGGCAACAGTGCCAGCGCAAGGATCACGGCAAAACGCGAGGCAAGGCGGCCTTGGCCCGGTTGCGCGCGTGACCCCCGCCCGGCCGTCATGCCGCATGCGCCCCGGGTCGTCCTGTCACCGCCATCGTGGTTTGATCCGCATCGGTCAGCACGCTTTCGCCCTCTGCCAGCCCCATCAATCTTGCCAGCCGCGACCGGGCTCGGCTTGCCCGGCTTTTCACGGTGCCCACGGCGACGCCCATCATCTCGGCAGCCTCTTCACAGGAAAAACCGGAGGCACCGACCAGCATCAACACTTCGCGATGTTCGTCCGAAAGCTTGGCAAAGGCACGTTCAAAATCACTGTAGGCCAGACGACCATCATGATCGGGTTTGACGGAAAGGCGCAGGGCATAGCTGCCATCGGGATCGCTCACTTCGCGGCGGCGCTTGCGGATCGTCGAGAAATAAGTGTTCCGCAGGATGGTGAAAAGCCAAGCCTGAAGGTTGCTGCCCGGCGCAAATTTCTCGGCATTGGTCCACGCTTTTACGATGGTATCCTGCACCAGATCATCGGCGGCCGGCCTGCTGCGTGTCAGGCTGAGCGCAAAGGCCCGCAGCGGCCCAAGATGGTCAACCAGATGATCGCGGAAATCTTCCACCGGTTTGTCGGCTGCCGCGGCAGCGGGGTCACATACGGCGTCGTTCCGCTGCCTTGTCATGGCTCATCCCCAGTCCTGTGGGGCGGCGGGGCAGGTTCCTCCAGCGATTTTGTGCGCAGTTGGTCCAGCAAAAGCCGGAACCGTTCCGGCACTTCTTCTTTCGTGATATCGTCATAGATGCGCTTCAGGTTCGCGTCGATCTGATCCTTGATTCTGGATCTGGGCGCTTTGTCAGACATGTCAGTGTCCATCATTTTTCACGCATCTTTCTAACTATAGGGAACCAAACTCATCTTCCCAGTGTTTGGTTCCCAGAAAAGTTCGCCAAGGGAGAAAATCATGACGTCAGCGCCGCAAACCGGGTCATCGGCTGCGCAGGGGATGCCGACGCGCCCGCGGCTTGATCTGGCCAGCCTTGTCGCAGGCCATCTTCCCTATCTGCGCCGCTATGCCCGTGCCTTGACCGGCAGTCAGACCAGCGGTGATTCCTTTGCCGCCGCCACGCTTGAAGCCGTTCTGGAAGATCCGTCTGTGCTGCGTGCCGGTGATGATCCCAAGGTCGGGTTGTTTCATGCTTTTCATCTGGTCTGGGCCAGTGCCGGTGCGCCCGTGGGCGATGCCGACACCCCGCTGTCGGCCAGAGCGCAGGCCCATATGGCGATGCTGACCCCGAACACACGCGAAGCCTTGCTCTTGAATGTGATCGAGGGGTTTGCGCAGCCAGAAATCGCGGCGATCATGCAGATTGGAACCAAGGACGTCGCCCATTTGATTCAGGTCGCCTTGCAGGAAATGGAGGCCTCGGTTGCGGGCAAGGTGCTTGTCATCGAGGACGAAGCCATCATTGCGATGAACCTGTCGACCATCGTGCAGGAAATGGGCCATGCAGTGACCGGCATTGCCGCCACCCGCAGCGAAGCCGTCAGTCTGGCGCTTCGCGATCGCCCCGATCTCATCCTCGCCGATATTCAGCTTGCGGACCGCTCCTCGGGGATTGATGCTGTCAATGACATCCTGTCGCAATTCAATGCGCTGCCGGTGATCTTTATCACCGCGTTCCCTGAACGACTGTTGACCGGCACGCGCCCGGAACCGACGTTTCTTATCACCAAGCCTTTTACCGAAGAGCAGATCTATTCTGCCGTGTCACAGGCGATGTTCTTTGCCAGCACCGAGACGCTGACCGCCTGATCTCGCGGGGTACAAAGGGGAACCCTTGCGCTCAAGCGGCGTTAACCTGTCGAGGGGGCAGAGGCCCCCGATGACACAGGAGAGCTTCTTATGCTGCGTTCCATGATCTTTGCTGTCACGGTGAACCTCGCTGTGGTTCCGATGGCCTTTGCGGCCGACCCTTGGACTGTGAAATCGGTTGATGTGACAACCGACCTTGCCGCTGTCGCCAACCCGACCGCCGCCACCTATTGGGCACGTCTGGATGAAGACTTGGAGGGCGCGATTGCATCGCGGCTGGGCGACAGGATTGCCACAAAGGGCGTCGACATCAGTATCGACATTGCCGAGGTTGAATTGTCGAACGGCTTTACCGATGCAATCGGTCTGGCCGACACCCGGATCATCGGCGATGTGACCATGCGCAACGACGACGACAAATCGCAAAACCGCTTTTATCAATTGTTGGTGGACGTCAATCAGGCCAAGCCGATGATCTCATCAGATGTCAGTCTGGAAACCCTGCCAGCCGATACCCGCGTCTACTATGATGCGATGATTGCAGCCTTTGCCCAAGCGATTGTCAGCAAGCTGGAATAGCGCTGGGCGCCCGTCGCTGGCCGGCGCCACGCCGTCTGTGTGCGAGCATAAAAAAGGCGCCGACATCGACCCCCAGGGTAGACTGTCGGCGCCAGAGCAAGGGGGAAGGGAAGCACCCTTTGCAGACGGCAGGACAGGGACTTTCTTGCAACCGTCTGCCGGAGAAACCTTCAGACCACAGATGGGTTCCCACCTTGGAGGAACTTTTTTGCGACCCGCCTAACCGGTGCGACCTTGGGTATTGCCCTTGGTCAGAGTTGTGGTTGCTTCGGAAAAATCCTCGCGCATGGCATTGGCCAGACCGCTGAGAACGTCGGCCGCACGGGCCTTTTCGCTGCGCAGCAGATCATCGGCCTGTTTCATCAATCGGTCCCGCTCTGCCCCCAAAACCCGGTTCTCGATCTGACTTTGCGGCAAGACAGATGCCAGCGCGGCCCCCAGACCCAGTGCCAGACAGCCCGTCAAAAGGGGGCTTTCTTCAACGGTGGCAACCGCCCTGCGCCCCAAGCTTTGCCCTGCAAGATAAGCCGTCTCGCGGGCGGTTGCGATGCGGGTCTGGGCCTCGGGCGGCAAGGTTTCCAGCCCCTGCCGAAATGCGGTATTCGCGTCGCGGGCAAGCTCTTTCAGGATGCGGTCCCGCTGGGCCTGTGCATCTGCGGCCGTGGTCGATTTGCCCCGAACATTGCGATCGAGACGGCGAAGCGCCGCGCTTGCCTTGGCGCGCAGACTGTCGGTTTCGCTGATCCAATTCAGATCGGGGTCTTTCAAGGGCGCAACCGGGCCACCCTCGTCTTCCCAGCGCGATAGGGCTTCGTATTTTGTCCCCGCCAAAATCTCGCCGCTTCGCACGATGGGGCGGGGCGTGCGGCCAAAGACCAGCCAGGCCAGTCCCGCAGCCGTCAACGCGGCCGCAAAGGGATTGTCGCGGATCGCTTGGTCGGCGCCCCGCGCCAGAGGGCCAAGGTGCGCACGCAAGGTACAGCTCAGCTCCTCCAGCAGCGCGTTGGCGGTCAAGCGATCCCTCAGCTTCCCAAGGTTATCGCCAAGGCGCGCGCGCTCTGCTTGCAATTCGCGTTCAATGTCGTCCGTGTCATAGGCCATCGGATTTCCCCCTGGTTTGCAAGGTTTCCAGATCTTGCTGAAGGTTGCGTGCCGGGCGGCGGGCGCCCCGTGTCGCATCCAAAAGCAAGCGGCGGGCATGCTGGCCATAGCCGCAACCCAAAAGCGCAAGCAGCGCGCCGACCAGCAAGGTCGCCCAGACCGGGGCCAGCCCGGCGGTGACCAGCCCCAACACCGCCCCAGCGGCAAGGCAGGTGATCCCGGCCATGATAAAGATCGCCGCAACGCCCAACAGCACCAGCGCAGAGGCCGCCTTATGGGCACTTGCCGCCGCCTCGGCCTGTGCCAAAGCAACTTCTCCTCGGATCAAGCGCATTATCCCGGCCATCACCTCGCCCAGAATCTCGGTGAGGGTGTCGGGGCGATCATGGTGGTCGGCCGTTGTCATGGCGAGGGTCCACCCTTGCCTTCAGCTGATGATCGCAGGAACCGGGCCAAGGCAAATCCGGCCAAAGCCGCGCCTGCCGCAAAGAGACCAGGATTGTCGCGCGCAAGGCGGCGGGTCCGCGACAAGAGATCGCCGGGGCTGTGGCGTCGCAGGCGATCCGTTGCGCCTGTGACGCCATCTGCCAAACCCGATAGCACCCGCGATTGCAGACCATCCAGATCTTCGGCGCTGTCTTGCAAACTGCGCGCCAGACGTTCGCCGGTGGTCACCAAGGTCTCGCGGGCGTCGTCGACGCGCGCCGAGGTTGCTTCGCGCAGCGCCTCTGCAGTGTTGGTGACCCGCGCAGAGGCCTCTTGCTTGATGGTTTTTGCGGCATCTTTTGTCCTGTCGGCCGCCGCGCCCAGACCCTCACGCGCCTTCCCGGCCGCCAACTCTGCCGTTTCGGCGATTTTGGTTTTCAATGGTGTGTTGGTCATGCTGCACTCCTGCTGTTGTGCTATGGTCAGCCATCAGGAAACGCCCGGATGCACGGTCGGGTTCCCTTCAGCCGGGCACGCCGCCGCGGAGGTGTGCAGAGTGCTGCAGGCTCAGCCCCGACTGGCACCGCAGAGCCGCTGGATCAGCTGCACCAGATCCTGATGGCCAAAGGGCTTGGCCAGCCGGGGCAGCACATCGTCTTCGCTTTGCGGCAACTCCGCATAGCCGGTGGCAAGGGCGACCGGGATCTGCCAGCCCCGAGCCCGCATCTCGGCGGCAAGTTGGGTGCCGGTCATGCCGGGCATGGCATGGTCGGTCAGCACCAGATCAACCTGATCTGCGCTCGCCAGAAAATCCAACGCAGCCGCCGCTGAGTTCACCTCGACGACCTGGTGGCCCAAGTCTTCCAGCATGGCACTTGTGCCCATCGCGACCAGCGGATCATCGTCGACCACCATGATGCACAACCGGCTGGCGGCAGGCTGGTCATTTTCTGTCTGGGTGCCGGATGGTGCCGGGCCGGGGGCCTGCGTGCCTTCGGTATTCACGGGCAACCAAAGCGCAACAGTTGTGCCTTGGCCCGGCAAGCTTTCCAGCAGCATTGTGCCGCCCAATTGCACGGCAAGCCCGTAAACCATCGATAAACCAAGACCGGTGCCCTTGCCGACCCCCTTGGTGGTGAAGAAGGGTTCCGTGGCGCGGCGACGGGTGGTTTCATCCATGCCGCTGCCGGTATCGGTGACCGCCAGAACCACATAGGCGCCGGGTGCCAACCGAAGATCGCCAGCGTCCGAAAGGGGCGCTGCATTGGCCGAGATGGAGACAGCGCGGGCCGTGATCGTCAGCGTGCCACCTTGGGGCATCGCGTCGCGGGCGTTCACCGCAAGGTTCAAAAGCGCAAGTTCCAACTGGTTCAGATCGCCACGGATCGGTGGCAGATCGGCCGGTAATTGATCGCAGAGTGTGATCTGCGGCCCAAGAGATCCTTCCAAAAGGTCGTGCAGCCCCGCAATCATGGCGGCAAGGTCAATCACGGTGGAGGACAGTTCTTGCCGCCGGGCAAACGCCAAGAGCCGACCTGTCAGCAGGGCGCCGCGTTCTGCGGCCTCCATCGCGCCAGCAACCAGACGGGCCAGCCGCGGGTCGGTCGTGCGGGTCTGCGCCGCCCGAAGATTGGACAGAATCGCGGCCAGTAGGTTGTTGAAATCATGCGCCACACCACCTGTCAGCTGGCCGATGGTTTCAATCTTCTGTGCCTCGTGCAACTGCGCCTGCGCCTCGGACAGCGCGCGGGCTTGGGCATGGTCGGCCGTCATGTCGCGACCAACCGCGTAAAGCCGATCCACATCAGGTTCTGACGTGAGCCGCCAGTTGACGGGCCGCCATTCGCCATCAGCGGCCTGTATCCGCGCCTCGACAAAGGCAGAGCCGCCGTGCTTGAAAAGTTCGTGCTGCGCCGCTTCGATCCGGGGCAGATCGTCGGGGTGAAAAATCGCGGCATAGGGCCTGCCGATCAGCTGTCCGGGCGCGCGGCCCAGCATCCGCGCCCAACTGTCGCTGACTTCGTGCAACACGCCCGCGCTGTCGGTGGTGGCCAGAAAGTCGTCTGTCACCGACCACAACCGATCGCGCTCGGCCGCGGCCTGTTCCATGCGGTCGGCCAAGCGACGGTTCAGCGATTGCAAGGCGATTTCTTTGTGCTTGCGGGCGGTGATGTCACGCAGAGAGCCAACCAGCCGACGGATATCTCTGCGCTGCGGACTGTTGGGTTGCCGCGGCTGATCCGGGCCAGAGGTTTGGCCGCGCTCTGGGGCGGGCCAAGGGCTGACCTGCGCCATCACCGAAAGCCAGATCGGCCGCAGGTTCATCCCGCTGTCAATGCGGATTTCAATCGACATGCGGCCTTCGGCGGGTGCGTTTAACGCCCCTTCGAGGCCGGAACGCAGCGCCGCGCGGTCGTTTGGGTGAATACGTTGCAGAAAACTATTCAGCGTTGGCGGACCTTTGCCGCTGTCACGCAAGATGGCCAGACTGGCCGCATCCCAGCTGAGTTCTCCGCTGCCAAGGTCCAGTTCGAAGATGCCCAGCCCAGCCGCCTCCTTCGCCAGCCGCAGCCGGGTTTCACTCAGGCGCAGGTCATCTTCGGCTCTGCGCTGGTCATCGATGTCGGTGACCGCGCCAATCCATTCCTGCACTTTGCCATCAAGCGGGCTGACAAGTGGTGCACCTCGCACCACAAAATGCCGCCAGCGCCCGCTTGGGCCGTGCCAGATCCGGCCCCCCGACTGGTAATGCCCGCCGCCCTTGACCAGCGCGGCCTGCCAGTCGTCCATCAGGCGCGGCAGGTCATCGGGGTGGATCATTCGGGTCCAACCCTGTCCGGCATGGTCCGGCCAGTTCTGCCCGGTATAGGCGGCCCAACTGGGTTGCGGTGTCGCAAAACCGCCCGCAGTGTCGGTGGACCAAACCACCGCAGCGGAGGCCTCCAGAACCGTGCGATGACGGGCTTCGGCTTGGCGCAATGCCCGTTCGCTGCGTTCCCGTTCCACGGCGGCCCAACTGCGCTCGGCCACATCGCGCACAAGTGCGATGTCTGCTGCCTGCCAGTCGCGCGGCTGCGCATCGGCCAGATACAAGGTTGCGACCACGACGCCATCGCGCAGCAAAGGCACAATCAAGGCCGCGCGGGTTCCATGTTCCAAAAAGGCAGCGGGGGTTTTGATGCGATTGTCGTGCAGCACATCGGCGATTTCGATGATGCGACCTTGGGCCAGCTCGCCCCGGATCCAATCTCCCAGATTGGTCAGCCCCTGGGTCGGGGTCAGGCTGCGGGCAATCCCGTCACTCCATTCTTCAAAAAAGGCATCTGAGAGGGTTGGCTCGCCAGAATGATCGGCCGAATGGCTGGCAAAGCCCGCCCGCGTCACGCCAAAAAACCGCCCCAAGGCGCGTACTGTTACCCAGGCAGCGCGACGATCACTGCGCAACTGATCGGCCAGTTGCAGCAAAAACACTTGCCGCGCTTCGGCGGCGCGCTGGGCGGTTACATCGCTGGAAAGGCCGACAAGGCCGATGAGCTTGCCTTGGGCGTCACGCAAGGGCGCGCGGATGGTGTGCAGCACCATGTGACGCCCGTCTATCGTGGTGACAGATTCATCTCGCCGGGTGGTGCGTCCGGTGGCCATCACCTTCATATCGGACATCAGCCGTGTCTTGCCGCCGGAATTCGGCATCAATTCATAGCTGGTACGGCCCAGCACCTGATCGAGCGGCAGGCCGACCATCGCCAAGGTTGCGGCATTGGCATAAAGCATCCGGCCTTCGGTGTTTTTGGCATAGATGATTTCGGGGGAACTGTCGCCCACGGCCGCCAGCAATGCCTCGCGATTGGCAAGCGCCTGCTCGGCGCTGCGTTCCAAGGTCAGGTTTTCCGTGGTCAGTACAGCACCTTGTACGCACCCGGCGGCGTCGTGCAGCGGCACCCAGTTGACGCGAACGGTGGCGGGCACCGCCGCGCCAATCGTATCGTCCGGTAAAGACAAGGCGATGATCTGGCCGCGAAGGCTTTCGCCTTGCAGCACCCGTCCAATACGGTCACCCGCCGCGTGCGCGATTTCAGGCATCGCGTCGGCAAGGCCCAGTCCCACGAAATCGTCTGCGGTCCGGCCATGCATGTGCAGCATCGCCTCATTGACCCGCAAGATCCGCAAGTCACGGTCAAGCACACAAAGCCCGATCGGAGCCGCTTCGTAAATCGTGCGAAGCTCGTCCGCCTGTTGGTGGGCCCGCGCTTCGCTTTCTGCAAGGCGGCGTCGTGCCTCTGCCTCGGCGGTGATATCGCGCGTCACGCCGGTGGTGCGGATCGCCGTGCCGGTGTCGTCATACTCAATCCGCGCCTCGGAGTGGAAAATTCGCCCATCGATGCCGCGAAACTCGGCGGCAAAACTGGAAAGGTGCTTGGCCATAGCGGCCGCGAACAAGGCCGTCAGCCGGCCGTGATCCGCAGGATCTACAAAGAACAACGCCGCCGCCGCGCTGTCGGGCAGATCCACCTCGGCGCAGCCGATCACGGCCGCAGCTGCCCCATCCCAAGTTTGGCGCCCCGTCCGCATGTCATGTTCCCATAGGAACATCTGCGCTGCTTGACCTGCGCGATACAGTCGCTCTTGTAACAGCCGCACAGGGGTATCCGCGCGCCCAAGACCCGGCTCGTCCATCATGGCATTGCTGTCCAATCTGACTTTCCGCCCTTCGCAGGCCCTGAGACGGACCTTCGGCTCACGTTAGCGTGAAATCCGCTTCGGGTCACAACCTTCCCGCGATAGGCCAGCGGCAAAACGCCGTTTTCGCACCATGAGGACGCCCGCAACGTCGTGGCCCAATCCTTATACCGCGCGGGCGACGTTTTCGGGGGAACCATTCGGCGACAACCGCGTTTCACCAAATTGCGCCGTGTGTCAGGGCCGTCGCATTTGGACCTGCCGAGGCACGGCGCCAATTTGTTGATTCGCAAGTATCACTTTGTTTCGCGGCTGCGCTGGCGACCCCTCCTCCATCTCTTGCATCACCATCCTGCGCGCCCGGTTGACCCGGCTTTTGACCGTGCCGACCGCACAACCGCATATGCGGGCGGCGTCTTCATAGGTTTCTCCCAGCATCACGACGAGGATCAGCATCTCGCGATACTGTTGCGGCAGGCGTTCGATGGCCGCCAACAGGCGTTTGTGGGTGATGACAGCATCATGCACGGGTTCCACCAGCACGCTGGCGGACACGCAGTCCTCCAGCCCCGGCCGTTCCCGCGCAGACTTCTTTGCGGCGGTGTAAAAGGTGTTGCGCATGATGGTGAACAGCCAAGATTTCAGCCGCGTGCCGTGTTCAAATCGGCTCTGGTTCTTCAGCGCCTTGGCCAAGGTTTCTTGGACCAGATCGTCACAATCAGCCGCATTGCGGGTCAGTGCGCGGGCATAGGCGCGCAGGCTGGGGATGACGTCGACAAGTTCAGTCGAAAAAGTCTCGGCCGCCATACGGGCCTCCGGTTTCTTTATGGGATCGTGGAAAAAACGCGGCGCCATGACGGGCGCTCCGCGAGCGTCAAAAGGGTTTGGCAGGGAGCCGCCGACGCAGGGTGCTGTTCCCTTTTAGCAACAGCGGGACCCTCGCTGTGTGGTCTGGTCGGGTCGGCAGGAACCATCTCGGACGGTCCGGGTTCATAGGGGCAAGCTTTTGATTTCGATGACAGGCATTGGCCCGGCATTGCGCCGCGATCCGGGTACGAAAGGAAAAGCCATGAACCCGCAAGATTTCGTCACGGATCTGCAGGGGCCTTTGTCCCAGGCCTACCCAATCCCTGTGGGCGGTTCGGACAAGCTCGACCGGGCCTTGCTGCGTTTGGCAAAGGCCGGACCAGACGGTGTGGGCAAATCAAGCGAGGCCGAACGGCCCTGCGGTGATCAGGCCCCACCGCGCCGGTAAGGCCCTCGCTTCAATGTGACCATTGCCCTTTTGCGATGCGCGCAGATCCGGCCCTGCCGCCTCGGGATCAACCCCGCAGGAGGTTGGGCTGCCTGTCACAATGCGGCATTTGGGCGCTTTTTGCTTTGGGCCAGATTTGCCCGACCCCGCGCCTTAGCAGCGCGCGGTGTAGCGGTTGCCGTTGATGTCGCGATAGACACAATAGCCGGGCCGGCTGGATTGACCGATGAGCGAGCCCGCAATGCCGCCCACACCCGCGCCAATTAGCGCACCCTCAACGCGGTCGCCGTCATCTGAGACGGCTGCGCCGAGGACTGCTCCGGTCAGGGCGCCGCCGACGACGGGATCCGTGGTCGGCATGCAGGCTGGAAGGGCCGCAATAAGGCCAAGAAGCAGAACGATGGATTTCATGATGGTCTCCTGTGGCAAAGGCTTCCCGAGACAACGCAGGCGTCCCCATTTGGTTCCCGATGCCCCCGAAGGGCGCGCGATCTCTTTTGACCAAAGGTTTGCAAAACCGCTTCCTGATTGCGCCGGATGCGACGCAAATTGACCGTCAGCCCCAAGACCGCCCAATCAGGATAAGATCCCATACCGCACCCGCAAGATCGATCGGTGCGGCGGGCGGCGCCAAGGTTGCCACATGTGCCATATCCTGCCCTCACCGCAATCCGAACAGGGACAGGATCGCCATGACGACCACCACCAGACCGACAAGATAGATGATGCTGCGCATAAGTATCCCTCATCTCAGATCATGCAGCCCCTTTGCTGCAGAATCTAAACGTGGGTCGGGAGTTTGGGTTCCGTGGCGGGAACATTGCGGTGTTTGGCAGGTTCTGTCTGCATCGGCGGATTGGCCGCCGCATGAAGGAGAACATCATGACCATGGAAAACAAGCAGGGTCCCGGATCAAAGACGGGGCAGACCAAGGAAACAGAACTGGCCAATGACCGTGGCACTGCACAAGCCACGCAGGGCGACCCGAAACAGGGTGCCGGGGCCAAGGATCGTCCGGGCCAGATGGGCACTGAAAAGCCAGCGGGCCGCACCGATCAGCAGCAGGGCGACGGCCAAAAGTGACTGACCGATCGCTATGCCGGATCGGGGGGCTGCGGCCCCCCTTTTCCATGGCCGACCGGCCAGCAAGACCGGGATAAGGTGGCCAAGGTTCCCGGCCAGTCTCTCCTGAACGCGCGCGTGGAATCCGTCAGAACCGGCGCGGGTTTGGAAGGTGCCCAACAAGGTTGCGCTTACCATATGCGAGAAAACCGATGGCAGAGCCGGCAAATCCTGTTAGTGATCGTGCCATATTGGTTTGATTATTATGAGGACGCCCATGCAGGATGCCTTGATCGGGCACACCGGTTTTGTCGGTCAAACCCTGTCGCGCCAGCATCATTTTGCATCACGGTTCAATTCGGCAAACATCCACAGCGCCACTGACCAAGATTACGCGACGGTCGTTTGCGCGGCCGCGCCCGGCTCAATGTTCGAGGCAAACCGCTTTCCCGACCGGGATGCACAGGCGATTGATCGGCTGATCAACCGGCTGTCGGGGGTGCGCGCAGGGCGTTTTGTGCTGATCTCGACCATTGCGGTGCTGGATCGTTTTGACGGGCAGGCGACCGAGACAACGACCGCGTTTCAGACCGGGATTGCCTATGGTGTGAACCGCCGTCGACTGGAAACCTTCTGCGCGGCGCATTTTGCGGACTGCCTGATCGTGCGGTTGCCTGCGCTATTCGGTCCGGGCTTGCGCAAGAACTTCCTCTTTGATCTCTTGAACCCCGTGCCTTCCATGCTGCCGGCGACGCGATACGACGCTTTGATCGCCGTGCTGCCGCAGCCCTTGCAGTCCTTGGCGGTGGCGGTCTTTGCCCATGATCCTGCCTTAGGCATGTATGTGCTGGACCGGCCTGCGCTGAACCAATCCACCCTGCGCCCCGCGTTGGAGCGCTGTGTCACAGCGGCGGGATTTTCGGCGCTGGGCTTTACCCATCCTGAAAGCCGATTTCAGTTTTACGACATGACCCGGCTTTGGGCTGATGTGCAGGTGGCGCAGGCGGCCGGGCTTTCGGTGATCCATCTTGCCCCCGAACCGCTTGTGGCAGGCGCGGTGCATCAAGCGCTGACCGGGGGGCCGATGCCCGCCTCGGAGGCAAGGCTGCACCACGAGGATATGCGGTCCGCCCATACCGGGCTTTGGTCAAGGTCCGGCCCCTATCTGATGGACAAGGCTGACTGCCTGACGCGTCTGCGGCGGTTCTATGCCGAGGCGACCGCATGAAGCTGTCGGTGTCGAATATCGCCTGGACCCATGGCGAACGGCTGGAGGCCTATGCCCTTTTGCAGCGCTTCGGGATCTCCGGGCTGGAAATTGCACCGGGTGTCCTTTTCGCCGGGCAGGCAGATGTGTTCGACCCTGCCCCCGCCGTGGCCCGGCAGGCGTTGCAAGAAATCGCGGCGGCAGGGTTGCAATTGACCTCGATGCAGGCGGTTTTGTTCGGCGTCGAGGGGGCCGCGCTGTTCGGCACCGCTGAAGAGCGAGCGCGCTTTGAAAACGCCATGCGTCGCGCCATCAATTTTGCGGGCCGCTTTGGAATTCCCAATCTGGTGTTCGGCGCGCCGCGTCAGCGTGTGGTGCCACAGGACATGCCGCAAGCGCAGGCGTGGGATCTGGCGCTGGAACGGTTCAGGGCATGGGGCAACGCGGCACAGGCCAACGGAACGACCCTGTCGGTCGAGGCAAACCCCGCCGGTTATGGGACGAATTTTCTGAACACGCTTGGCGAAACGCTAGACTTTGTGGACCGCTTGGCAGAGCCTGCAGTCAGAGTTGTGTTGGATACCGGTGCAGTGCGTATGAACCAAGATGTTGTTGATCTTGCCCTTCTTTCCCCCTGGTTGGGTCATGTGCATCTGAGCGAACCCTATCTTGCGCCCGCACCGGCCGAAGTGGCGCCGACGGCCGCACTTTTGCAGGGCCTTGCGCGGGCGGGCTATCCGGGCGCGGTTTCCATTGAAATGAAGCGGGATGCGGCGGGGCTGGTGGCGCTTGAGGGGCGGCTTTCTGTGGTATTGGCGGCACAGGCAAAGGCGGGCCTTGCCCAATGACCGCTGCCGCCACCTTGCGCGAAAACATCCTTGTCTCGGTCTGCTTTGGCGAGGTGCCGAACACCCCTGCCGCCTTTGACGCCTTGCGTCAGACCGCGGCCCGGTTGGCGGGGGGGTATCGGTTTTGGGAAATCATTGTTGTCAGCCTGTCGGATGAGGTGACACCCCTGCTGGCGTTGGTCCGCGACATTCCCAACTTGCGGCTGATTTCGGTGCGCAGTGGCGCCGAATACTATCGCCGCCGCGCCATTGCCGCCGCCGAGGCGATTGGCGATGTGGCGGTGCTGACCTCGATTGATGAGATCGGGGCGTTGGACATCATGGCGATGATCGAACAGGCGGCGGCGCAAGAGGTGGTTGTTGTGGGCCGCCTTACGGACCCTCCGGCCTTGGACCGGCTTTTGGCCGGGCCTTGGGTTGCCTTTGGCCATTGGGCCGGGTTTCAGGTCAGCGGGCGTGAGATGCAGACGATTGCCTTTCCGCGAACCCTGCTGAACCAGATTCTGGCCCACCCGGCCAAGGAACTTGCCTTGCGTTTTCTGCCTCGGGATGAGGGGCTTGGGCAGGTGCCCTTTGCCGCGCAGACCGGAACCCGCAAGGCACGGGCGCTGCGTGATTTCGGCCGGCGGGTGACGCTGGCGCAGTTGCTGCTTATCAATCTGGCCCCGCGACTTCTGCAATCGGTGACGCTGATTTCGATGATGATCGCGCTCTTGTCGCTGCTTTATGCCGTTTATGTTGTGGGTGTCTGGGCCTTTAAGCCGGTGATTGCGCCGGGCTGGCTGACGCTGTCTGGCATGCTGAGTGCGACCGGCTTCATGCTGGGCTGTGTGTCCAGCGGCCTGTGTCTTGGCATGCAATATATTCTCAGCCGGGTTGACCGCAGCAGCTTTGACGATGTTTCTGCCGAGGTTAACCGGGTGGATCTGTTCGGCAGCGTCGCGCGTGATCTGAATGTCGAAGTTGATGGCACCCGCACCATAAGTTCCGGGCAATGACGGCAGGCGTTCGCTTTGACCATATCATCATCGGGGGCGGCTTTTACGGCTGCTGTCTGGCGCTGTTCTTACGCTCCATCTCTCGCAAGGTGCTGCTGATTGAGGCGGAGGATCGGCTGTTGTCCCGTGCCTCGCGGGTCAATCAGGCGCGGGTTCATACCGGCTTTCACTATCCTCGCTCGGCGTTGACAGCGGTAAAGTCGCTGATCCTGCACGACCGCTTTGCCAAGGATTTCCCCGAAGCGATCTGCAGCGATTTCCAGATGCTTTATGCCATCGCCGCGCGGCGGTCCAAAGTGTCGGCCAAGCGGTTTTACCGAATCTTTCGGGATCTTGGCGCGCCTATTCAACCCGCATCGGCCAGTCAGGCGGCGCTGTTTGACGGCGATCTGATCGAAGCGGCCTTTGCCTGCCGCGAGGTGGCTTTCGACTATTCGGTGTTGCAACGGCTGATGCTGGACCGGTTGCAAGCGGCGGGCGTCGAGATGCGACTTGGCGCGCGGGTCTTGGGTGTTTTCGACCGCCCGGATACGGTGGTGGTGCAGCTTGCGGATGGGGCCGAAATTCCGGCGCGTTATGCCTTTAACGTCACCTATGCCCAGATCAATGACGTTCTGAAATCGGCCGGGCTGCCACCTGCACAGTTGAAATACGAACTGGCCGAACTCGCCCTGATCGAGCCACCCGAGGAGTTGCGCCCCTTTGGCATCACCGTGATGGACGGGCCTTTCTTTTCCTGCATGCCTTATCCCGCAGCCGGTCTCCATTCACTGACCCATGTGCGCTATACGCCGCAAGACAGTTGGACGGGCGACGGCGGAACGCCACCCTATGCACGCTTGGATCAATCTGCACAGGCAACCCAAGTGATGCATATGCTGCTGGACGGTAAACGCTATGTGCCGGCGCTGGGCCGCGCCAGCTATCGCTCCTCGCTTTTCGAGGTGAAGGCTGTGCTGTTGAAGAATGAGCGGGACGATGGTCGGCCCATCCTGTTTCAGCGCCGTCCGCGTGAAAGCCGGGTCATTTCGATCCTTGGGGCGAAGATCGACAATATCTATGACCTCTTTGATCTGGTGCGGCAGACCGAGCCAGAGTTTGCGGCCGCCCACGATGGGTTTGTGGTGGGGCGGGCTGTCTGATGCAATCTGTGCGCTTTTTGGCGGTGTCGGGGGTCGGGGTCGCGCTGGATATCGGGCTGGCCTGGTCTCTGGCGACGGGCCTTGGCCTGTCCTTGTGGCTGGCGGGGGCCTTGGGGTTCTTGGCGGCGGCGCTCTTGAATTATCTCTTGCATGAGGCATGGACCTTTTGGGGTGGCCAGAACCGCCGCTCTTTTGGTCGGTTTGGCCGCTATCTGATGTCGCTGGGGCTGACGGCGGCGGTCCGGCTTTTGGCGATCCTTGGGTTTGAACGGTTGTTTGGTGCGGGGCAGGGTGCGTTGGCGGTGCTGCTGCCCAGCGTGGCGCTGTCGTTCTGCGCAAGTTTTCTTTTGGCCAGATCATGGGTCTTTGCCGAGCCCGCAGATCAGGGAGAGGGGCGATGACCGGGCCAGACAATCTGGATCCCACGGCCGCGTGGGAGGTGCCAGAGTTTTCCGAACTGGTGCTGCGCGATGCCGCCGCGCGCTATGCCCTTGTCATTCCGGTCATCAACGAAGGCGACCGTATCCGGGGGCAGTTGCAAAAGATCGCGGCCGCACGGCCTGCGGTCGACGTTGTCATTGCCGATGGCGGATCAACCGACGGCTCGTTGGATCCCGACTTTCTGCGCAATTGCGATCTACGGGCGCTTTTGACAAGGCGCGGGCCGGGCAAACTCAGCGCGCAATTGCGCATGGCCTATGCGTGGTGTCTGCGCCAAGGCTATGAGGGCATTGTCACCATGGATGGCAATGGCAAGGATGGCATTGACGCGATTGATGCCATGGTTGCCGAGCTGGATCGCGGTTGTGACTATGTGCAGGGCTCGCGCTATTTGCCCGGCGGGCAGGCGGAAAACACCCCGCTGGAGCGGACCGTGGCGAACCGGCTGATCCATGCCCCGGTGCTTAGCCTTGCGGGTCGTCATTGGTTTACAGACACGACCAACGGCTTTCGGGCCTATTCGCGGCGTTATCTCTTGGACGCGCGGGTGCAGCCATTTCGTGCGATCTTCATGCGTTATGAATTGCTGTTCTATCTGACGGTTCGCGCCGGCCAGATCGGCATGAAGGTGGCGCATGTCCCGGTGCGGCGCAGCTATCCCCGGCAAGAGGCGACGCCGACCAAGATTGCCGGATTTGGCGGCAAGCTGTCCATCTTGCGCCAAACCTTTGCCGCCGCCTTTGGCCGGTTTGCGCCTTAGGGGCTGGGAGGCATCGCCTCTGGCCGCAGGGCCAGCACCAGCCAACGCGTCGATCCGATGTCTGCCGGGATCAGCCAGCCGGGCAGGCGCCCTTCGTTCAGCGCCCGTGCAAAGCCATGTTCGGCGTCATAGGTGGCCTCTCGGCAGATCACCACGTAGTCCGGTGCGCTTTGCCGGATGGCTTGCAGCATCAGCGCCTCTGAACGGAAGGGGAAAGAGCCGTTCCAGAAGGTGTGCGCGCCGCGTTGATAGGGCACGGACAGCGCGTCGTGATGAGTCACAAGGAGCAATGGCGCGCCAAGGTTCAGCGTGGTCAAAAGCCGCGCTTTTGTCAGGGTATTCAGCTCGGCAAGCGCTTTTTCTGTGCGGCAACCGTGATCGAACGAGGGTTGCTCGAACCGTTGTGACAGATCGGTTCCGGCCAGACGGCTGGCCAGCGTCATGGCGGGGCGGTTCAGATACTGCGTGCCAAAGGCAGCAAGCCCGACAACCGCCGCGGTCAGAAACGCGGCAAGGCTGCGTCGGGTGGTCCAGCGGCGCAACAGCTCTGCCCCGACATGGCCCGCCAAAAATGGCAGGGCGGGGGCGGCAATGATGTTCATCCGCACCTGCACAAGGCTGCCGATCAGCCCAAGCCAGCCGAAGATCAGCATTTGCCCAACCGCCGCGCGTTGCGCTTTGTCATAGCTGCCGCGATTGCGCAGCCAAAACAGCGAACTCAGTGCGGTTATGACAAGGATTGGCAAAAGCACATTGGCAAAGGTCAAAGGCCGAAGGGTGGCGAAGGCCAACGCCGGTAGGGCTTCGGAAATGCGCGAGGTGATGAAGTCCTGTGCCTCGGGCGGGAGCATGCCATAGGGTCCGGCAAGACAGGGCGTAAGCAGCGGCACAAACATCCAGACGCCGAACAGGGCAAGCCCCGCAACAGCAGCCAGCCGCGCTACGGGGGAGGACACGCGGCTGTAAAGCGCCAGCGGGGCAAGGCTGCTGGTGCTGGCAATCACAAGGATCGCCAGAATCGGCGTCGCGAGCGCATCGCAATGGGGGACAAGCCAATCCTGCGGGGCGGTTTGTCCGGCAAAAAACACCAGCGCGCCAACCGGTAAGGCATTGCAAAACCCAATTAGCCGCCCCCTTGCGCCTTCGGCCTCAACGGCGGCCCGTGCGACAAGGACAAGGCCGCCCGCTGCCACAAAGACCAGCGTTTCCAGCCCGATCGCCAGCGACAGCGCTGCCGCAAGCCCCGCTGCAGCGCCCATCAGCCAAGCCCGGCCGGGCAGGATCATCGCCATCGCCATGATCGTGGTCAGCAGAATTTGCACATTGTGATGGTCAATCCGGCCGGTGGCAAAGGTGATGCCGCGGATCGGCATCCAAGTCATGACCAGCGCCATCGCAAAAAGGGCCGCTCCCGCCCCCAAAAGCCGCCCTGTGCCTTTGGCAACCAAGCCGAGCAGGGCCAAAAGCAACAGATTGGGCCAAAGGGCAAAGGTCCACCGCTCTGCCGCCTCGGGCGACAGCCCCAAGGCAAGCAGGCTGTAAAGCCCGGCAAGGGCGGCATCCAGATAGCGCGACCAGTGCATCGACAGCCCCAAGGGCGGCTCGACGCGGTATTGGGTCATGTCAAACCAGCTTTGACCAGCCAACCAAGCCTTGACGGACATCCAGCGCATGATGTCGTCATTGTCGCCCTGCACCAGCAGCGTTCTGGCATGGGGGGCAAGGGCGAACATCGACAGGCCAAGCAAGGCAATGAGCAAAGCCCCAGCGATCCAGACATGTTTGCGATGAACGACGCTGACGGCAAAGGGGGGCATAACCTTGGTCCTCTTTACAACACAAGTTTACATCACACGGCGGCAGGGCCACCGGTCGCCGTGCCTAGACGTCTTTCAGCGTAATGACATAGATTTTGCGGACGTGTTCCACCACATGCCAGATGCCCTTCCAGCCTTGCGGCAGGGTGATCGCATCGCCCGGCCCAAAGACCTGAACCGTGCCATCCGGATGGGTCATCTCGACCTTGCCCGACAGGAAATGGCAAAACTCGGTCGAGCCGGAGCGGTCAGCGGTGAAGCGGCCCGGCGTGCATTCCCAGACCCCCAAGGACACCCTTCCATCGGCCGAAACCCACAGATCGACCGAGGCCTCTTTCTGGGCCCCCTCAAACGACGTTGCCTTGGGGACGAACGCGCCGATGTCCATCTGGGCCAGTGCAAGGTGGGTGGCGAAATCGGGCGTCATCGCAGGCTCCTGTCAGATCGGGGAGAAGTCGTCGCGGGCCGGATCATATTGCTCCAGCTCGCCCGCGCCAATGTTGTTCCACAGCCCATGCAGCGTCAGCCGGTCATCGGCCACCGCATCGCGGACAAAGGGGAAGGTCATCAGATTTTCCAGCGATACCAGCACGGCCTGTTTTTCAAGCGCGCGTAGGATGTCGGCTTGCGGTAGCGCAGACACCCGTTGATAGCCGGGCTTCAGAATGTCCAGCCAACGGCCGACGAAGCTGGTCTTTTCTTCCAGCTCCGGCGAATGGCCAGCGCACATGTCATGGCAACCTTTGACCCCGCCGCAGCCCGAATGGCCCAGCACGATGATATGCGCCACGCCCAGCGAGGTGACTGCATATTCCACCGCGGCCGAGGTGCCATGGCGTTCGCCGTCCGGGTTATAGGGCGGCACCAGATTGGCGATGTTGCGGTGGATGAAGAATTCGCCCTCATCGGCCCCAAAGATCGAGGTGACATGCACGCGGCTGTCGCAGCAGGAAATCACCATGGCGCGGGGGTGCTGGCCGCTTTCGGCCAGACGGCGATACCAGGCCTTGTTGTCCTGATAGCTGGTGGCGCGCCATCCATTGAAGCGGCTGACCAGATAGGCGGGAAGGGGGCGGGCGGTGACGGTCATCGTCGGCTTCCTTCTGTGATGCTGGTCACGAGTTAGGCTGCATTCGCAGAAAATGCGAGGGGGTTTATGCGCCGCATCCTCGCTTTTCTGCGTTGGGGTGAACCTTTTCTTCAGCACGATCCGCGATGATCGGTCTTGGGTGTAGAAGAAAGGGTGTGTCATGTTGGGTGAAAATTTGGTGGCCTTGCGGGTCAAGGAACGGGTTCGGCAAGATTCCGAACCGATTGCCACGATTTATCGGAATTTGGGAACCTCGTCTGCGGAACAGGTAGTCACACGGGCGCTGGGCGAACTTGCGCTGACCATGGCCGGGCTGGCCGCACAGGTGCGCGAACGCGAAATGCAGGATTTGTCGCGTCAATTGCGCCGCTTGCAGCGCATGTCGGAAAATCTTGGCATGGTCAGTCTGGGGCTGGTCGCAGGCGATGTGCGCACTTGCCTTGAGCGTAGCGATGTAACGGCCTTTTCTGCCGTGTGGGCGCGGCTGGTGCGGGTCGCGGAGCGCTCTCTCGCGCCGGACAAGGCGCTTTTGGACCAGACTTTCAGCTAGGGCCTGTCGGGGGTTTCTGAAAGAGACCGCATCAAAAAGCGCGTTCGAGCCTGTGCGAAAGGCCGCGCTTTTCGGGTCAGCTCAAACCTGACTGGCGTTCGGGTGCATTGCGCGCCCTTGCGGGTCGCGCGGGATGGGTTAGGCTTGGCCGTATCAATTCCATGATGCCGCAGGATGCCATGCCCACGCCCGCCTTTGCCGCCCCCGATGCCCCCTCGCGCCCTTTGCATGTTGTCACGCCTGATGGGCTGGACGCCTTTCTTGCGGGGGAACCCTCTGCCATGACGGCATGGCTGAAGGCGACGGGGTTCGAGGCCGGACCGGGTGATCTGCGTCTGATCCCCGGCGCGGATGGGACAGTGCTGGCCGCCGTTGCGGGCTTGGGCAGCGCCAAGGCCCGCGCGCGGGGGCGCTTTCATCTGGCCCGCGCGGCGGCAGGACTGCCCGACGGTGCTTGGCACCTTGAGGGTGATCTCAGCGCGGCAGACAAGACCGAAGCGGCGCTCGCCTTTTTGCTGCAAGCCTATCGTTTCGACCGCTATCGCCCCGGAAAACCACCCGCCACGCCTGCCGTGCTGAAAGCCCCCGAGGGCATTGACGCCCTCCGGCTGCTTGCCATGGTGGAGGGCGAATTTCTGACCCGCGACCTTATCAACACTCCGGCGTTGGATATGGGGCCTGCAGAATTGGAGGCCGCCTTCCTGACGCTGGCCGACAGTTTTGGTGCGAAGGCCAAGGTCATTCGGGGGGATGACCTATTGGAGCAAAACTTCCAGATGATCCATGCGGTTGGCCGCGCCTCGACCCGCGCGCCGCGCCTGTTGGAGATGAACTGGGGCAGCACCGGCCCGCATCTGACGCTGGTCGGCAAGGGCGTGTGCTTTGATACTGGTGGGCTGAACATCAAGCCGTCCTCGGGCATGCTTTTGATGAAGAAAGATATGGGCGGGGCTGCGACCGTCATGGGGCTTGCCCATATGATCATGCGGTTGGGCCTGCCCTTGCGCCTGCGGGTTCTGGTGCCAGCGGTCGAAAACGTGATCGCAGGCGACGCCCAACGACCAAAGGATATCCTGACCAGCCGCAAGGGCCTGACGGTTGAGGTGAACGACACCGACGCCGAAGGCCGCTTGGTACTGGGGGATGCGCTGGCCTATGCCTGCGAGACGCCCACCGATGCGGTGATCTCTATGGCCACGCTGACAGGGGCGGCCCGTATCGCCGTTGGCCCCGATCTTGCGCCCTATTACTGCGATGACGACCCGATGGCTTTGGCCTTGGAAAATGGTGCGAAGCAGGGCTTTGATCCGGTCTGGCGGCTGCCCTTCTGGACGCCTTATGAACATATCATTGAGCCGGGCATCGCCGATCTTGATAACGCGCCGGGTTGGGGCTTTGCTGGCTCTGTCACTGCCGCGCTGTTCCTGCGTCGCTTTGTTGAAGGGCCGCGCTATATGCACTTTGATATTTACGGCCACACACCTGCCGACCTGCCTGCCCGGCCCAAGGGCGGTGCAGGCCAAGGCGCGCGCGCGGTTTTGCACGCACTTCCTGCCATTTTGGGGCTGTAAATGGATCGCCGCCTGACCCCTGCCACGCCGCGCATCGCCCATTCTTCGATGAAGGGCCGGATCGAGGTTCCTGTCTTTACCGATGGCACGCCAATGCATGTAGCGCAGCCCGTGGTAGATCTGCTGCGCGCCCCGAATGGCGCACGGGAGCGGCAACTTTTGTTGGGCGAGGCCTTTACCGTGATTGACCGCAACGAAGGTCACGCTTTTGGTTTTGCGGGCAAAGACGGCTATTGCGGTTGGCTGCCCGATGCGGCCCTGTCGCGCGGCCCGACGCCGACCCATTGGGTCGCAACACCCGGCACGCATCTTTATCCCGAACCCCGTGTGCAGGCGCCCGAGGTTTGCGCCCTGCCATTGGGGGCGCAGGTGGCGATTACCGCCGATCACGGAAAATGGTTGGAAACCACCCAAGGCTTTATCCCGGCCCCGCATCTGCGGCCATTGGGCGATTGGCGGACCGATGCGGTCAGCGTGGCGGAAAGCCTTCTTGGCACGCCCTATCTGTGGGGTGGCAATTCGCGCGGTGGGATTGATTGTTCGGGCCTGGCGCAACTGTCCTATTGGGCTTGCGGGATCGCCATTCCAGGTGACAGCGATCTGCAAGAAGGTGCTGGCCAAGAGGTTCCCGCAGATGCGCCCTTGCAACGCGGGGATCTGATCTTTTGGAAGGGCCATGTCGCGCTGATCGTTGATGCGGCGCGGTTGATCCATGCCAACGGTCACACCATGTCGGTCGCGTATGAGCCGGTGCAGGCCTGCATCGACCGGATCATAGCGCAAGAAGGCCGCCCGGTTACGCATCGCCGCCGTTTGCTTTAGCGGGTCAGATTTTACTTGGATCATATCTTATCGAAAAGCGCATGCGAGAGGCAGCGCTTTTCGATTCCATTCAAATCTGACACGCTTTAGTCGATCGGCCGCAAAGGTTTTTCCAGCACACGCAGCGCAGCGGCCAGATCTTGGCCGCGCCGCAAAACCTGCCCTTCGCCGCCCAAAACCGCATAGATCCCTTGTCGCATCCGCAGTTTGGGGCGCTTTTCAATCCTGTAAAGCGGCACTTCAGCGGTGCGGCGAAAGATTGAGAACGTGGCGACCTCGGGCTGAAAGCTCATCGCATAGTCGCGCCATTCGCCTGCCGCGACCATCCGGCCGTAAAGCGACAGGATCAACCCCAACTCGACGCGGCCAAAACTGACGACCTCGGCAGGGGCATGCGGAAAGGGCACCGGCGCGTTCATGACAAAACTGTATCGCAGATATGTCATGAATCAAGCCCGTCGTGGGGCGGGTTAAAGGAACCCTTCTGACAGCCGCAACTCGCCGACGGTCAGGCCTCGGCAATTGGTTTGCGGTGCTGGAAGCCGTTTTTGCGCCATCGGATGCGCGATATCCAGCACGCCAAGGCGGGTCAGAATTCCGACCAAAGCCGCCTCAGAGGCACGCGAATTGCCGTCTTCGATCTTCAGCGCCAATCCCAGTTTCTTTTCCGGGATGATGGCCACAAACACCGCCTCGGCCCCCGTCTTGATCGACACCCGACCGCCCATCGCCCGCATCAACTCTGTGCAGGCACGGCCCTCGCCTGCGACCAGTTCTGGGTAGGTCGCCATGGCCCGCGTCAAACGTTGCATGGCCCGGCCGCGCGTGCCGCTGCCGTCGGTTGCCGCAAATTTCGCCATCCCGCGTGCAAGACCGGCGATGGACATCGCGAAATTCGGTGCGGAACAGCCGTCGATGCCGTATCCGGCCGCGGTTTCACCCGTCACCTCCTCGGTCGCGGCGCGGATTGCCTTTTGCAAGGGATGGTCCAGTTCCACATATTCCGGACCGGCTTTCAGGTGCTTTGTCGTCGTCAAAAACCCCGAATGTTTGCCCGAGCAGTTGTTGTGCAGTTGGCACGGCCCTTCGTGGTCGCAGATCAGCCGGTCGCGTTCGGCCCGGTCATAGGGCTCGTGCGATCCGCAGCGTAGATCAGGCTCGCCAAGGCCCAGTCCCGCCAACCAGTCGCGCGCCATGTTCACATGCAGCGCGGCCCCCTGATGGCTGGCGCAGGACAAGGCCAGATGCGCCTCGGTCAGGCCAAAAGCATCGGCGGCCCCGCTTTCGACCAAGGGCAGCGCCTGCAACATCTTGCAGGATGAGCGCGGGAAGACCACGCGGCCCGGATCGCCCCAAGCCTCAACAATCTGCCCGGTTTCATCGCATAAAACTGCATGGCCGCGATGTGTGCTTTCCAAAAGCCCGCCACGCCACAGTTCTACCATCTCAGCCGCTTCAGCCATCGTCTTCTCCCGTCACGGATGCGCGATTTTATGCCCAAGGGGCTTTCGCGGATTGGTCATTTTCGGTAATGAATGGGATATCGAGTGAAATGGCCCTACGCCACAGGAAAAACCGCATCATAAAGCGGGCTTGGCAGGGCAGAGGCAACCGCAGCTTGGAGGCTGTTGACATGGCAAGCTGGATGACCCGCACCCTTCTGGGGATGACCCTTGCATTGGGCGCGACCGCGCTTCAGGCGCAAGAGTCGAGCAACGTTGTGGCGACGATGACCGATTGGAGCGTCTTTGTCGAAGAAAGCCCGAAAGAGTGCTGGGGCGTGTCCAGCCCCAAGGAAACCGTCAACACCAAGGACGGCAACCCGGTTCAGGTGCGACGCGGCGACATTTTGTTGTTTGTCACCTTCCGTCCCAGTGCCTCGGGCGAGATTTCCTTTGCGGGCGGCTATCCGTTTGCGGGCGGTTCTACCGTCAAGCTGGATGTCGATGGCACGACCTATGACCTGATCACCGATGGCGAATGGGCTTGGCCGGGCACCAAGGATGACGATGCGGCGATCTTGTCGGCCTTGAAAAAAGGCACCACGGCTGTGCTGACCGCGAAATCAGGCAAAGGCACCCAGACCAAAGACACGTTCTCCTTGCGCGGGTTCACCGCTGCGATGGAAGACGCCGCCAAGCGCTGCGGCTAATTTTTCTGGCATTTCCATCAGGCGCCCCGCCGCAAGGTCGGGGCGCTTTTGTTTTTGGGCCAGATGCCCTATATGCCCAAAGCTGCCCAACCCGGATTCTGCCATGACCGACGCCACCACCCCGATCACCCAAGATGTTATGACCCTGCCGCGCAAGCTGCCCGAGGGCGGCAAAGCCAATCTGGTGGGCATGACCCGCGACCAGATGCGCGCGGCGCTGATCGCGGCTGGCACGCCGGAAAAGCAGGCCAAGATGCGGGTGGGGCAGGTTTGGCAATGGGTCTACCATTGGGGCGTGCGCGAGTTTGACCGCATGACCAACCTTGCCAAGGATTATCGCGCGCTGCTGGCCGATAACTTTGTGCTGGAGGTGCCTGAGGTTGTCACCCGCCTGATTTCCGAAGATGGCACGCGGAAATATCTGGTCCGCATCGCCGGCGGGCATGAGGTGGAGGTGGTCTATATCCCCGAAACTGACCGTGGCACGCTGTGCATCTCGTCCCAAGTCGGCTGCACGCTGACCTGTTCCTTCTGCCACACCGGCACGCAGAAACTGGTGCGTAACCTGACCGCAGCGGAAATTGTCGGGCAGGTGATGCTGGCCCGTGATGACCTGAACGAATGGCCGGTGCCGGGCGCGCCGAAAGAAGAAGTGCGGCTGGTGTCGAACATCGTCCTGATGGGCATGGGCGAACCGCTTTATAATTTTGAAAACGTCCGTGACGCGATGAAGGTGGTGATGGACAATGAGGGCATCGCCCTTGGCCGTCGCCGCATCACGCTGTCGACCAGCGGCGTTGTGCCAGAAATCGCCCGCACCGCGACGGAGATTGGCTGCCTGCTGGCTGTCAGCTTCCACGCGACCACCGATGAGGTGCGCGACGTTCTGGTGCCGATCAACAAGCGGTGGAACATCGAAACCCTGCTGGCGGCACTGAAAGACTATCCGAACCTGTCAAATTCGGAACGGATCACCTTTGAATATGTCATGCTGGACGGCGTGAATGACACCAAGGAAGACGCGCACCGTCTGGTGAAGCTGCTGGAAGGCATCCCGGCCAAGGTGAACCTGATCCCGTTCAACGAATGGCCCGGGGCGCCCTATAAACGGTCGTCCGGCAACCGCATCCACGCCTTTGCCGACATCATCTATAAGGCCGGTTATGCCACCCCCATCCGCACCCCGCGCGGCGAGGATATCATGGCGGCTTGCGGCCAGTTGAAATCGGCCACCGAACGGTCGCGCAAGTCAAAGGCGCAGATCGAGGCCGAGACGAAGGCCGGTTAAAACAAAAAGGCCTGCGGGGTTTCCCACAGGCCTTTTTGTTTGTTCGTTCTGAGGTCTCAGTAGACCACGACCGCGCGGATTGACTTGCCGGCGTGCATCAGATCGAAGCCTTCGTTGATACGTTCCAGCGGCAGGATGTGGGTGATCATCGAGTCGATCTCGATTTTGCCGTCCATGTACCAATCGACGATCGTCGGCACATCCGTCCGACCACGCGCGCCGCCGAATGCGGTGCCTTTCCAAACCCGGCCTGTGACCAGCTGGAAGGGCCGTGTTTCGATGGTGGCCCCTGCGGGTGCCACACCGATGATGATCGACTGGCCCCAGCCACGGTGCGTGCATTCCAGCGCGTCGCGCATCACCTTGACGTTGCCGGTGCAGTCAAACGAATAATCCGCGCCGCCGATCTTGTCGAAAGGCGTCTTGGTCAGGTCAACTATCGCCTGCACCACGCTCGTGCCTTCGGCCAGTTTCTTCGGGTTGATGAAGTGGGTCATGCCGAACTTGCGGCCCCATTCTTCCTTGTCGTCGTTCAGATCAACGCCGATGATCATCCGCGCCCCGGCCATTTTCAGGCCCTGAATGACGTTCAGACCAATGCCGCCCAGACCGAAGACCACGGCGGTTGCGTCATGCTCGACCTTGGCGGTGTTCAGAACCGCACCGATGCCGGTGGTGACGCCACAGCCGATATAGCAGATCTTGTCGAAGGGCGCGTCTTCCCGCACCTTGGCCAGCGCGATTTCCGGCATGACGGTGTGCTGAGCAAAGGTCGAGCAACCCATGTAGTGATAGATCGGGGTGCCATCCAGCATCGAAAAGCGCGTGGTGCCATCGGGCATGAGGCCTTGGCCTTGGGTGGCGCGGATCGCGGTGCAGAGGTTCGTCTTGCGCGACAGGCAGGACGGGCATTCGCGGCATTCCGGGGTGTAAAGCGGGATCACATGATCGCCCGGCTTCAGCGATTTCACGCCGGGGCCGCATTTCACCACGACGCCCGCACCTTCATGGCCAAGGATCGAGGGGAAAATCCCTTCAGGGTCGGCACCCGACAGGGTGAATTCGTCGGTGTGGCAAATTCCGGTGGCCTTAATCTCAATCAGAACCTCGCCTTCCTTGGGGTCATCAAGATTGACCTCCATGATCTGCAAAGGCTGGCCAGCAGCAACGGCAACGGCGGCACGGGTGCGCATTATGGAATTCCTCCCCCTTATCAACGCGCGCAGGCTGTGCCAGAACGGTTGAAATTGCAACGCAGGAAACGACATTTGATGAAGGCAATTCTCCCGATTTTCGGCCGGTTTCAAGGCCTTTCGGCTCGCACGTGTAAACCGCAATTGATGTGGGTCGATGATCTCGATGTCGATGCTGTGTGGCGGGCTGATCGGCTGTCATGCGGCTGATCGCACTCGGTCTGGTGATCGGCGTGCTGGCGGGATGTTTCCCGTTGGCGGGGCAAATGCGCATGGGCCCGGTGGACGACATGTTGCCGCCCCAGCCCGACCGTTGCGGATTGGCGGCGCTGCCGGATCTGCGAGGCGCGCCGATGGCCCAACTGGCCGATTTCCGCCTGATCGGCCCGCTGCGCGTGCTTTGGCCGGGGCAAGAGATTACACATGAGGTGATCCCCGCGCGCCTGAACGCCGAGGTTGATGTGACCGGCCGCATCCTGCGGCTGATGTGTGGTTAAAGGAGCCTACTGATGCGCCGCTTTGCCCTGTTGTTGCCCTTTGCCTTTGCGGCCTGCGTCGATGAGACGGTCCCAACCGCCGGAACCTGCGGCGCGCCCGCCTTGCAAGATCTGGTCGGTCAGTCCGAAACGGTTTTGCAGAACATGAAATTTGGCAGCCCGGTGCGGATCACTCATCCCGGCATGGCCGTGACCATGGACTACCGTGAGGATCGCCTGAACATCGAAATCGATGAGGCCGGCACGATTTTCCGCGTGGCCTGTGGCTGAAACAAAAAACCCCGGCGGTGACGCCGGGGGATAACCTTGCACCATTGAACTCTGTTTCAATCCGCCACGCGATAGTCGGTGTGGCAGGCCTTGCATGCCCCGCCGATGTTCTTCATCCCCGCGCCGATCGTTTCAGCCGAGGCAACATCCAGCCCGGTGGCCGCATCGCCCAGCCCTTTGGCCTTGGCAAGGAATGCATCCCAGCCGGTCCAAACCTCGGGCTTGGCTTCAGATCCTGCGTCTTCGACATTGGCGGTGAACTTGGCCTCGATCTCGGCGGCCCCCGTCACAAGGGTCTGTTTCGCGGCTTCTGCAGCGGCGGCATCATAGGCCATCTCGCCCGAGGCCATGCCACCCAGTGTCTTGGCTGCACCGCCAAAGGATTTCATCAACTCCTGACGTGCCTTCACCTCTGGCGTGGTGGCCTCGGTTTCGGCGTAAACGGCGCCGGTGGTCAGAAGCACGCCGATCAAAAGCGTTTTGGCAAAGGTTTTCATCTGGCTCTCCATGGTCTGGGTCGATGAATGGATTCTATGTCAAAGCCTACTGGCAAGCTTTGACCATGCGATATGGACTTTGGTCTGAGATTCCGCTGGTCACAGAGTTTTTACTCTAGCGCGCGCAGCACCGACAGTGTGGGGAAGCCATCAGGGACCAGCCCTTTGGCCTTTTGAAACGCTTTCAGCGCGGCCACTGTCTTTGGCCCCATCTTGGCGTCGACGCCTCCGGTGTCAAACCCCGCCGCTGTCAGCCTTTTTTGCAGGGCGACCCGCTCATCAAAGGACAGCGCGCGTTCTTCGCGCGGCCACGGCGACAGGATCGGCCCGCCGCCCTTTAGCCGGTCGGCCAGATGACCCACGGCGATCACATAGGCGTCGGCGGTGTTATAGCTTTCGATCACATGGAAGTTTTGGAAAATCAGAAACGCCGCGCCCTTATGCCCGCCGGGCAACAGGACCGAGGCCGCGCCATGATCCGGCAAATCGCCGCCCGTGGCCAGCCTGACCCCCATGGCCTGCCATTCCGACACGGGCTTTTTCACCCGCTCGGTCGTCAGATCATAATTAAAGCCCGGCGGCAGGGTGATTTCCACGCCCCATGGCGCGCCCTTGATCCATCCCTTGCCCGCCAGATAGGCGGCGGTTGATGCCAAGGCATCGGTCGGATCATCGCTCCAGATGTCGCGCTTGCCATCAGCGGTGAAATCCACCGCAAAAGCATGCCAAGACGATGGCATGAACTGCGTATGCCCCATCGCCCCGGCCCATGATCCGCGCAGGGTTTCCACCGTGGCGTCACCCGCCTGAATGATCTTCAGTGCGGCAATCAACTCACCCTCAAAAAACGCGCCGCGCCGCCCGTCATAGGCCAGCGTTGCCAAGGCGTGCAGCGTCGGCAAATCGCCCCGCACCGCGCCATAGGCGCTTTCCAATCCCCAGATGGCGGTGACAATCTCAGCGTCCACGCCATAGGTCGTCTCGATCCGCGTCAGGGTGTTATTGTACTTTTCCAGGGCCGCAACACCACCGGTGATGCGGTCGTCCGACACGGCCTTGTCCAGATAATCCCAGATGGTTTTGGTGAATTCATTCTGGTGGCGATCATTATGGACGACCTTTGGCAGATACTCCGTACCCGCCAATGCCTCTAGCGTGCCCGAAGCAATACCCGCCGCCAAAGCGCGGTCGCTAAAGGTCGCCAGCCATTGGTCAAGCCCGTCTTGCGTGCCGGTTCCTTCGGTCAACATCGCCTCCCCGATGGTTTCGCTCATGGCGGCTTCGGTGTCTTGCGGGCCCGCATGGGCAGGGGTGGCCAAAGCCAGCACAAGGGCTAGAAACCTCGGCGCCCCCTTGTTCACAGTCAGCCCCGCCGTTTGCGCACGATCTTGCGGGCCAGCTTTGACGCCTTGGCCTTTGCTGCCGCAGGCTTGCGCGGGTTGAACCGCCCGCCCTTGCGGGATCTGCCGGCCGGAAGACCCGCGCCGTCAAGTTCCAGCAGTTCCAGAACCAGCCCACCGGTGACGGGAATAGCTTCGGCCAGTTTGACCGTGACCCGCTGCCCGATCCCAATGGTCATGCCGGTATCGGCGCCTGTCAGGGTTTGGCTGCTATCGTCAAAATGGAAAAACTCGCGCCCGACCGCCCGGATTGGAACCAGCCCATCCGCCCCGGTTTCATCCAACTTCACGAACAGACCAAAACGCTGCACCCCGGAAATCCGCCCGGTAAAGGTGCTGCCGACCCGGTCGGCCAAGAACGCGGCCAGATAGCGATCCGTGGTGTCGCGCTCAGCCGCCATCGACCGTCGCTCGGCTTCGGAAATCAGCTTGGCGGTTTCATCAAGGTTTTCGACGTCCCAAGCCGACAGCCCATCTTTGCCCCAGCCATGTCCGGCAATCAGGGCGCGATGCACGATCAGGTCGGAATAGCGCCGGATGGGCGAGGTGAAATGCGCATAGTTGCGCAGTGCCAGCCCGAAATGGCCAAAGTTTTCGGCATTGTAATAGGCCTGCGTCATGCTGCGCAGCGTCGTCAGGTTGATCAGCTCATCAAACTCGGTGCCCTCGGCTTGGGACAAGAGCCGATTGAGATGCGCGGTCTTCAACACTTGCCCCTTGGCCAGCGTCATACCCGAAGCCTCAGCCACCTCACGCAGGGATTCCAGCTTGAGGGGCGAAGGTTCCTCATGCACGCGGAACAGCAGGGGACGCTTCAGTCCGATCAATTCCTCGGCCGCGGCGACATTGGCGAGGATCATCATCTCCTCAATCAGCTTATGGGCGTCAAAACGCTCGTAGAAGGCGACCGAGGTCACCTTGCCGCTGTCATCCAGCACGATCTTGCGCTCGGGCAGATCAAGGTCCAAGGGCTGTCGCGCCGCCCGGGCCTGCACCAAGGCGGCATAGGCGGCGTAAAGCGGTTTCAGGACCGGCTCCAGCAGGGGGGCGGTTTTTTCATCCGCCTGTCCGTCGATGGCCCCCTGCACCTGCCCGTAATGCAGCGATGCCTTCGACCGCATCAGCCCACGGGTAAAGCGGTGCGACAGCTTGTTGCCATGCGCATCAATTCGCATCCGCACCGCCATGCAGGCGCGGTCAACATGTTCGTGTAAGCTGCACAAATCGCCCGACAGGATATCGGGCAGCATCGGCACCACCCGGTCGGGGAAATAGGTCGAGTTGCCCCGCCGCCGGGCTTCGCGATCCAGAGCGGATCCCGGCGTGACATAATGCGACACATCGGCAATCGCGACCCAGATCACATGGCCGCCGGGGTTGCCCGGTTCGATATCGGCCTCGGCATAAACCGCATCGTCCCGGTCGCGCGCGTCGATGGGATCAATGGTGACCAAGGGCAGGTCGCGCAGATCTTCGCGGCCCTTGAGGCCAACCGCTTCCGCCTTGTCTGCCTCGGCAATCACGGCATCGGGGAATTGGTCGGGAATTCCATGCTGATGAATGGCGATCAGGCTGACGGCCCGCGCGCCCGAAGGATCGCCCAGCCGGGCCACGATCCGCGCTTGCGGCAGCCCAAGACGACGATTGCCAACCGCCTCGCCCTCAACCAGTTCGCCGTCGCGCGCACCGTTCGCGGCGTCGCGCGCCACCCGCCATTCCTTGTCTTGCCCTTTGTCGATGGGCACGATCCGGCCGCCTTCGTGACCTTCGCGGTAAATCCCCAGAACCTTGAGCGGGTTCGACCCCAGCCGCCGGATGAGCCGTGCCTCATAGCTGTGGCTTTCGGCTTTTACGGGCGTCAGGCGGCCCAGAATGCGATCTCCGGCCCCCAAGGCGGGATCACCTTTTTGGGCCACGATCAGCACGCGTACCGTGCTGTCGACACCTTCTTCCAAGGGTACGGCGAACAAATCGCCTTGGCTGTCCGGTGCCAGCACCTGCAAGACCGCCACCGACGGCAAGACACCCGGCTCGCGGAAGCGGCGGGCCTTCTTTTCCAGGCCCCCCTCATCTTCCATTTCACGCAGGATGCGCTTGAGGTCGATCTTGGCATCGCCCTTGATGCCAAAAGCTTTGGCAATATCGCGCTTGGCCGACAGGCCGGGGTTTTCAGCGATCCATTGGCGGATCTGGTCTTTGGTCGGGATCGGGTTCATGGGCCATGCCTAGCACGACCCGCCGCCCATGGCCACCTCAGCGAAAGATGGACGTCAAAGCGCCAGCACCATCTCGCGGTGCGGAATGCCGGCATCGTCGAATTCCGGCCCGTATGCGGTGAACCCCAGTCGCTCGTAAAATCCCAGTGCATGGGTTTGCGCGCCAAGTTTGACGTTTGTCACGCCGGGAACCTGCCGAAACCGCTCCACCGCCGCCCGCATCAGGGCCGCGCCAAGGCCAGTGCCGCGGGCCTCTGCCAAGACGCAGACCCGGCCGATTTTGCCGGTGCCCCCTGTGGTCAGCAGCCGTGCTGCGCCGACCGGTTTGCCGTTCAGCGTTGCTAGCAGATGAATGGCCTCGTCGTCCTTGTCGTCCAGCTCATCGGCTTCGGACACGCCCTGTTCTTGGATAAAGACGATGCGACGCAGGGCGCGACAGGTGGCGATGTCACGGGTTTCCGCGATGTGCATCATGCGAAGTAATCCTTGAGGATGCGGGCATAGATCGCTTTCAGCTGGTGGATCTGCGCCACCTCAACCCGTTCATCGACCTGATGCATGGTGCGGCCGACAAGACCAAACTCTACCACCGGGCAATGGTCTTTGACAAAGCGCGCATCCGAGGTGCCGCCGGAGGTCGAATATTCTGGTGTCCGCCCCGTTTCGGCTTGGACAGCCGCCGCGACCAAAGCCGAGAAATCACCGGGCGGTGTCAGGAAACTTTCACCGGAAATGGAAATCCGGCAGGTGATTTCGACCCCGGTTTCGGCCTGCACTTCCGCAGCGAGGCCGCGCAGCCAGTTGGACAGGCTGGCGCCCGAATGCTGGTCGTTGAAGCGGATGTTGACCGTCGCCGTGCCTTTGGCCGGGATCACATTGGTCGCCGGATTGCCGCAATCGATGGTGGTGATCGCCAGTGTCGAAGGGTCGAAATGTGCGGTGCCGTCGTCCAGCGGTTTTTCTTCCAGCCGGGCCATCAATTTGACCAGCGCACTCATCGGGTTCTTGGCGCGGTGCGGATAGGCAGAATGCCCCTGCACGCCCTGCGCGCTAAACCAGCAGGTCATCGAGCCACGGCGCCCGATCTTCATCATCTCACCCATGTGATTTGGGCAGGTCGGCTCGCCCACCAAGCAATGCGTCATCCGCTCGCCTGCTGTCGCCATCCAGTCCAGAAGGGCGACAGTTCCATCGGTGGCGACGTCTTCTTCATCGCCGGTGATTGCCAAAATGACCGCGCCATCGGGCGGGGTTTCGCGGACGAAATCCACCGCGGCCGCGGCAAAGGCGGCGACGCCGGATTTCATGTCGGTGGCACCCCGGCCATACATCCAGCCGTCCACCACCGCTGCACCAAAGGGGTCTTGCGTCCAGGCCGAAAGGTCTCCCACCGGCACCACATCGGTGTGGCCGTTGAAGCCAAAGCTTTTGTTTGCCCCCTTTGCCCCCCAGCGGGCGTAAAGGTTGGCAATTCCACCGCGATCAACGCGGGTGCAGGCAAAGCCTGCGCTTTCCAGCAGGCCTTGCAAACAGACCAGCGCCCCACCTTCGGCGGGCGTGACGGAGTTGCACCGGATCAGTGCGGCGGTGAGGTCTGCGGGATCAATCGGAGAAATCTGGGTCATGGCCGGGCCTTCGGTCAAGGATGTGCCTTGGCTTAACCCGCTATGGGGGGCCTGCGCAACAATCAGGCGCATGGATCTGTGGCCGTAGCGCAACCGATGCGGGCCGCAAGTGGTGGGTGGTCCGGGTGGTCGATGACAGACACCACATAAGGGGGTAGGCTTTTCCCCAAACAACAAAATCCGGGCGACCCTGACCGCATGACGACGAGAATGGCAAAAAGGGCGGCTTCAGCTTTGCCTCCGCGTGCGGGGGTGGGGTTGCGCCATGTCTGATGCTTGGCTTGTGCTGTCTGACCGCACCCCGACCGAGGATGCGGCGGCACGGGTTATCTCGACAGGTGTTTTCGTTGTTGAACTGGCGATGCCCATCGCCGAAGCCGCTGTCTTGTTGAATTTCCAAACGGCAGGCTCTGATCCGCGCACTTTTACGCTGTTTCATGATCCTGTGGCCGGGTTGGTGCTGATCCATCGGCAGGGGCAATCCGTTGCGCGCCATGCGCTGCCCGGCCCTTTGCCGTGGCAAAGCGCGACGGGCCGGCTGAGTTTGAAATTCGATGCGGCTGCGGCATCCTGGCAGATGAAGCTGGAGCTTTTGGGTGTCAGCGATCAGCCGGTGCTTGCGTCGACCGGGACAAATCCCCTGCCGATCCGGGTCGCTGATCTGCATGGGCTGTCGCAAGGGGCCGCCCGGGCGGCGCGCCATCCTGCAGTTTTGTGGTTCGGTCTGACCCGAGGTGGCGATCTGCCCGCCCGTGCACCGTGGATTGGGTTGCGTACGCCCATTGAAACCGCGCGGGGGCCTGTCATGGCGGGGCACCTGCGGCCCGGTGATCTGATCGCGACGGCGGATGGGGGGCTTTTGCCACTGCGGCGGACCCGGCTGCTTGATTTGCCGACCTGTGGATCCTTCGCCCCGGTGATCCTGCGTGCGCCGTTCTTTGGGGCAAGCCACGATCTCTTGGTCTCTTCGGATCAGCGCCTTGTGCTGTCAGGATCAGAGGTGGAGTATCTGTTCAACGAAGAACAGGTGCTGGTCGAGGCCGGCGCGCTGGTGGATGGCCGCACAGCGCTTGCCGAACAACGTCGGGCGGTGGCTTCGGTCTTGGCGCTGGAGTTTGACCATCCCACACTTTTGCTGGCGGATGGCTGCCCACTTTTGGCGGCATTGCCAAACGATGCCGCCCCCTGCCGGATGCTGCAAGCCTATGAGGTGCTGACCTTGATGGCGATGCTGGGCCGGGCGGGGGGCGCCCGGCGCAGCGCCTGACACGCTCTTAGTCGTAAAACGGCGTCATCTGGGCGACGATAACCGAGTTTTCGGCCAGCGCGCGGCCCATCAGCTTGCGCTCTTCGCCGTCGATCTCATCGCCTGCCGCTTCGCGTTCTTCGACGGTGCCAAGACCTTCGACTTCCAGCACGGCAAGATCGGCCTCTTTCAGGATGGCGACGGTTTCGCGCACTGCTTCGGCCTCATCCACGCCCGAGGCATAGATCATCAACCCGCCGCCGGTGGCCTTTTCTGGCAACCCATCGCCGTCTTTGCGGCCCACCTGCACCAGCAGGGTGAAAACGCTTTGCGTGCGTTTCACCTTCGTCGGCTTTTCCTTTGGCGTTTCGGCGTCAGGCATGACCTTAGTCCCGCAGAAGTTCGTTGATCGAGGTCTTGGAGCGGGTTTGCGCATCGACCTTTTTCACGATCACGGCGCAATAAAGGTTCACGCCACCCTTGGACGGCATCGAACCTGCCACGACGACCGACCCTGCGGGCACTTCGCCATACATCACCGCGCCGGTTTCCCGGTCGACGATCTTGGTCGATTGGCCGATGAACACGCCCATGCCAAGGACCGAGCCTTCGCGGATGATGCAGCCTTCGACCACCTCGGACCGTGCGCCGATAAAGCAATTGTCTTCAATGATGGTCGGGCCAGCCTGCATCGGTTCCAACACACCGCCAATGCCGACGCCGCCCGAGAGGTGGACGTTCTTGCCGATCTGCGCGCAAGAGCCGACCGTCGCCCAGCCATCGACCATCGAGCCTTCATCCACATAGGCCCCGATGTTGACGAAAGACGGCATCAGGACGACGCCCTTGGCGATATAGGCCGAGCGGCGCACGATGGAGCCGGGAACCGCGCGGAAGGCGGCCTTGCGCCAGTCGGCTTCGGTCCAGCCATGCCACTTGGACGGCACCTTGTCCCACCAGTTCGACCCGCCGTTGGAGCCGGAGATTTCATACATGTCGGTCAGGCGGAACGACAGCAGAACGGCCTTTTTGGCCCACTGGTTCACATGCCAGTCTGACCCGCGCTTTTCGGCAACCCGCAAGCTGCCATTGTCCAAGGCTGACAGTGTCGCCTCGATGGCGTCGCGAGCCTCGCCCTTGGTGGCGGTGGTGATGCCGTCGCGGGCCTCCCATGCGGCTTCGATGGCGGCTTCAAGTGCGGCATGGGACATGGGATCACCCTTTTTCGGTTGGTCTCGGTTCGGCGTTGTCTATATGGCTATAAGACCCCCCGCGCAATCAAGCGGACAAAAAACGACGGCAGGCCGATGAAAGACGAACCCAGAACCCATCCGTTCCGCGATTCAAATCAGGATATCGCGGCGGCACATCGGATTCCTGATACGCCGCAGACCCGCGCACCGGCCTATCGTCTGGCTTTTGCCGACCCCGATTTCATGACGCGCGAGGAACTGCGGCCGGTGCGGTTGCAGTTGGAGCTTCTGAAGCCGCAGTTGGTCATGGACGAGCGTGGCATCGAATCGACCATTGTGCTGTTCGGCGGCGCGCGGATCCCCGCACCGGAAAACAAGGCTGCGGCCCGCACGCCTATGCTGGCCGACCTGACGCGCTATTACGACGAGGCCCGCCGCTTTGCCCGGATGATGACCGAGCGCAGCATGGAATCTTACGGCAAGCAGAATGTCATTGTCACGGGCGGTGGTCCCGGCGTGATGGAGGCAGGAAATCGCGGCGCTTCTGAAGCCGGGGGTCAATCCATTGGCCTGAACATCGTCTTGCCGCATGAACAGGCGCCGAACAATTATGTGACGCCCGACCTGTCGTTCAACTTCCACTATTTTGCCATTCGCAAGATGCATTTCCTGATGCGCGCGGCGGCGGTTTGCATCTTTCCCGGCGGTTTTGGCACGCTGGATGAGATGTTCGAAAGCCTGACCCTGATTCAGACCAAGCGGATGAAGCCCATCCCTTTCCTGTTGTTCGGCAAGGAATGGTGGGAAACCGTCATCAACTGGAACCATCTGGCAGAGGCGGGCGTGATCTCGCCCGAGGATCTGACGCTGTTCCAGTTCGTCGAAACCGCCGAGGAGGCGATGGCGGCGATTGACGGCTTTGACCGGGGGTGTGCCTGATCTTCAGGCCGTCGGCACGCTCTGCACATGGGCGGCCAGCTGATCCAGCACCATGCCCCATCCTGTCTCAAAGCCCAATTCGGCATGTTTGGCGGCATCTGCGGCGGTTTTGTGCAGCACGCGGGCCGCATAGCGGGTGCCAGTGCCTTCTGGGCTGAACTCAAGGATCGCGGTCAGCGCCAGCCACGGTTCCAAAGGTTGCCAGCCTGCCCCAAGGCAGGTGGTGAAGGTCAGCCGCTGTTCCGGGATTGCCTCTAGAAAACAGCCCATCACATGCGGTTGAAACGCGCCATCGCCTTCGCGCATCAGGGTTTCGAAACCACCGCCGGGCCGCAGGTCCAGCTGCACGACCTTGCAGGTCAACGGCGCGGGAATCCACCAGTTGGCAAGCTGTTCGGGCTGGCTCCAGGCTTGCCAGACCCGTGCAGGCGGGGCGGGGATCAGGCGGCTGATGGTCAGGATGCAGTCGGAATTGGTCATGGGGTGCTTTCACAAAGGGGGGAGAAAGTCGCGCTGCCAGCCGGGCAGAAATTCCACCCGCTCGCAAGCGGCAAAGCGGGCAAGGCGGTTCAATTCGGCCTCCAGTTTGGCAATGCGCGCCTTGGTGAGGCGAATACCCGCTTCGGGCCAGAAGGCTTTGACGCGCAGCACGCCGTCGGCCCGATGCGCCTTGGCATCCAGCCGACCGACCAGACGGTCGCCTTCCAGAACCGGAAAGACATAGTACCCCCAGCGGCGTTTCGGTTCAGGCACGAAAACTTCGATCCGGTAGAAGAAGCCGAACAGATGCTCGGCCCGCGCCCGGTCACGCAGGGCCGGGTCAAAGGGCGACAGAATCCGCAGCCGTTGGGGGATCTCGGGCGGTTCTGTCAGGCTGGCAGGGCGCATCAGCACCTTGCGGGTGCTGCCATCGGCACCTTCGAGCAGGGTCTCAATCACCTCGCCCCGTGCCAAGGCGGATTTGACCCAAGGGCCGACCGCCTCTTTCGGAAGGGCGTTCCAATAGGCTTGCAGTTCAGCCGGGTTGGCAAAGCCCAATTGGTCCAGCGCCGTGTTGCAGGCCCAATCCACCTTGGCCGGAAAATCCGGCTCTTCGGCCCGCAGGCCCTCAGGGATAACCCGCTCGGTCAGATCATAGACCTTTTGAAACCCCTCGCGTCGGGTGATGGCCAGTTGCCCGGTGCGCCACAGCCATTCCAGCGCGGTTTTTGATGGGTGCCAATCCCACCAACCGCCCTTGCCGCGCGCTTCCCCTTCGCCGACGTCGGACGAGGTCAGCGGGCCATTTTTGGCAATGCGTTGCAAGATGGTGTCGAACTGCGCTTCATACCCATCGCGGAACCAGCGCCGCCAATTGGCATGCAAGCGGTCGGCATCGCGGGCGAAACGGTGTTTCCAATAAGGAAAAGTTTCAATCGGCAGGATCGACGCGTCGTGGGTCCAATGCTCCCACATTGTGCGGTCTTGCTCCAAAAGCGGTTTCAGGGCTTTCGGCTGATAGGTCTGACGGCGGCTGAACAGAATCATGTGGTGGGCGCGCTCCACCGTGTTGATGCTGTCGACCTGCACAAAGCCGATGCGACGGATCAACGCCGCCAGATCCGCCCCCTTGGCCGGGCCGCTCGGGGCCTCGGCCAGCGCGTGGTGATGCAGAAACAGGCGTCGGGCCGTTGCGTTGGGCAAAAGGGGCAAGGTCATGCTCAAGGCGTAGCAGGCCTGTCTTCCCCGTCAATCGGGGCTTGAAACAACCCGACACAAATCTTCATCCACCCGATGGCATGATGCGGTTGCGTGACCGGGAATCCGCCTTACCTTTAGACCATTCCCACATCCATTTCATGAGGACCGATGCCCCACGATACCCCGCTTTTGACAACCATGGTCGTCGGCCTGTGTCTGGCCTTTGCCTTTGGCCTTTTGGCCCATCGCCTTCGTCTGCCGATGATTGCAGGCTATTTGATGGCCGGGGTCATTATCGGGCCGTTCACGCCGGGCTTTGTGGCTGACCAGCATCTGGCACAGGAACTGGCCGAGATGGGGGTGATCTTGCTGATGTTCGGGGTGGGGCTGCATTTCAAACTGGGAGAGTTGCTTTCGGTCAAATCCATCGCGATTCCCGGCGCCATCGTTCAGATCGGTGTGGCCACCCTTGCGGGGCTGGGTATGGGTTGGCTGATGGGGTGGAGCATCGGGGCCGGGTTGGTCTTTGGGCTGTCGCTATCGGTTGCCTCGACCGTGGTGCTGCTGCGGGCGTTGCAAGAACGCGGTCTGGTGCAGGAAGACCGCGGGCGAATCGCGGTGGGTTGGCTGATCGTCGAAGATCTGGTGATGGTGGTAACGCTGGTTCTGGTACCACCGCTGGCGGGTTTGTTGGGCGGTCAGGCTGCCCCGCTGGCCGATCAGGCGGCAGAGGTCGCGCGAATGGGGGTTGGCCCGGTTCTGGCAACGCTTTTGGTCACGGGGATCAAGGTCGCCGCCTTTGTCGTCCTGATGCTGGGGGTGGGGCGTCGGGTGATTCCTTGGATTTTGCATTACGTCGCGCATACCGGCCAGCGTGAACTGTTCCGCCTTTCGGTCTTGTCGATTGCGCTTGGCGTGGCTTGGGGATCGGCGAAATTCTTTGGCGTCTCGTTTGCCTTGGGGGCCTTTTTCGCCGGGATGGTCATGGCCGGTTCAAGTCTGTCGGCGCAGGCGATGAAAGACACGCTGCCCTTGCGCGATGCTTTTGCGGTTCTGTTCTTTGTCTCTGTCGGGATGCTCTTTGACCCGTCGGTGATTTTCAGCGCACCGCTTGCCCTTTTGGCGACGGTGGTCATCATTATCGGCGTCAAATCGGCCGCAGCTTATGGAATCGTGCGCGCCTTTGGTCATGGCAAGGGTGTTGCACTGACCATCGCGGCCAGTCTCGCGCAGATTGGCGAGTTTTCCTTCATTCTCATCGTGATGGGAGTCGGTCTAGGAATCGTCCCGGTCGCGGCGCAGGGGCTGGTGGTCGCGGGCGCGCTGGTGTCGATTCTTTTGAATCCGTTGGTCTTTCGGGTGGTTGAGCGTCTGGCCCCTGCCGAAAAAACATAGCGGCTAACGCCAGATCGCGCCTAACGGGGCTGAAAAACGCAGGTTGATGGAGCCGCAGATGGGCGCAGAATCAGTATCCGCAGTCCTTGTAATTGCTTTGCATGCAAATGCTGGACATGGTCTCGGCTTCAGCACGCTGTTGGGGGATGAGCTTGGTCGCAGAGATTGCCTTGATCGGCAGTGCGGCACTATTGCCTGATGCCGCAGCGATATTGCTCCACATAAATGCCAGCACGTCATTGCGCAGAACGCCCGTGCCGTTGGAATACATGACGCCGAGCATGACTTGCGCATTGGCGTGACCTTGCTCTGCTGCGCGGCGATACCAGCGCACGGCTTCAGTGTCGTCTTCGGGAACGCCCTTGCCCTTGTCATACATGTTGCCAAGCACGAGTTGCGCGTTGGCATGGCCCTGCTCAGCCGCCAGATGGTACCAACGCAGGGCCTCTGCGTCATTTTCAGCAACGCCCACGCCTTCGGAATACATCATGCCGAGCATGCTCTGAGCGTCAGCGTCACCCTGCTTTGCCAAAACCAACCATTCATTCAATGCACTCGACGAATCACCCTCTGCAGAGGGTGCCGCGGCGTTGTCAAAATCCTGCGCGAATGCAGTCTGTGCAAAGACCGCAAGGGAGAGGATTACTCCCAGCCGCAAGGTTCGTTTCATTTGGCTACCTTCGTGCAGAAATCGGCGCGAATAGAGGGAAGGTCGCGCTGATCGTCAACCGCGCGGAAGATACGTTTGCGGTTCACAATGGCCCCATCTGCCCGGCGCGATTCCTCAGAGTCCCGTGTTTTCAGACCAGCAGTGGTCTAAAAGGCCCCAGAGTTTCGGTTGATAAAAACCAAACAGCGCCAAGCACGTAAGTGCTTGGCGCTGTTGATGAAGTGGTGAGCCGGACAGGATTCGAACCTGTGACCCGCTGATTAAAAGTCAGCTGCTCTACCAACTGAGCTACCGGCCCACGACACGGCCGCTGATTAGGGGGATGCGGCGGTGGGGTCAAGGGCAAAATACGCAGATTGCTGGCAAAATCCTTGATGACGGCTTATATGCGGCCCATGGACCTGAATGAGACCCCTTCCGGCCTTGGCTTCATGAAGATGCATGGGGCAGGCAATGATTTTGTGGTGATTGACTCGCGGGGGCGGCCTGCGGTCGTCACGCCCGCCCTTGCGCGCAGTTTGGGTGACCGCAACCGCGGTGTAGGATTCGATCAGCTGGCAGAGATTCGCGATTCGGACAGCGCGGATTTCGCTTTGGACTTCTGGAACAACGACGGCAGTCGTGCCGGGGCCTGTGGGAATGCCACGCGCTGCGTGTCGGATTACATGATGCGACAGTTGGGCACGCAGGCGGTGACGCTGGTGACCGCGCGCGGCGGATTGTCGGCCCTGCGTCTTTCCGATGGCCGGGTGTCCGTGAACATGGGGGCGCCGCAACTTGATTGGCAATCGGTGCCGCTGTCGCATCAGGTCGACCCCTTGCACCTGCCCCTGGCCGGAGATCCGGTTGCCGTCGGCATGGGCAACCCGCATTGCGTGCTGTTCGTCGAAAACGCCGAAGCGGTGGATCTGCCCACTGTTGGTCCCGCTTACGAACATGATCCGCTTTATCCCCAGCGCACCAATGTCGAGTTTGCCAGCCTGACCGGTCCCGACCGCCTGCGTATGCGGGTGTGGGAGCGCGGGGCAGGCATTACGCTTGCTTGCGGCTCTGGCGCCTGTGCCACCGCAGTGGCGGCGCATCTGCGCGGGCTGACGGGGCGGCGGGTGGTGCTGGACCTTGACGGCGGCGTGCTAGAGATCGATTGGCGCGACGATGGGGTCTGGATGTCCGGCCCGGTGGCCCATGTGTTTGACGGCTGGCTTTCACCCGAATTTCTGGTGACCCACGCATGAGCCTGCCCAATTTCCGCCCACCGGTGTTTTCCACTCTTGGCTGCCGCCTGAACGCCTATGAAACCGAGGCGATGAAGGAACTGGCCGAAGCCGCTGGTGTCGAAGGTGCCGTGGTGGTGAACACCTGCGCCGTGACGGCCGAGGCCGTTCGCAAGGCCAAACAAGAAATCCGCCGCTTGGCACGGGAAAATCCCGGCGCGCCGGTGATCGTGACAGGCTGTGCGGCCCAGACCGAGCCTGAAACCTTTGCCGCCATGCCCGAGGTGACGCGGGTGATCGGCAACCACGAAAAGATGCAGGCCGAAACGTGGAACAGCCTGCGGCCCGCTGACTTCATTGGCGACACCGAAAAGGTGCAGGTCAATGACATCATGGCGGTCAAGGAAACCGCGGGCCACCTGATCGATGGCTTTGGCCGCCACCGCGCTTATGTGCAGGTGCAAAACGGTTGTGACCACCGTTGCACCTTCTGCATCATCCCGTTCGGACGCGGCAATTCCCGCTCGGTGCCTGCGGGCGTGGTGGTGGAGCAGATCCAGCGCCTTGTCGACAAAGGTTTCCTCGAGGTGGTTTTGACCGGGGTGGATCTGACCTCATGGGGGGGCGATCTTCCGGGGGAACCGCGCCTTGGCGATCTTGTGATGCGTATCCTGCGCCTCGTCCCCGATCTGCCGCGGCTTCGGATCAGCAGCATCGACAGCATCGAGGCAGATGAAAACCTGATGCAGGCCATCGCAACCGAACCGCGTCTGATGCCGCATCTGCATCTGTCCTTGCAGGCGGGTGATGACATGATCCTGAAACGGATGAAGCGTCGTCATTTGCGCGATGATGCGATCCGGTTTTGCGAAGAAGCCCGCCGCCTGCGCCCGGATATGATCTTTGGTGCCGATATCATCGCGGGCTTCCCGACGGAAACCGAAGACATGTTCGATAACTCGCTGAAGCTGGTCACCGATTGCGACCTGACCTTCCTGCATGTGTTCCCCTTTTCCGCGCGCAAAGGCACGCCAGCGGCGCGCATGCCGCGCGTCCCGGGAGACGAGATCAAATCCCGCGCCGCCCGATTGCGCGCTGCAGGCGATGCCGCGCTGGCCCGGCACCTGATCGCCCAGCAGGGCGCGATGCATCGTATCCTGACCGAGGGCCCACGCCTTGGCCGGACCGAGCAGTTCACCGAGGTGAGTTTTGCCAGCGACCAACCCGAAGGCGCGATTGTGACCGCAAGCATCATCGGCAAATCCCAAGATAAGTTGTTGGCCGGATAGCCTCCGGCTTGGCGGCATGCAGGCATGCCGCTTTGCGTGTTTTTGCCCAGATGAAGGGTCTTGCGCCTTTTGAAATACTCCGCCGGGGTGAATGGCCGCGGGCCAGAGGCGCGCGCGCAGCCCCCCTTTTGCGGCCCATCAGGGGCGCGTCCTTGCCCAAAGCCTGCCCCCGGCGTTGCAATTCACCCCCCCTCCGGCTATCTGAGGGCCTGAAATGACTGCAGGGCAGAAGCGATGAACTGGATTTCGAATTACGTCCGACCGAAGATCAACTCGCTGTTTTCCCGCCGTGAGGTGCCGGAAAACCTGTGGACCAAGTGCCCGGAATGCGGGACCATGCTGTTTCACCGCGAACTTGCGGGCAATCTGAACGTCTGTTCTTCCTGCGATCACCACATGGCGATCAGCCCGCGGGACCGTTTCACCAGCCTGTTCGATGGTGGTATTTTCACCGAGGTGAAGGTGCCGGAACCGCCAGCGGACCCTTTGCATTTCCGCGATCAGAAGAAATACCCCGACCGGCTGAAAGCCGCGCAAAAAGCCAGCGGCGAGCGCGAGGCGATGTTGGTGGCCGAGGGGGATATTGGCCGCACGCCCATCGTGGCCGCAGCGCAGGATTTCAGCTTCATGGCGGGATCCATGGGGCTTTATGTCGGCAATGCCATTCTGGCGGGGGCCGAGCGGGCGGTGAAGTTGAAGCGGCCGTTCGTGCTGTTTTCTGCCGCAGGTGGCGCGCGGATGCAGGAGGGGATCCTCTCGCTGATGCAGATGCCGCGTACGACCGTGGCGGTGCAAATGTTGAAAGAGGCGGGGCTGCCTTATGTTGTTGTGCTGACCCATCCGACGACCGGCGGCGTCACGGCCAGCTATGCCATGCTGGGGGATGTGCAGATTGCCGAGCCAAACGCGCTGATCGGTTTTGCCGGGGCCCGCGTGATTGAGCAGACCATCCGCGAAAAGCTGCCCGAGGGCTTCCAACGTGCAGAATATCTGCTCGACCACGGCATGTTGGACCGGGTGACGCATCGCAAAGCGCTCCGCGAAGAGCTTGTGACCATCCTGCGTATGCTGATGGGCCTGTCGCCTGCCGTGAAGGGCGATTTGCCGCCCCCCGGCGATCTGGCTGTGGCGGCTGACGCGAAGTGAGCGCGCCCATGAATGGCTCTGATCTGATCCTTGAGCGGATGATGACGCTGCATCCGAAGGTTATCGACCTGACGATGGACCGGGTGCATCGGTTGCTTGCAAAGCTGGGCCATCCAGAGCGGTCCTTGCCGCCGGTGATCCATATCGCGGGCACCAATGGCAAGGGCAGCACGCAGGCGATGATCCGTGCGGGGCTGGAGGCGGGCGGTGCGACCGTGCATGCCTACACCTCGCCGCATCTGGCGCGGTTTCACGAGCGGATCCGGCTGGCGAGTGAGTTGATCTCGGAACCGGCCTTGACCGCGCTGCTGGACGAATGTGTCGCGGCCAATGGCCCTGATGAGATCACATTTTTCGAAATCACCACCTGCGCGGCGTTTTTGGCGTTTGCCCGGACGCCTGCGGATTTCACGCTGCTGGAGGTGGGTTTGGGGGGGCGATTGGATGCGACAAATGTTGTCGATCGTCCGGCGCTGACCATCATCACCCCGGTGTCGATCGACCATCAGCAATATCTGGGGGAAACCCTGCCCGAGATTGCTGGCGAAAAAGCTGGCATCATCAAGCGGGGGGTGCCTGTGATCGTTGGCCCGCAGGAAGACGCGGGACTAGATGTGATCGAGGCGAAAGCCGCGCGTCTGGGCGCGCCAGTGCTTGCCTATGGCCAACACTGGCATGTCCGTGAAGAGCATGGGCGGCTGGTGTTTCAGGATGAGAACGGCCTTCTTGATCTGCCTTTGCCGAACCTGCCCGGCCCGTTTCAGGTGCAAAACGCGGGTGCCGCGATTGCGGCTCTGCGGGCGCTGGGCCGGGATGAGGCGGCCTGCGAGGCGGCGGTGACGCGCGCCTATTGGCCCGCCCGCATGCAGCGTCTGCGGCAGGGTCCGCTGGTGGACAGCGCGCCGAAGGTCGAGCTGTGGCTGGACGGTGGGCACAATCCCGCGGGCGGCGAGGCGGTGGCATCCACGCTGGCACGGATGCCCCCGCGCGAGACGCACCTGATTTGCGGGATGCTGAACACCAAGGATGTCACGGGCTACATGCGCCCGCTGGCTTCCCATGTGAAACAGCTGCATGCCGTGTCGATCCCCGGTGAAAAGAACACCCTTCCGGCGGAAGAAACCCGCGATGCGGCGCTGTCCGCAGGGATTGCGGCCGTGACGGCCGCATCGGTGGCCGAAGCCTTGGCAGAGATTGCCGCCAAAAGCCCCGAGGCCCGGGTGCTGATTTGTGGGTCGCTGTATCTGGCGGGCAGCATTTTGCGCGAAAACGGCTAAGGCCCTAGCAAGGCACAACGATCAGGCGCGGGCCTTTTGTTGTCATGGCTTCGGCGAAAGCGGCGTTAAAGGCCTCGGCGGTTTCAACCCGCTGGGCCTGTACGCCATGGCCCTTGGCCAGCGCGACCCAATCCAGTGTCGGGTCCACCATGTCGAACATCCGCGCCACGTTGCGGCCGGGTTTTTGCGCGCCGACGTTTTCCAACTCGCCGTGCAGGATGCGATAGGTGTCATTGGCAAAGATGACGGTGCAGACATCCAACCCCTCGCGCGCCATCGTCCACAAGGATTGCAGCGTGTACATGGCCGATCCATCGCCTGACAGGCACAGGACCTTGCGGTCCGGGCAGGCGACGGCTGCGCCGACGGCGGTCGGAAGCCCTGCGCCAATGGACCCGCCCATTGTCACCAGCCAGTCATGCCCGCGCGCGGTTTGCAGCGGTCCGGCGACCGGCGCGCCAGAGGTGATGGCTTCATTCACCACCACGCAATCTTCGGGCATCAGATGGGCAATCGTCGTGCCGACCTTTTCCAGTGTCAGGGTGCCGCTTGGCAAAGGCGGCAGCGCCAAGGGGTGTCGCGCGTCCGCGGGCAGATCGGGCAAGGGGCCGATTTCGTCGGCCATGGCAGCAAGGGTGCCGGGGATGTCCATGGTGAGATCGGCAAGGTCCAAGACGGTGGTGCCGGGGGCTTCAGGCAGGCTGGGCTTGCCGGGATAGGCGAAAAAGGCTGTTGGGCGCTGGGCGCCACAAAGGACAAGCGTTTTCACATCAGCCAGAATTCCGATGTTCAAATCCACCTCATAGGCCAATCGCGTCATTTTGACCGACCCGGCCCCGCGCCGCGCGCGGGCCGCAAAGAAGGGGGCCATCAGCCGTGCCCCGGTGGCCGCACAGATGCGGGCGGCAAGCGATGCGGCCTCGGTGAACAGCGCTTCGCCGTCGATCATCAGCGCAGCACCGGGCAGGCGCAGGGCGCGCACGGCAGCGGCGATCTGGGGCTGCGACGGCAGCCGCAGGGCAGGGGCGGCCAGAGCCGTCGCCGGGGCTGTGCCTTTCTCCCAAGCCGTATTGGCGGGCAGAATCAGCGTCGCGATCTGGCCGTTCAGACTGCGGGCAGCTTGAACAGCTGCTGCCCCATCTGCGGCCACTTGGGCGGCATCGGCGCTGGTGCGGGTCCAATGCGAAATCGCTTGTGAAATTCCTGCCGTATCCCCTTTGAGCGGGCTTCCATGGCGCAGATGATACGTGGCGTGTTCGCCCATCACATTCACCACGCCGGACTGCGCCTTGCGGGCGTTGTGCAGGTTGGCAAAGGCATTGCCGAACCCAGGCGCGAGGTGCAGCAGCGTCGCGGCAACCTTGCGCGACATCCGATAATAGCCATCCGCCGCGCCCGAGGTGCCGCCTTCGAACAGGCACAGGATGCAGCGCATGTCCGGGTGATCGTCCAGCGCGGCGACGAAATGCATCTCGGATGTGCCCGGATTGGCGAAACAAACATCGACGCCCGACGACAAAAGCGTTTTCACAAGGGACTGCGCGCCGTTCATCTTGGCCTCCGGCTGATCTGCCGGGGCAGAGTGGCCCGCCCGATGGTTCGCGACAAGTCACTATTGGCGGGTCGGGCTAAAGTGGCGTGAAATCCGGGTCATGCACTTGCCAATAGGCGATCAGGTCCGCCCCGGTTTGATGCGGCAGGCCAAGCGACTGGGCGTCAAACAGATCCACCCCCACCAGCGCCGCCATGCGCCAAGCCTCCTGTGCCAGCCGACCTGTCTCATCTCCGGTGAACGTGTCTTCGATCCCATTGGCCGCCAAAGACAGCACAAGCACATATTCCAGTGCCGGCCGCGCGGGCCAACGTGTTGCCAATTCCGAGGCCAGCCGTCGCGGTGGGCCGCGGCCGGTCAAAAGGAAATTGATGGCAAACTCTGCCATTTCATCGCCGGTTCGCACAACGGCACCCCACACAACAACAGATCGCCTCGAAAGGACCTTCTGCATCTCTGCAGACATTTGGTCATCAGCGATCAAAAAAATACAACTGGTTTGGAGTATATCATCGCCCTGATGTGTTGGTCCAAGGCAAACCCAAAAGCGTCCAAGCCAGCGGTGCGGGCCATGCTGAACGCTTCTAGGCTTGCAATGGCGGGGGGAAGGGCCTATATCCGCCGTTAATAGAGGTTTCGGGGTCCACACCTGAGGCTACCGAAAGTCACGGCGGGCCTCTCGGGCCCGTTTTTTGTTTCTTGGGATACGCATGTCCGATCTGATCGCTAAAACCGCCATGGACCGCCGTCTGGCCGATATCATCCAGCCCGTCATCGAGGGTCTGGGATTCGAACTGGTGCGCATCCGTCTGATGGGCGGGGCGACGCGCACGTTGCAGATCATGGCCGACAAACCCGACGGCGGGATTGAAGTGGACCATTGCGGCGACATCTCGACCGCGATTTCTGCGGTGTTGGACGTCGAAGACCCGATTGAAGAAAATTATGTGCTGGAGGTTTCTTCCCCCGGCATCGACCGCCCGCTGACCCGTCTGAAAGACTTTGAGATGTGGAAAGGCTGGGAGGCCCGGATCGAGACGACCGAGCTGATCGACGGCCGCCGCCGCTTTAAAGGCACGCTTGCGGGGGTTGAGGGCGACGAAGTTCTGATTGCGCTGGATGAAGGCAAAGAGCCCGTCATCATCGGTCTGCAGTTCGATTGGCTGTCGGATGCCAAACTGATTCTCACCGACGAGTTGATCACTGAAATGCTGCGCCAGAAAAAGGCCAGCGGCGTGATCGACGAATCGCAGTTCGACGAGATTGAAGACGCCGGGGATGACGACGACGACACCCCCGAAGATACCAAACACTAGAATACAAACACTAGGCCGGGAGAAGACCCATGGCGATTACGTCAGCCAACCAGCTTGAACTTCTGCAAACCGCCGAGGCGGTGGCGCGTGAGAAGATGATCGACCCGGATCTGGTGATCCAGGCGATGGAAGACAGTCTCGCCCGGGCCGCGAAGTCGCGCTACGGCGCCGATATGGACATCCGGGTGAAGATCGATCGCAAGACCGGCCGTGCCACCTTTGCCCGCATCCGCACCGTGGTCGAAGACGAGCTGGTGGAAAATCACCACGCGCAGCTGACTGTGAAGCAGGCCAAGTCTTACCTCGCTGACCCGCAAATCGGCGACGAAGTGATTGACGAAGTTCCGCCGGTTGATCTGGGCCGTATCGCCGCGCAATCTGCCAAGCAGGTGATCTTGCAAAAGGTCCGCGAAGCCGAGCGTGACCGTCAGTACGAAGAATTCAAGGACCGCAAAGGCTCGATCATCAACGGTCAGGTCAAGCGCGAAGAATATGGCAATGTCATCGTCGACATCGGCCGTGGCGAAGCCATCCTGCGCCGCAACGAAAAGATCGGCCGCGAAGCCTATCGTCCCGGTGATCGTATCCGCTGCTACATCAAGGACGTCCGCCGCGAGCCGCGCGGGCCGCAGGTCTTCCTGTCGCGCACCGATCCGCAGTTCATGGCAGAACTCTTCAAGATGGAAGTGCCGGAAATCTATGACGGCATTATCGAGATCAAGGCTGTTGCCCGTGATCCGGGTTCGCGCGCCAAGATTGCCGTGATCTCCTATGACAACTCGATCGACCCGGTTGGTGCCTGCGTTGGTATGCGCGGCAGCCGCGTGCAGGCCGTTGTGAACGAACTGCAGGGCGAAAAGATCGACATCATTCCGTGGAATGGCGATCAGGCGACCTTCCTTGTGAACGCGCTGCAACCGGCTGAAGTGTCGAAGGTTGTGATCGACGAAGAAGCTGGCAAGATCGAAGTCGTCGTTCCGGATGAGCAACTGTCACTGGCCATCGGCCGCCGCGGTCAGAACGTGCGTCTGGCCAGCCAGTTGACCGGCCTTGATATTGATATCGTGACCGAATCCGACGAATCGATCCGCCGTCAGGCCGAGTTTGCTGAACGCACCAAGCTGTTCATGGACACGCTGGATGTGGACGAGATGATGGCGCAGCTTCTGGTTTCGGAAGGCTTCACCAATCTGGAAGAAGTCGCTTACGTCGAGGAAGACGAACTCTTGTCGATCGACGGGTTCGACGAAGGCACTGCGGGTGAACTTCAGGCCCGCGCTCGCGACTATCTGGAGGAGCAGGCCAAGAAGGCGCTTGCCGCTGCCCGTGCGATGGGCCTCGAGGAGAGCCTGATCAACTTCGAAGGCCTGACGCCCCAGATGCTGGAAGCGCTGGCCAAGGACGGCATCAAGACGCTGGAAGACTTTGCGACCTGTGCCGACTGGGAGTTGGCGGGCGGCTGGACCACCGAGAATGGCCAGCGCAAGAAAGACGAAGGTGTGCTTGAAAAGTTCGACGTCTCGCTGGAAGAGGCGCAAACTATGGTCATGACCGCACGCGTCATGCTGGGCTGGGTTGATCCGACCGCGATGGAAGCGGCCGAAGAAAACGGCGACGACTCTGACGAGGAGGCCGAGGCCTGATCTCAGGTCTCGGAGCTTTGTCCGTGACTCGCGGCGGCCGGGAAAAAGAACAGGACGACCCCGAACGCAAGTGTATTGTGTCCGGGGAAAGCCAGCCCAAGGCGGGTCTGGTGCGATTCTGTATTGGGCCTGATAATATGGTGGTGCCGGATATTCTGGGCCGCCTTCCGGGGCGCGGCATCTATGTTGCCGCGGACCGTGCGGCCATCACAAAGGCGGCAACCAAGGGACTGTTCTCACGGGCAGCACGTCAGCCGGTCAAAGTGCCTGACGGTTTGGCCGATTTGGTCGAGTCTTTGCTGGCGCGCCGGGTGGTTGATCTCATCAGCATGTGCCGCAAGGCCAATGCCGCTGTGATGGGTTATGAAAAAGTGAAGGACTGGCTTGGATCGGGCAAGGCACGGGTTTTGGTGCAGGCCTCGGACGGATCAGAACGTGGCAAGACTAAGCTGCGCCCGCCGGAAGGCGAGGGCGGCTTCATCGGCCTTTTGACGGCTGGGGAAATGGGTTTGGCTTTCGGTCGCGAACGTGCAATACACGCGGCGCTTGGCGCTGGTGGACTCACGCACCGTGTTGTAGAGGAAGCGGCAAGGCTTTCTGGCCTGCGGGTGCAGGTTGAAAAGCAGGACGGCGGTGAGACCGCCATGAAGGATAAGTAGGACGCATGAGCGATACTGACGGCAAGAAACCCCTCGGCTTGGGTGGCACACCTCGTTCCGGTTCGGTGAAGCAAAGCTTCTCCCACGGCCGGACGCACGCTGTTGTGGTTGAAACCAAACGCAAGCGCGTTGTGGTGCCGACGCCGGGGAAACCCGCCGCCGCTGGTGGTGGCACGGCTTCATCGAGCCCGAATCTTGGCGATCCGTCGAAACGCCCCGCCGGGATTTCCGATGCCGAGATGGAGCGCCGTCTGACCGCGCTGCGCGCCGCCAAGGCGCGTGAGCAGGAGGACGCTGCCAAGCGCGCTGAAGACGAGCGTGCCCGCGAGGAAGATCGCCAGCGCCGCCGCGAAGAGATCGAGGCCAAGGATCGCGAAGATCGCGCTCGCGCAGCTGCTCTGCGTGCCAAGGCCGAAGAGGAAGAGCGTGCCAAGCAGGCCGCGATTGCCGAGGCCGCAGCCCGCGCCGAACAGCGTAAGGCTGATATTCTGGGCACCCAGCGCCGCAAGCCCGCAGCGCCAGAGGCCCCTGCAGCTGAACCGGCTGCCCCCGCACGCTCTGGTCGTAATGCGCCCGCTGCCGCTCCGGCCGCTGGTGGTGCAGACGAACGCGGCCCGGCTTCGTCGAAGCCCGGCCTGCCGACGCCGCGCAAGACCGACCGTGAACGCGAAGAGCGTGAACGCAACGCCAAGGCCAAGGGTGACGAAGGTCGCCGCGCTGGTAAGCTGACGCTGTCTTCGGCGCTGGATGGTGAAGGCGGGCGCACGCGCAGCCTTGCTGCCATGAAGCGCAAGCAGGAAAAAGCCCGTAACAAGGCAATGGGATTTGGCAACAAGCCCGAAAAGCAGTTCCGCGATGTGCAGTTGCCGGAAACCATTGTGGTTTCGGAACTTGCAAACCGTATGGCTGAACGTGCTGCCGATGTGGTCAAGTCGCTCATGAAAATGGGCATGATGGTCACGATGAACCAGGCCATTGACGCAGACACCGCAGAATTGGTGATCGAAGAATTTGGCCACAAGGCGGTTCGCGTGTCGGATGCCGACGTGGAACAGGCGATCGAAACCGTCAAGGATGATGACGCCGATCTGGTCACCCGTCCGCCGATCGTGACGATCATGGGCCACGTTGACCACGGCAAAACCAGCCTTCTGGACGCGATCCGCAAGGCCAATGTTGTGTCGGGCGAAGCCGGTGGCATTACCCAGCACATCGGTGCTTATCAGGTGAAAACCGAGCGTGGTCAGGTTCTGACCTTCCTCGACACCCCCGGTCACGCGGCCTTTACTTCGATGCGGGCCCGCGGTGCGAATGTCACCGATATCGTGGTGCTGGTTGTGGCGGCCGACGATGCCGTCATGCCGCAAACGGTTGAAGCGATTGCTCATGCCAAGGCCGCCAAGGTGCCGTTGATCGTGGCCATCAACAAGATGGACAAGCACGGCGCAGACGCGACCAAGGTGCGGACTGACCTTCTGCAACACGAAATCGTGGTCGAAGCGATGTCGGGTGACGTGCAGGACGTCGAAGTGTCGGCGAAAACCGGCATGGGTCTGGACAACCTGCTGGAAGCGATTGGGCTTCAGGCGGAAATCCTTGAACTGCGTGCCAACCCGAACCGTTCGGCCGCTGGTGCCGTCATCGAAGCAAAGCTCGATGTGGGCCGTGGCCCGGTTGCCACCGTTCTGGTGCAGAACGGCACCCTGCGCAAAGGCGATATCTTTGTCGTCGGCGAGCAGTGGGGCAAGGTGCGTGCCCTTATCAACTCCAAGGGCGAGACGATTGCCGAAGCCGGCCCGTCGGTTCCGGTCGAGGTTCTGGGCCTTTCGGGCACCCCCTCGGCAGGCGATACGCTGAACGTAGTGGAAACCGAAGCACAGGCTCGTGAGATCGCCGATTACCGGATCAAGGCCGCGAAAGACAAGCGCGCCGCTGCCGGGGCTGCAACCACGCTGGAACAGCTGATGGCCAAGGCCAAGGCCGATCAAGACGTTGCCGAACTGCCGGTTCTGGTGAAAGCCGACGTGCAGGGCTCTGCCGAAGCCATCGTGCAAGCCTTGGAAAAGGTTGGCAACGAAGAGGTCCGCGTACGCGTGTTGTCTTCGGGCGTCGGCGCGATCACCGATACGGATGTGTCGCTGGCCGAAGCCAGCAAATGCCCGATCATCGGCTTCAACGTGCGTGCCAATGCATCGGCCCGCAACAGCGCCCACCAGAAGGGTGTCGAGATCCGCTACTACTCGATCATTTATGATCTGGTGGATGACATCAAGAAAGCTGCCTCGGGCTTGCTCAAGGCCGAAGTGCGCGAGCATTTCATCGGCTATGCGCAGATCAAAGAGGTCTTCAAGGTTACCGGCGTTGGCATGGTTGCCGGCTGCTTGGTCACCGAAGGTGTCGCCCGTCGTTCGGCTGGCGTCCGCCTGCTGCGCGACAACGTGGTGATCCACGAAGGCACGCTGAAGACGCTGAAGCGCTTCAAGGACGAGGTGAAGGAAGTCATCTCTGGTCAGGAATGCGGGATGGCATTCGAGCGTTACGAAGACATTCGCGCAGGCGATGTCATCGAAATCTTCGAACGCGAGGAGGTCCAGCGGACGCTGGACTGATCCTCACGGGTCAGAAAAGAATAAGGCCGGGGTGCATAGCCCCGGCCTTTTTTGTTCTGCTCGATGGTATTTATGCCGCCTGAGACGTCTTCTGTACTGGTGTGCCGACAAAGGTTTTGTCATCGACCTTGATCATGATCTTGCCGTCCGGCATGTGGGCGACGAAAAGCCCCTGAACGGAAACGCAACTTCCTATGGTGATGGTGCGCAGCATGTGTCCAGTCCCTTACCAGCCACTGTTAGGACGGTTCTAGGACCGATTCGCGCGAAGTGCGATCATTCTAACGATAGTTGTGGTGTGCTGGCGAAGATCTAAAGTTAGAGCCAGTCCCGCAGAATCGGGATGAGGGGCAGGTCGGCGGGCGGCATGGGGTAATCGCGCAGGCGTTCGGGGCGGACCCACGCAAGGTTTTGCCCCTCGCGCCCGGTTGCCATGCCTTCCCAGCGGCGGCAGGCAAAGAGCGGCATCAGCAGATGAAAGTCGTCATAGGAATGGCTGGCGAAGGTCAGCGGCGCAAGGCAACTGGCCTTTGTCTCGATCCCCAGTTCTTCGCGCAACTCGCGGATCAGCGCCACCTCGGGGCTTTCGCCAAGTTCTACCTTGCCACCGGGAAACTCCCAAAGCCCTGCCAGTGACTTGCCCTCGGGCCGCTGTGCCAAAAGCACGCGGCCATCAGGGTCGATCAGGGCGACGGCGGAGACGAGGACGATCTTCACGAGCGGTAATCGGCGTTGATCTCGATGTAGCGGTTGGTCAGATCGCAGGTCCAGATC
>CALBSG010000004.1 GCA_937927675.1 uncultured Paracoccaceae bacterium | reverse complement strand
CGGGTGCTGCGCCACGGCAACAAAGTCTGCTGAAGCAGCACAGGGGCTTCAGGCAGAACTTCAGACCGGCGTCAGCTTGGCGATCGCCAGCGCCAGCCACTTGCTGCCATGACGGGCAAAGTTGACCTGGGCCCGTGCATCGTCGCCCTGCCCTTCGACCGTCAGCACCTTGCCCTCGCCGAACTTGTTATGGAACACCTTCATGCCGACCCGGATGCCGTGCGCCGGCGCGGACTTCTGCGCCGGCACGCTGCCAGCGCCACTGTAGGCCGCCTCCTTGCCGCCACGGCCTGAGCCCGAGTCACCGAGGCCGCTGCGGCCCCAGGCCGGCTGCGCCGAAGCAGCACCCTGACCGGACCCGCCGCGCCCGAGTCCCGTGCCCCAGCCGCCCTGCTTCGGACTGATCCATTTCAGGCAGGACTCGGGCAGCTCGTCGAGGAAGCGGCTGCTCAGGTTGTAGCGGGTCTGGCCGTGCAGCATGCGGGTCTGCGCGTGGCTCAGGTAGAGGCGCTTCCTGGCGCGCGTGATCGCGACATAGGCCAGACGTTTCCACAAGGGCACCCCGGCCTCTGTGCGACCGGCGGCGGCCGCGGCGTAGAGATCGGGCGCAAAGACCTGCACGTTTTCCCACTGACTGCCCTGTGCCTTGTGGATCGTCACCGCAGCCCCATGCAGGAAGGCCGCCCCCATGGTGGCGGCATGCGGGATGAAGGGCTCTTCTTCGTCCGGGCGTTCGATCTTGATGATCGAGGCGGCAGAAAGCTGCGGCTCTTCGGCCCCCATGACATGGAGTTTAGCAAAACCGGTTCGATTGCCCGGGCCAAGGTAGATGACCTGCGCGCCTTTGATGAGGCCGCGCGCCTCAAGGTCGATCCGCTTCTTGCGGTGTTTCAGTGGCAGTTCGATGCCATCGCAGATCAGAGGTTCGCCCGGCATGAGATCATCCTCGGGCGCGCCATAGGCGGCGCGAAAGGCGGTGATCAACCGGATGCGGGTGGCATTGCGCCAGACCAGCACCGGGCTGCGCGCCATCAGATCGGCGTCCACCCGTTCGGCCCAGACCACACGGTCATCGCGTTTGGCGGTATCTTCGACCAGACGTTCAAAATCGTCGAACCCCACCCGCTCGTCCGCCAGAGCATGGGCCAGATCAAGGATCGGATTGTCCTGCGTTTGCCGGTGAATGCGGTGCAGGTTCAACTTCAGCGGTTCGGCCAGCCGATCAAAGACCATGGCCCCGCTTTGGCCGACGGGGGCAAGCTGTGCGGGATCACCGAACAGAACCAAGGCGGGGAAGATTTCGCGCAGATCGTCGAGCTGGCGTTCATCCAGCATCGAGCTTTCATCGACAAAGCCGACATCCAGCGGTTCTTCACGGCGCTTCCAGCCCTTGATGAAATCGCTGCCGCGCAGGCCAGCCGCAGCCAAGGCACCGGGGATGGAGGCGACCTGATCATAAAACGCCTTGGCCCGGTCAAGCGCCAGTTCCGTCAGCCCTTCCGCCTCGACCGAGGGGCGCGGCCCCTGCCCTGTCAGCCATTCGGCGATCTTTTCATATTGCGGGTCATAGACGGGGGTATAGAGGATGCGGTGAATGGTGGTCGCCGGCACGCCGCGCAACCGCAGCACCGAGGCGGCCTTGTTCGTGGGGGCCAGAATGGCCAGTGTTCGGCGGTCCTTGCGGCGGCGACCTTCGTAATCGCCCGAAACGATATCGACACCGGCGGCCTGCATAGCTTTGTAAAGGCTGGCCAAAAGCATGGTCTTACCCGAGCCAGCCTTGCCGATCACCGCCAAAACCGAGGCTTTGCCTTCGGCGCGCGGTGTCAGCACACCTTCGGCAAGGTCGATGCCCATAGACAAAAGGCTGGCCGCAACGCGGTCATAGGCCTCGGCCTGATCGTCAGAGAAGGTAAGGGTCGGAAGCATGCGCAGACCATAGGGGGTTGCCCCGCAAAGGACCAGAGCCGCCGACGCCCAGCGCTAGTGCCGACGTCCACTGATCGGAGGAGCGCCGGGACCGGGATCCGCACCCGCCTCGCTTGCCGGCAGGGCGATAATCTCGGCGCGGGCGATGGTCAGCGCCTCCTCTGCCTTTGCCGCCAGAGCGGGAAGGCCATTTGATTGTGCATAGGCTTTCAGATCCCGCAGCACATCAAAAACCCATTCATGGCGCATAAGGCCCCCCGTCAACACTGTTATCGTACCATCGAGCTTGTCTCAGGCCTGCGCCAGATGGTCGGCGGCTCGCCCCAAGATTGTGTCGATTCTGAAAACAGTCTAGCGCTGCGTGTGCAAAGAGTCCGGGCAATAGTGCGCAAATATCGAAAGACAAGGCCGCAGTCTTTGGAACTGCGGCCTTGTTTGCAGATGGGTTCAGCCTAGCACGCTCAGCGATTGCGCCCGGCTTCCAAAGCGTCCTCGAAGGTGCGCAGGCCCGTCGTCGGCGCCTGCACAAGCACCGCCATGTTGCCCGGCTTGTGCTTGTTCTTCCACATCAAGGTGTGCGCTTTGGGAATGTCGGCCCAAGGGAAAACCTCGGACATGCAGGGGTCAAGCCGGCGCTCGCACATCAGCTTGTTGGCCGCCGCCGCCTGTTTCAAATGGGCGAAGTGCGACCCTTGCAGGCGCTTTTGGTGCATCCACATATAGCGCACGTCAAAGGTACAGTTGAACCCGCTGGTCCCGGCGCAGATCACCACCATGCCGCCCTTTTTGCAGATCAGCGACGAGACGGGGAAGGTTTGCTCACCGGGGTGTTCGAAGACCATGTCGACGTTCACGCCCTTGCCGGTGATGTCCCAGATCGCCTTGCCGAACTTGCGGGCCTCTTTCAGCCAGTCGTTGTATTCTTGGCTGTTGACCGTCGGCAACTGGCCCCAGCATTTGAAATCATTGCGGTTGATGACGCCCTTCGCCCCAAGCGACATGACGAAATCGCGCTTGGTTTCATCGGAAATCACGCCGATCGCATTTGCCCCTGCCGTATTCACCAGCTGGATCGCATAGGATCCAAGCCCGCCCGAGGCGCCCCAGACCAGAACATTCTGGCCCGGTTTCAGATCATGCGGAGCGTGGCCGAACAGCATCCGGTATGCGGTGGCCAGCGTCAGGGTGTAGCAGGCCGATTCTTCCCACGTCAGATGACGCGGGCGCGGCATCAGCTGTTGGGCCTGCACCCGCGTGAACTGGCTGAACGAGCCGTCGTTGGTTTCATAGCCCCAGATGCGCTGGCTGGGCGAAAACATCGGGTCGCCGCCATTGCATTCTTCGTCATCGCCGTCGTCTTGGTTGCAGTGGATCACCACCTCATCGCCGACCTTCCAGCGCTTCACCTTGTCGCCGACAGCCCAAACGATGCCCGAGGCATCCGAACCTGCGACGTGATAGGGCTGCTTATGGCCATCAAACGGGCTGATTGGCTGACCAAGACCGGCCCAGACGCCGTTGTAATTGACACCGGCCGCCATCACCAAAACCAAGACCTCTTGGCTGTCGAGCTTCCAGGTATCCACCACCTCAAGTTTCATGGCGTCTTCCGGGGCCCCGTGACGCTCGCGGCGGATGGTCCACGCGTACATCTGTTTCGGCACATGACCGAGGGGCGGCATTTCACCGATCTCATACAGATCCTTCACCGGCGCGTCATAGGGCGCAATCGTCGGGGCGGTATCCAAAGCCATTTGGGCCTCCTTGCAAATCGTGCCGCGCCGCAGAATCGGGGCGGGTTCCGGCAATGAGATACCCCACAGACGCAATAATGCAATAGGTGCAGCGCAGAATTTGTAATTTTATGTCCGCCGCATCGCAGCGTTATCCGGAGACACAGGATCAAGACGCTGTTCGACCGAGGCCGCGTAATAGGCCAAAATCGCGGCAGAGCCGAGTGTGGCACGCAAATCGCTGCCGATCAGACCGCGCGCCAAAAGCGGGGCAAGCCCCTCCTCCACCGCCTGCGGCATCCCCTGTGGCGGCAGTTTCAACACTGCCCCCAGCGCGGTCAAACGGGCGGCAAGCGAGGCCACATTTGCCAAGAGCGCAGCGCGGTCCACCGGTTCTGCCCGCAGCGCGGCGGCGACCAACGGCACGGGCAATACCGGCACGACCTTTTCGATCTCGGCCATCAGATGCGCGCCCAATGCTTCGGTCGCAGCCTGCGGGTTGGCCGTCATGAACGCTTTGAGCGAGATCGGTGGGCCAAACCCAACCGCGGCCGTACCAAAGCCCTTGAACCGGCCACGCAAGCGCCGCCACAGGTTCGCCGCGGCAAAGCGCAGGATCGCGCCGACGCCTGCGCGAAACTTGCGCTGTCCGGCTTGCCCCGCGGCGACCAGAACCCGATCCTCCAGCACCCGGTCATAGGCCAGCCCGACCGGCACAAACAGCACATCGCGGCCCGGTCCGGCCCCGGTGACGATGTAATTCAAAAGCCCCATCTTGGCCGCGCCGACCCGACCATCCAAGCTAAGCCCACCTTCGGGAAAGATCGCCTGCGTCGTGCCTTCCTCGGTTGCCATCTGAACATAGCGCGCCAGCACCCGACGGTAGAGCGTATTGCGACTGCCGCGCCGGATGAAATAGGCCCCCATCGCCCGGATCATCCGCGAAAACGGCCAGATCCGCGCCCATTCCCCCACCGCATAAGACAGCGCCGAACGATTGGCGACCAACCAAGTCACCAAGACATAATCCATGTTCGACCGATGGTTCATCACAAAGATCACCGTGGCCTTGCGGTCAAGACCACCGGCCAAAGCCGGGTCCACTTTGCCAATCCGCACCCGATAAAGCCCGCGGCTGATCCAACGCGCCAGCCGCGTCGCGACCCCGAAATACAGCGTCGCCGAAAAGCCCGGCACGATTTCGCGGGCATAGCGGCGGGCTTCTTCAAAAGCGACGGCACCCGGCACACCGGTTTCTGCCGCATGTTCGGCCACCGCCTCCATGACCTTTGGGTCATAGGACAGCCGCACGATCATGTCCTGACGTCGGGCCAGCTTGAACCATTCAATCGGCCGATCCAGCCGGGCATTCAGCTGCGCGAGCGCCCGTTCCGCGCGCTTGCGAAAGAACCAGCGGACGGAGGGGAACAGAAAATGCGAGGCAAAGGTCACGGCGGCAAAGCCGACGATCAGCACAAGAAGCCAGAAAGGAAGCGTGACCTCGCGGAACATCGGCGCAAGCTGGCAGGAAAGTGCCTCTGCGTCAAACCGCCTTAGGCCGGACAAAATTGCCCATACCTCGCCGAAAATGCCGCAGCGCAGCGATTGACAGCGCCCGAAAATGTCGCCTATCTGGTATCTGGCGAAATAAAATTGCCGATCCGATTCACGAGGCCGCCCATGACCGCGCAAAAAGAACAGCCTTGGCTTTTCCGCACCTATGCGGGCCATTCGACCGCCGCCGCCTCAAACGCGCTGTACCGCACCAATCTGGCGAAGGGGCAGACCGGGCTTTCCGTGGCCTTCGACCTGCCAACGCAGACCGGCTATGACAGCGATCACGACCTGTCGAAGGGCGAAGTCGGCAAGGTTGGCGTGCCAGTTTGCCATCTGGGCGACATGCGCGCGCTGTTCAAGGACATCCCGCTTGAACAGATGAACACGTCGATGACGATCAACGCCACCGCCCCTTGGCTTTTGGCGCTTTATATCGCGGTGGCCGAAGAACAGGGGGCCGACATCAGCGCCCTGCAAGGCACCGTGCAAAACGACATCATCAAGGAATACCTGTCGCGCGGCACCTATATTGCCCCGCCGAAGCCCAGCCTTCGCATGATCACCGACGTCGCGGCCTATACGCAGAAGCACCTGCCGAAATGGAACCCGATGAACGTCTGTTCCTATCACCTGCAAGAGGCAGGCGCGACGCCGGAACAGGAATTGGCCTTTGCGCTGGCCACCGCCTGTGCGGTGCTGGATGATCTGAAAGGGAAAGTTTCCCCCGCAGATTTCCCCAATATGGTCGGCAGAATATCGTTTTTCGTCAATGCAGGCATCCGGTTTGTCACCGAGCTTTGCAAGATGCGCGCCTTTGTCGATCTGTGGGATGAGATCCTCTTGGATCGCTACGGCATCACCGACGCCAAGTACCGCCGGTTCCGCTATGGCGTGCAGGTGAACTCGCTCGGTCTGACCGAGCAGCAGCCAGAGAACAACGTCTACCGTATCTTGCTGGAAATGCTGGCCGTCACCTTGTCGAAAAAGGCCCGGGCGCGGGCGGTGCAATTGCCCGCTTGGAACGAAGCTTTGGGCCTGCCGCGCCCTTGGGATCAGCAATGGTCGCTGCGGATGCAGCAGATCCTGGCCTATGAGACGGACCTTCTGGAATATGACGATCTGTTTGACGGCAACCCCGCGATTGACCGCAAGGTGAATGCGCTGAAAGACGGCGCACGGGCGGAACTGGCGCAGATTGACAGCATGGGCGGTGCCGTTGCCGCCATCGACTATATGAAGGGCCGTCTGGTCGAGGCCAATGCCGAGCGCATTGGCAAGATCGAGACGAAAGAAACCGTGGTCGTCGGTGTCAACCGCTGGACCGAGGCGGCGCCCTCGCCACTGACCGCTGGCGACGGGGCGATCATGGTGGTTGATGCGGCGGCAGAGGCCGATCAACTGGCCCGGCTGGCAGACTGGCGCAGTGCCCGCGATGAAACCCGCGTCACGGCGGCCCTCGCCGCATTGCGGCAGGCGGCGGCATCGGGCGAGAACATCATGCCGGCCTCCATTGCTGCTGCAAAGGCCGGTTGCACCACCGGCGAATGGGGCGCGATGGTGCGCTCTGCCTTTGGTGAATACCGCGCGCCCACCGGCGTGTCGCGCAGCCCCTCGAACCGCACCGAAGGGTTGGAGCCGGTCCGCGAAGCCGTCAGCGCCCTGTCGTCGAAACTGGGCCGCCAGCTGAAATTCCTTGTCGGCAAACCCGGCCTTGACGGCCACTCGAACGGCGCCGAACAAATCGCCGCCCGTGCCCGCGATGTGGGGATGGATATTCACTACGAAGGCATCCGCCTGACACCGGCCGAGATCGTCAGCGCCGCCGCCGATCAAGAGGCGCATGTCGTGGGCCTGTCGATCCTCTCGGGCAGTCATATCCCGCTGATCACTGAAACGCTTGACCGCATGCGCGCGGCCGGGTTGGGCCATATTCCCTTGGTCGTCGGTGGCATCATCCCCGAGGATGACGCGGCAAAGCTCCGCGCCATGGGCGTCGCTGCCGTCTATACGCCCAAGGACTTCGAGCTGAACCGCATCATGCTGGATATCGTGGCGTTGGTGGATCAGCAGCCGATTGCCGCCGAATGATGTGATTACATCAGATTTTCGGCAACTCCCGCTGCCGGAAACCTCCTGATTTGCGCCAGATCAATGATTCCCCTGCAAAACAAGGAACATTGGCCGCAACCGCAGATCAGGAGACGGTCATGTTTGAACGCATCAAAGCCCTTATCGACCGCTGGAACGAAGTGCGCGAGGTCAGCGCGCTGACCGACCGCGACCTTGACGATCTCGGCATGAGCCGAGCACAGGTTGAGGCCTTCGTCCGCATGCCCCACGATGTGCCGGATCGGGTTGTCGCCATGGCCCGCATCTTCGGCCTGTCCGAGGCAGAGGTGAAGGCAGACCACGCCGAATGGCTGGAGCTTTTGGAAACCTGTGGAACCTGCCATGATCGCGGTGCCTGCAAACTGGTGCTGGAACGGGGCGAGCTGTCGCGCCCGCAGGAATGCAGCTTCTGCCTGAACAGTCACCAGTTCGAAGCCAAGGCGCATATCCACGTCTGAGGGCTTTTCCCGAACCCGCGTCTGGCATAGCCTGCCGCGGGAAAAGGGAGACCCAGAATGACATTCCATATCGGTGCCAAACCAGGGCAGATTGCCGAAACCGTGCTTTTGCCGGGCGACCCCTATCGCGCCCGCTGGGCCGCGCAGACATTTCTGGAAAACCCGGTTCTGGTGAACGAAGTGCGTGGCATGTTGGGCTATACCGGCACATGGTGCGGTCACCGGGTAACGATCCACGGGTCAGGCATGGGGATGCCGTCGTTGTCGATCTATGCCAATGAGTTGATGAAGGATTATGGCGCGCAAACCCTGATCCGCATCGGATCTGCCGGGGCTTTGCAACATCATGTCAACGTGCGCGATGTGGTGCTGGCGCAAACCGCTTCTACCTGCGGCTCCCCCTCGCGCAGCATTTTCAAGGAATTGAACTTCGCCCCCTGCGCCGATTTCGGCCTGCTATCTGCCGCCCACAAGGCCGCGCTGAATATTGGCGTGCCGGTGCATGTCGGTGGGATCTATTCGTCGGACACCTTCTATGACGAACGCCCCGACCTGTCAGAGCAGTTGCAACGTCATGGCACCCTCTGCGTCGAAATGGAGGCGGCAGAACTTTACCACCTCGCCGCCCGCCACGGCCGCCGCGCGCTCGCCGTGCTGACCATTTCCGATCACATCCTCACCCATGAGGCGCTGCCTGCAGATCAGCGCGAAACCAGCTTTGGCGCTATGGTCGAAGTGGCCCTAGAGGCGGCTTTCGCCTGAAAAACGCTTGGCCCTTCAACGTGGCGCAAATATCCGCGGGGGTTTGCCATTGGTTCAAAAACCAATGGCATGAGGGGGCAGAAAGCCCCCTCTCTTACCGGCCGTGGCTGCGGTCATAACCATTGGCAGGCGACGGCTGCCAGCCCTTGGGCGGTTCGACAGGGCGGAACACCTCGACCAACAACGGATGGCAGGCCGACTGGTCTGAGGAGTGTTCGGCCGAACAATCCCCACCGGGGCAGGCAGAAAGCGCGCCAAGAAGGTCAATTTCCGCAAAGAATTCGATGAAGTCTCCGGGCCGGACCGGCGACGCTTTCATGAAATATTGCCCAGTGTCGCGGGTAAAGCCCGTGCACATGAAGACGTTCAACACATCGTGCACATGCAACTCCGCCTGGTGCAGCGGCAGCCCGGTCCGGTCAGCCAAGGCCCGGGTCAGGTTCGAATGGCAGCAATGGTGATACTGCCCGCCATGGCTGAGCAGATTATGCGTGTAGGGATCGCAGCGCGTGCCAATCACATCATGTACACCACCGCCGAAGGCATCAAACTGATACCAGTCCAACGTGTCTTCGGTGATCGTCGCCATGGCGCGCATATGCGGCAGGCAAGACCACATGCGGTCGCCCGCACTCAGATGGGTGCCATGCAAAGCGCGGGTCTTACCCGAAAAGAACCGCTCGCCCAGATCATGGGCGTTCCACAGGTTCAAATCGCCAACCTGCGGACCATCCACCGATGTGATGCGGAAGAAATGCCCGGCGGGAGCCTCGAAACAGCGCGCCTCGCGGGCGGGGACCAGAACCTCACCCACCTTTTGCCAGCCCGGACGCGCCGCGTGATAGGGGGCAAGATCGGGGGCGGGCAGCCCTTCAACCGGATAGCAGATGACAGGACGCACAGCCTTGCGGGCAGCGGCATCGGGCGGGGCAGCGTGGGCGGGATGATCTGGCTTCATGACCCGCAGGTTGGCGGGTTTTGCGCGGGCGTGCAAGACGCTCGCGCAATCGCCTATGGGGTTTCAGCCCCCGAGGAAATCCACCTTGCCGACATCCACACCATTGGCGCGCAGGATGTTATAGGTGGTCGTCATGTGGAAATAGAAATTCGGCACCGCATAGCTGTGCAGGTATTGCAGCGCAGGGAAGGTCAACTCGCGTGGGCCAGCCTTGACGGTAATGGTCCGCGCCTCGGCCCCTTGATAGGCGCTGTCGGGGATGGATTTGAGAAAGGCGATGGTCTTGGCGATGCGGGCTTGCAATTCGGCCACGGTGGTTTCGGTGTCGGGATAAGACGGCACTTCTAGCCCCGCCAGCCGGGCGGACGCGCCCTTGGCGTGGTCGGTCACGATGGTAACCTGCCGCCAGAGCGGGAACATATCGGCGATCAGCCGCGCTTGCGGCAGCACATCGGGCTTGATCTTTTTCGCCTCGGCATGGGCCTCTGCCTTGCCAAGGATCGCCGAAAGAGCGGTCAGGGAATGGATGAAATGGGAAGTGGGGGCGTGCATGGCGGTCTCCTGTCAGCCTGCCCCCATCAAGCGTCAGGCCGCGGCCCGACGCAAGCCCTCCTCGTTCGGCTGCGCCGCTCGTCGGTGTCCCCGATGAGCGGTCGAAGACCACCGAAGAGGGTCAGACCCCAAGGCACCAGCGCATGATCGCCTTTTGCGCGTGAAGCCTGTTCTCCGCCTCGTCAAAGATAACCGAATGGGGGCCGTCCATCACCGC
>CALBSG010000003.1 GCA_937927675.1 uncultured Paracoccaceae bacterium | reverse complement strand
CCTGCATGTGGTTGTCACCACCTTCCTAAGTTAGAGTTGCACTGAATGTGCAGGCTCGGCGCCCATAGCAAAAGCAGCAGGGCTTGTCTACATTGGCCAGATGAGAGGGCGTAAATGGACCGGGAAACCAGCATGGAACGCGCAAAATCACAGGTTTTGCAGGCCGCACTTCCGCATGTGGCCTTTGATGGTTGGTCCGAGATCAGCCTTGCAGAAGCCATTGCCGATTCGGGGGTAGAGCCGGGTCTGGCCCGCGCGCTCTTTCCGCGCGGCGGAGTTGACCTTGCCGTTGCCTATCACCGGATGGGCGATGCCGCGATGACCGAGGCTGTGGCGGGCCGTGATCTGGCAGCTTTGCGTTTTCGTGACCGCATCGCGCTGGCCATCCGCCTGCGGCTTGAGGCTGCGGATAAGGAACTTGTCCGGCGCGGATCCGCGCTGTTTTCGTTGCCACAGCATATGATTGAAGGCGCGGGGCTGATCTGGGCAACTGCGGACGCCATCTGGACAGCCTTGGGCGATCCCTCACGCGACTTGAACTGGTATTCCAAACGCGCCAGCCTCTCTGCCGTTTATGGCGCGACGGTGCTTTACTGGCTCGGCGACACCTCCGATGGTGATGAGGCAACCTGGGCCTTTCTGGAGCGTCGTATCGAAAATGTGATGCAGTTTGAAAAGGCAAAGGCCGGGATGCGACAAAATCAGGGGCTTCAGGCGCTTTTCAAAGGGCCGATGAAGGTTCTGGAAAGGATTACCGCGCCACATGGCGTGGCAGACCTGCCCGGCAAGATGAAAGGCTGACATTCCATGACCATTTCCGATTCCATGCTGGCCATGGCCATCTATCAGCCCGGCGGGCCGGATGTGCTGCAACCCGTTTCCGTGCCGGTGCCAATGCCGGGGCATGGCCAGATCATCCTGCGGCTGGCCTATGCCGGGGTAAACCGCCCGGATGCGTTGCAGCGTGCTGGCAGTTATGCGCCGCCGCCCAGTGCCTCGCCCCTGCCGGGGCTCGAAGGGTCAGGCACCGTGGTCGAGGTGGGTCCGGGCGTTACCCGATGGAAGATTGGCGACAAGGTCTGCGCCTTGCTGCCCGGCGGCGGCTATGCCGAATATGCGGTCTGCCACGAAAACCACGCCCTGCCGATCCCGCCCGGCATGACCCTGCGCGAGGCGGCCGGGCTGCCGGAAACCTGCTTTACAGTCTGGTCGAACGTCGTGATGCGCGGCGGCCTGAAGGCTGGGGAGCGGTTTTTGGTGCATGGCGGCTCTTCTGGTATCGGCACCACGGCCATTCAGATCGCTCGCGCCATGGGCGCCCGCGTTTTTGCCACCGCGGGTACCGACAAGAAATGCCGCGCCTGTGAGGAATTGGGCGCCGAGCGCTGCTTCAACTACCGGGATGAGGATTTCCTGACCGAAGCCAAGAAAATTGGCGGCTTCGATCTGATCCTCGATATGGTCGGCGGCAGCTATCTGCCAAAAAACATCAAGGCCTTGGCTGATGACGGGCGCTTGGTGCAAATCGCCTTCCTGCAAGGCGCCAAAGTAGAGCTCAACTTCGCCGAGGTGATGACCCGGCGGCTGACCATCACCGGCTCCACGCTCCGCCCGCAGTCCGATCAGGCCAAGGCCCGCATCGCCACGCAGGTGGAGACGCATGTCTGGCCGCTGATTGCCAAGGGGGCGTTCAAGGTCGTGGTCGACAGCGAATACCCGTTGAACGAGGCGCCGGCGGCCCATTGGCGACTGGAAAGCTCTGGCCATGTCGGCAAGATTCTGTTGAAAGTCGAAGGCATCTGAACGGCGGCTCTGGCGGTTCCCACCGGGGCGCTGCTCCGGACCCCGGAGTATTGGGAAAGGCGCAAATCCAAGATGCGCGCCCCGGACGTCTTGCGCCTTGTCCAATACTCCGGGGGTTTGGGGGCAGCGCCCCATCGCCTGAGCCGTTGCGCCTTGGCGCATAAGGCGAGGACCTGACGTGCGCGGGCCTTTTTGCCCGCGCTCTGCCAGATCCCGCCACCGGATCAGTCGCCCAGCTTGGCGTGGACCTCGTCTAGATCGATCTCGCCGATTGGCATCTTGTTGGCGGGATTGTCGAAATCGTATTTGAACAGTTGGAAATCCCGCTTGTAAATTTCCCACACCAGATGGCGCGACAGGTCGTCGAAATAATCTTCCACCGGATGCGCCCGTTTGGGCCCGTGGCCTTCGCTTTCGTTGAACTTGGGGATCTTCTTCAGGTCAACCTTGTGGCGGGTTTTGATCTTTTTCAGCACCGCGCCCATGCCGTCGTCGAACTTCTCGGTGAAGAAGATCTGGTCATAGCGCCCGCCATTGACGATAAAGGTCGAGACATGGCCTGCCATGGCCGACCAGTGAATGTCTGGCTCCATGGGCTTTTTCCAGCGGATGGTGTCGCGGGCGAACAAGAGGAACCGGCGGAAGCTGGCGATCTGGTCAAACTCCTGCTTGCCGTCCTCGCCGCCCACCTCGATCCCGTATTTCTGTACCAGAAGCGGCACCAGATTTCCGCGATAGCGTTTGCCGTTGCGCTGAATCCCGCAAATCTTGTCGAAGAACGACGACAGGATCCGCGTGTAGGGATTGCGAACACAGGTAAAGGCGTGAACCTTGTGGCCCTTCACCGCCTTTTCAATCTTTGGCTGGCTCCCCTCTATCGCCCATTTGTGCAGGCCGCCGGTCGCGTCATGGATGTCACCATCGAAAAATACGCCATGGTCGGAATAATACATGATCTGCCCGATGGTCGAGCAAGCACATTTCGGGACGACGCGGTAAACGACGCTTTCGCTTTCCGTCATCCAGGTTCCGGGAAAACCCAACTTGAAAACCTCCTTTTGCTGTCCGAAAAGCCCGGACAGCTGCAATAGGTCACAAAAAAGCAAAGAAACTCTGTCTTTTCAACGGCCATTGGCTGTATTCAGGAAACAATGACACTTTCGTGCGTTTATTGCAGCTGCCATGGCTAGAATCGCTTATATTCTCCTTTGTCACAAAGATCCCGAAGGGATCATCGCTCAGGCCAGACGCCTGACAGCGGCCGGGGATTTTGTCGCGATTCACTTTGATGGGCGCGCCAAACCGTCTGATTTCGACAAGATCCGTGACAGTCTGGTGACCAACCCTTCTGTCGCCTTTACTGCGCGCCGGGTGAAATGCGGCTGGGGGGAGTGGAGCCTTGTGGAGGCAACGCTGCTGGCCGTGGAAGCCGCGGTTGAAAGCTTTCCGCGGGCGACGCATTTTTACATGCTGTCGGGCGACTGCATGCCGATCAAGACGGCGGAATTCGCCCATGCTTTTCTGGACCGTGAGGAGGTCGATTACATTGAAAGCTTCGACTTTTTCAACTCGGACTGGATCAAGACCGGTATCAAGGATGAGCGGCTGATCTACCGCCATTGGTTCAACGAGCGGACGCGCAAGACGCTGTTTTATGCCTCGATGAATTGGCAACGAAAACTGGGTCTGCAGCGCAAGGTGCCTGCCGATATCCAGATGCAGATCGGCAGCCAATGGTGGTGTCTGCGTCGTCGCACGGTGGAATGGGTGCTGGAGTTTGTGCAGCGCCGCAAGGATGTGATGCGGTTTTTCCGCACGACCTGGATCCCTGATGAGACGTTTTTCCAGACCATCGTGCGCCATCTGGTGCCGGAACACGAAATCCGCACCCGCACGCTGACCTTCCTGATGTTCACCGATTACGGCATGCCGGTGACCTTTTACAATGATCACTACGACCTGCTTTTGAGTCAGGACTACCTGTTCGCCCGCAAGATCAGCCCAGAGGCCAAGGATCTGAAAGAGCGTCTGGGCAAGCTTTATGTCGCCAAGAATGTCCGTTTCTCGATTTCGAACGAGGGGCGCAGCCTTTATAAATTCCTTGCCGGTCGGGGCCGTATTGGCCGCCGTTTCGCGCCGCGCTTTTGGGAAAATGAAGGGTCTTTGGGCCGCGAACGCACCTTGATGATGGTGACGTGCAAGAAATGGCACGTTGCCAAGCGCATGGTGGACCGCGTGCGCAAGGTCACCAACCTGCCCGCGCTGGATTATCTGTTTAACGAAGGCTCCACGCCGCTGCCGGATCTTGGCGGCATCCAATCGAACCTTGAAAAACGCACGCGGCACCGGCGGGCATTGGTGCGGATGCTGTTTGACTATTGGCAGACCGACAAGCTGATCTTCTGCATCGACCCGGCGAATGTCGATCTGATGCAGGATTTCTACAACGACAAGGCCAAGGTCCGTCTGTTGGAGATCGAGTGCGATTTCACCGACGAGTACCTGATCGGCCACGCCACGCGGGTCGGTCTTGCGGGTGAGCAGACACCGCAGGAAACCATCGACCGGCTGTTGCCGACCATCCGCTATGATGTGCGCTTTGAAAGCGACCGTATTCGCGACGCCGGCTTCCCGAATTTCCACAGAATTCGACAAAGTGGCAGTGTTGACGAAAACACCGTGGCTTTGGCCGATTTCCTTGATATTCCGGTCGACAAGGCGCGCGAGATTGCCGCCACCGAATATCTTTATCTGGACTGACGCCATGGCCCATGCCTACGACCCGCAGAACATCTTTGCTCGCATCCTGCGGGGCGAGATCCCGAACAAGACGGTGCTGGACACCACTCACACGCTGGCCTTCCATGACATTTCGCCCGCCGCGCCGGTGCATGTGCTGGTGATCCCGAAAGGGGCCTATGTGTCTTTCGACCATTTCGCCGCCGAGGCCAGTGCCGAGGAGATTGTCGATTTCCACCGGGCCTGCGCCAAGGTTTGTGCGCTTGTCGGGGTGGCACCGGGCGAAGGGTTCCGTGCCATCACCAATGCAGGCGCGCATGGCCATCAAGAGGTGCCGCATTACCACCTGCACATCTTGGGTGGCCGGGCGCTTGGGCCGCTGATCGCGCGCTGATCCCGCAAGAAACGGGTCGCGGGGCAGGGGGCTTGTCTGGCAGAAATGCCGCAAGAGGAGACCCGCCATGATCCGTTTTTCCCCGATCCCGACCGATACCGCCCGCGCCGTGCAGACCGGTGGTCTTGACGCCTATGGGATGCTGCCTGAGCGTAAACTGTCCGATGGTGGCGGCAATCCATGCCGGCATTGTTTGGGCATGATCCCCGAAGGCGCGGAGATGTTGGTGCTGGCGCACCGGCCTTTTCCGGCGCTACAGCCCTATGCCGAGACGGGGCCGATCTTTCTTTGCGCCGCCCCCTGTGCGGCGGGGGGTGGCGGGGACCTTCCTGAAATGCTGGCGAGCCCCGACTATATCCTGCGCGGCTACGGCGCCGATGATCGGATCGTCTATGGCACAGGCGCGGTGACCCCAACCGGGCAGATCGCCACGCGGGCGGCTGCATTGTTCACCGATGCACGCGTGGCTTATGTCCATGTGCGCTCAGCCCGCAACAATTGCTATCAATGTCGGATCGACAAAGCCTGACGAAGCCGCGACAACAGGCGCAAAAAGGAGTGCGCGCATGTTCCCCGCCCGTTTTGCCCCCGTCCTGTTCGGCTTTATCCTGTCAGGGCTGATGTCCTGCATGGTGTCTGGGATCGCCACTTTGCGCGCCGTCGGTCTTGCCGACGGGTTCGGTGTTCAGTGGATGACCTCGTGGGTGGTTTCTTGGGGCATCGCCTTTCCGGTGGTGTTGGTGGTGGCACCAATCACCCGGAAAATCGTGGCCCGCTTGATCCGCCCTGCCGGGGCTTAATGCGCCTCGGCCCAAGTGCGGCCCACGCCTGCCTCGACGGAAAGGTGCACTTTCAGGTCAACGGCGGGCAGGTTCGCGCCCTCCATCGTGGATTTGGCAACCGCAATCAGCACCTGTTCCGCGCCTTCTTCGACTTCGAACAGAAGTTCGTCATGCACCTGCAACAGCATCTTCGCAGGCAACTCAGCAATCGCTGACGGCATGCGGATCATCGCGCGGCGTATCACATCGGCGGCCGTCCCTTGGATCGGCGCATTGATTGCAGCTCGCTTGGCAAAGCCCGCGCCGGGGCCTTTGGCGTTGATGTCCGGCGTGTGAATTTTCCGGCCGAACAGGGTCTGCACATAGCCATGGCTTTGGGCAAATTTCACCGTTGCCGCCATGTATTCCTTGATCCCGGGGAAGCGTTCGAAATAGCGGTCGATAAACCCCTGCGCCTCGGCCCGTGGGATGCGCAGGTTGCGCGCCAGACCAAAGCCGGAAATCCCGTAGATCACGCCAAAGTTGATCGCCTTGGCCTTGCGACGGATGTCGCTGGTCATCTGGTCCAAAGGCACGTTGAACATCTCGCTGGCGGTCATGGCGTGAATGTCGATGCCGTCACGAAAAGCCTGCTGCAATGCGGGGATGTCCGCGATATGCGCCAAAATCCGCAACTCGATCTGAGAATAGTCCAGCGAAACCAGAACCTTGCCCTTGGGCGCCACAAAAGCCTCGCGGATGCGGCGGCCTTCCTCGGTGCGGACGGGGATGTTTTGCAGGTTGGGATCGGTTGAGGCCAAACGTCCGGTGTTCGCCCCGGCAATCGAATAACTGGTGTGAACACGGCCCGTTTCGGGGTTGATCGCCTCTTGCAAAGCATCGGTATAGGTCGATTTCAGCTTGGAAATCTGCCGCCAATCCAGAACCTTGGCGGCCAGCCGCGCAGCGGCGGGCTGGCTGTCCTCCAGCGTTGTAATGTCTTCAAGAATATCGGCCCCGGTTGCATACGCCCCGGTCTTGCCCTTTTCGCCGCCCGGTACGCCCATGCGGTCAAACAGCACTTCGCCAAGTTGCTTGGGAGAGCCGACGTTGAATTTCTCTCCCGCGATCTCCTGAATCTCGTCCTCATACTGGGCAAGCTTCTGGGCAAAGGCGTTGGACATGCGCGAAAGCACGTCGCGGTCAACCTCAATCCCTGCCATCTCCATCTCGGCCAAGACCGGCACCAAGGGGCGTTCCAGCGTTTCATAAACCGTCGTCACCTGCGCGCGGTGCAATTGCGGCTTGAACAGTTCCCATAGCCGCAGGGTGATATCGGCATCCTCGGCGGCATATTTCACCGCGTCGTCAACTGCCACCCGGTCAAAGGTGATCTGGCTTTTGCCCGACCCAAGCAGCGATTTGATCGGGATCGGCTGGTGGCCAAGGTATTGGTCTGAAAGGGCGTCCATCCCATGGCCGTTCAGACCCGCATGCATGGCATAAGACAGCAGCATGGTGTCATCCAAGGGCGCAATGCGCACCCCGTGGCGGGCGAAGATCTTCCAGTCATATTTCATGTTCTGGCCGATTTTCAGCACGGCCGGATCTTCCAGCACCGGCTTCAGCGCCGCCAGAGCTTCGTCCAGCCCCATCTGCCCCTCGACCAAAGCCGTGGCACCGAACAGATCCCCACCACCCTGCTTGTGGCCCAAGGGGATATAGGCCGCCGTCCCCGCATCGACACACAGAGAAATCCCCACCAATTCGGCGCGCATTTCGTCAAGGCTGGTGGTTTCGGTATCCACCGCCACATGGCCCACGGCCTGAATTCGCGTGATCCAGCGATCAAGCGCGGCGCGGTCGCGGATACATTCGTAAGCGGCATGGTCAAAGGGCAGTTGCTGCACGGCGGGCGTGTCATCATGCGCGCCTTCGACATGCATGCCCTTGGCCCCGTCCATTTCGGGCGCGTCTATCTTCAACCGCTCTGCCACCCGCTTGGTCAGGGTGCGGAACTCCATTTCATTCAAGAACCCCATCACGGTTTGCGGTTCAGGGTCTTTCAGCTCAAGACTGTCCAGCGCCACATCCAACGGCATATCGCCATCGAGCTGCACCAGCCGGCGCGAGATGCGGATCTGCTCGGCATTTTCCACCAAAGCCTCGCGGCGCTTTGGCTGCTTGATCTCGCCCGCCCGCGCCAGCAGCGTGTCCAGATCGCCATATTCCTGAATGAGCAGGGCCGCGGTTTTCAACCCGATCCCCGGCGCGCCCGGCACGTTATCGACGGAATCGCCCGCCAAGGATTGCACATCCACCACCCGGTTCGGTGCGACGCCGAATTTTTCAAACACCTCGTCCAGCCCGATGCGCTTGTTCTTCATCGGGTCCAGCATGTCGACGCCGTCGCCAACCAACTGCATCAGATCCTTGTCCGAGGAAATGATGGTCACTGTTCCCCCGGCGGCCTTGGCGCGTGCGGCCAGCGTGGCGATGATGTCATCAGCCTCATAGCCCTCAACCTCGATGCAGGGCACATTGAAGGCGCGGGTGGCGGCCCGGGTAAAGGCAAACTGCGGGCGCAGGTCTTCGGGCAATTCCGGGCGGTTGGCCTTGTAGGCAGGGTAGATCTCGTTGCGGAAGGTCTTGGAGCCCGCGTCAAAGATCACGGCGATATGGGTGGGGGCCTCTTTGCGGGTATGGGTCAGTTCGCCCCACAAGAGGTTGCAAAACCCCGCCACAGCGCCAACTGGCATGCCATCTGATTTGCGCGTCAGGGGAGGGAGCGCGTGATAGGCCCGAAAGATGAAGGCCGAGCCGTCAATCAGATGCAGGTGATTGCCCTTGCCGAATGTCATGATCTGCCCCCCGTTTGCGCGCGGGTTCAGTATTGCCACGGCACAGGCTGGCCCGCCACCCCTCGCCGCCCAACCCGGGACAGCATCCGGGTATTCTGGGCAATTTGCGTCAGGTTACGACACAGGCAAGCTGTGCCCTGTCCCGGCAGCGCAGAGGGCTGTTTTAGTGATCGTCATGGGCATGCGCCCGGTCAATCTCGAACCGCTTGTCGCAATAGCCACACTCGACAGCGCCGGTGTCGGCCGGAATGCTCAGCCAGACGCGCGGATGGCCCAAGGCCCCCTCGCCGCCATCACAGGCCACTTTCCATTTGGTCACAATCTGGGTTTCCGGGGCGTTCAGCGACATCGGGCAAGACCTTCAATTCTGTTTGACGCAGTCTAACCGCTCTGCCCCATGGGGGACAAGCCATCCAAGGTCTTCAATGTGGCCTAAATATCCCCGCCGGGGGCCTCTGTGGCAGAACGGTGGGACGTTATGTCCCGATCAGTTGCGACCGCGCCTTCAGCGCGGACAGCCAAGCCAAACCATGCACTGTGGCCCTTGTGGGACGGTATTCGGCGGCAATCCAGCCGTCATAGGCCATGGCATCCACCGCAGCACAAAGCCCGGTCAGATCAAACCCACCGCCGCCGGGCTCATTGCGGGCGGGAAATCCTGCGATCTGGATATGGCCAACGCGGGCCTTATGGCGGTCCCAGACCGCTTGGGCATGACCTTCGATGCGGGCTGCGTGCCAAAGGTCAAACTGAATCTGCACCTGCGGCAGGTCAAGATCGTCCAGAATTCGCGCCGCCAGATCAAAATCGTTCAGAAAATACCCCGGCATGTCATCGGGGTTCAAAGGTTCGATCACCAAGCGCTGATCAGGGGCCTGCGATGCGGCCCAGCTTAGATTTTCGACGAAAATCTGCTCGGCCTGCGGGCCGCGTGCGACGCCTGCCATGATGTGCAGCCGGTCTGCGCCCAGCCGATCGGCCAACTCTGCCCCGCGCAGAAAACTGTCACGAAACCTTGCCTCCTCGCCCGGCACGGCGGCAAAGCCACGATCCCCCGCCACCCAATCGCCGGGCGGTGCGTTGATCAGCGCCACGGGCAGACCGGCCAGCGCGGCCTGCCAATCCGCTAGGGAATGGTCATAGGGAAACAGAACCTCGATTCCGTCAAAGCCTGCCTGCGCCGCCAGACCCGGCCGGTCCAACATCGGCACTTCGGTAAAAAGCATTGTCAAGTTGGCGGCAAAACGGGGCATTCACACAAGATCCGCTGAAGGGATGACTGGAAAGAATCGGCCCATGGACCAGAGGCCAAACCAACCCATGCCGTCAACCGTTTCATGGGCTCCAAGCTCGATCAGCCGGTAGAATGACTTACGGTCAATCCGCGCCCAAAGCCCCCGGCGCACATGGACATAGGGCGACGGCTCCCCGGTTTCGGGGTCACGCTCGACCCGAATTGCATTTTCTGGCCCGGCGATGACCACATCTTCGGTCTTGGTGGTGAAGGTCAAAGTTTGCTCTGCCCCGCTGCCTGTCGCATCGAAATCCACGGCGTGCAGTGGTGCGTCTTCAACGACGATCCCGACCTTTTCAACTGGGGTGACAAGGAAATACTTGCCGTCCTCGATCTTGAGGATGCCCGAGAACAGCTTGACCATCGGCGCGCGGCCGATCGGTGTGCCTTGGTAAAACCACGTGCCATCCCGTGCGATGCGCATGTCGATGTCACCGCAGAAGTCTGGGTTCCACAGATGCACCGGCGGCGGCCCCTTTTTTGACGCGCCCGTGACCGCCGACATCAGCCCATCTGCCGAAGGTTTCACGATCTTTTGTGGATCATCGGCTTTTGTCATTTGTGCCCGCCCCCAAGTTTCGGTCATATGCAGATATAGACAGTTGCGGAGAAATGTCATGACCGATGCCAAAACTCTTGTGGCCGAGATCGAAGCCCTTGGAGAGCGGCTTGGTCAGGCGCGCAGCTCGGTGGCGCAGCGGTTTATCGGGCAGGAAAAGGTGGTGGATCAGGTGCTTGCCGCGCTGCTGTGTGGCGGGCATGCTTTGCTGGTGGGCCTGCCGGGCCTTGGCAAGACCATGTTGGTTGACACACTTGCCACTGTCATGGGGCTGAATTCGAACCGTATCCAGTTCACCCCTGATCTGATGCCGGCCGATATTCTGGGGTCCGAGGTTCTGGAAACCGCCGCCGATGGCAGCCGTGCCTTTCGCTTTCTGGAAGGCCCGGTGTTCTGTCAGTTGCTGATGGCCGATGAAATCAACCGCGCCAGCCCGCGCACGCAGGCCGCACTTTTGCAAGCGATGCAGGAAAAAGAGGTCACCATCGCGGGGCAGCACCGCCCGCTCGGTCGGCCGTTCCATGTTCTGGCCACGCAAAACCCCATTGAACAAGAAGGCACCTACCCGTTGCCCGAGGCGCAGCTTGATCGCTTTCTTTTGCAGGTCGATGTCGCATACCCGACCCGCACAGCAGAGCGCGACATTCTGCTTGCCACCACGGGCGCAACCGAGGCGCAGTCGCAACCCGTGTTTGACGCCGAAAGCCTGATGGCCGCGCAATCGGTCATCCGCCGCATGCCTGTGGGCGATGCCGTGGTCGAGGCGATCCTTGATCTTGTCCGCGCCTGCCGTCCGGGTGAGGCAGAGGGCGCTGATCTTGCCGGGACGCTGGCTTGGGGGCCGGGACCGCGGGCGGCGCAGGCCCTGATGCTGACGGTACGGGCGCGTGCACTGCTGGATGGCCGTTTGGCCCCCTCGATTGCCGATGTCGCAGCCATGGCGCGGCCGGTTCTGGAACACCGCATGGCGCTTTCCTTTGCCGCCCGTGCGCGGGGTGAGACGCTGACCGACCTGATCGACCGCGTCACCGCCCGCACCCTGCGGCTTGAGGCGGCTGCGTGACACGCACGGCCGATCCCCGCGCGACTTTGCGCGCCGAGGCTGAACGTCTTGGTCAATCCCTGCCCGCCCTTCTGGCCGAGGCGGAGATGCTGGCGCAGACTGTGATGCTGGGGGAACATGGCCGCAAGCGGGCCGGGCAGGGCGATGAGTTTTGGCAATACCGTGCCGCGCATGCCGGCGACAGCGCCCGCGCGATCGACTGGCGGCGGTCGGCCCGCGCCGATAGCCCCTTTGTGCGGGAACGCGAATGGCAAGCGGCGCAGTCGGTGACGCTCTGGGTCGATCCGGCACGGTCGATGACCTTTACCGGCGAGGCCGCCCGCATCTCCAAGGCTGATCGGGCCCGCGTTCTGGCTTTGGCGTTGGGCATATTAATGCTGAAAGGGGGCGAGCGGGTGGGGCTTGCGGGTCAACCGCCGCGCCCCGGTCGGGCGCAGGTCATGGCATTGGCGAGCGGGCTTTCCGACAGCGTCGAAGATTATGGTCTGCCCGATACCACCGGGCTTGTGCCACATGGCCGGGCCGTCTTTCTATCGGATTTTCTTGGGCCGCTCGAGGGCCTTGAAACCGCGCTGGCCTTTGCCGCCGATCGGGGGGTGAGAGGCGTCTTGCTGCAGCTTCTTGACCCGACGGAGGAAGATTTTCCTTTTGCTGGCCGCACCATCTTTGACTCAATGGGCGGCACGATCAGCTATGAGACCCAAAGCGCGGCCGCCCTTCGCGACCGCTACCTTACCCGTTTGGCAGAGCGTAAAGAGCGGTTGGCCACGCTCGCGCGGGCGGTCGGCTGGCATTATGCCTGCCATCACACCGGCCACCCGGCGCAATCCGCACTTCTCTGGGCCTATCAGGCGATGGGGGGGGGCAGATGAATTTCGGCCCACTCGCCTTTGCCACACCGGGGCTCTTGCTGGCGCTGATCGGACTGCCGATCCTTTGGCTTTTGCTGCGGGCCATTCCGCCTGCGCCCATTCGGCGCCGCTTCCCCGCAGTGGCGCTGATGCTGGGGCTGAAGGACGATGACCGGCAAGCTGACAAGACACCATGGTGGCTTCTTTTGCTGCGCGGCCTTGCGGTGGCCGCGTCGATCATCGGTCTTGCCGGGCCGATCCTGAACCCTGATGCCCGTGTGCCCGGGGCGGGGCCATTGCTGATCTTGTTGGATGGTGGCTGGGCCGATGCCCGCGATTGGCCAAGAACGCAAACCCGCGCCCAAGCCGCGCTGGAGGATGCCGCCCGTACTGGCCGCCCCGCAGCCATCGCACGGTTGACCGACGCACCACAGCCCATCACCTTTTCCAACCCGGCCGATTGGTCTGGGCGTCTGGCCGCGATGCATCCGGCACCCTTTGCCCCAGCCTATGCCGGTTGGGACAAGGCGCTGCCCAAGGGTGATTTTGAAACCCTCTGGCTTGCGGATGGGTTGGACCACAATGGCCGCGATGCCCTTGCCGCAGCCCTTGCAGAACGGGGCCGCCTGACCGCTGCCCTCTCGCCGCGCCCGATCTTTGGCCTGCGCCCGCCGACCTTGGCCGAAGGCAAGATCACCTTGACCGCCCTGCGCTTGGCCGCCGCGGGTGGCGCGGGACTCGACATCACGGCCCATGGTCCCGACCCTTCGGGCATTGACCGAGAATTGGGCCGCACCCGTGTGACCTTTGCGCCCGGCGCGGATCAGGGGCAGGCCGTGCTGGAGGTGCCGCCGGAAATGCGCAACCGGATCAATCGCTTTGCCCTTCTGGGGCAGCGTACGGCCGGTGCGGTGGTTTTGACCGACGACAGCTTGAAGCGCCGCAAGATTGCGGTGATCGACAGTGGGGCCGACCGCGAAGGCCTGCAACTCTTGGCCCCCGGCCATTACCTGCGGCAGGCCTTGGCACCGGTGGCCGACCTGATCGACGGTCCGTTGACCGATGTTCTGCCCGCCAAACCCGATGTCATCATCCTTGCCGATGTCGCCAAGCTGACGCAGAGCGAACAGGATGGCCTGTTGGATTGGCTCGACAGCGGCGGGCTTTTGCTGCGCTTTGCCGGGCCGCGCCTTGCCGCCAGCGATGTGGCACGGACCGAGGAAGACCCGCTGCTGCCGGTCCGCCTGCGTGAAGGCGGGCGGTCTGTTGGCGGCACGATGAGTTGGGGAGAGCCGAAACCCCTTGCACCCTTTGCCGAAGACAGCCCCTTTCACGGGTTGGCTATCCCCGCAGATGTGACGGTCACGGAACAGGTTCTGGCCCAACCCGACCCCGACCTTGCCACCCGCACCATAGCCGCCCTTGCCGACGGCACGCCGCTGGTCACGCGCAAGGCTGTCGGGGCAGGGCAGGTGGTCTTGGTGCATGTCACTGCCAACGCCGAATGGTCCACGCTGCCCCTCTCGGGCCTCTTCATGCAAATGCTGGAACGGCTGGCGGTGTCGGCCCGGGTTGGCGGTGGCGTCGAAGGCGCGGTGGACGGGTTGATCTGGGCGCCTGCGCGGATGATCGACGGTTCGGGTGAGATTGTGACGCCCGGTGATCTGGGCGGCGTTGACGGTGCGGATTTGGCGCAGGGGTTGACCCATGGCCCAACCGCCAAAGCCCCGCCCGGCCTTTACCAGCACGAAGATCGGCTGGTTGCTCTGAACACCCTGCCGCCGACCGCCACGCTTGTCCCGGCCACATGGCCCACCGGTACGGTGATCGAAGGTCTTGGCGCGGCACAGGCGCAACCCTTGGGCGGTTGGCTTTTGGCGGGGGCGCTGGTGCTTTTGGCGGTGGACATTCTTGCCTCGGTTTTTGTGTCGGGCCGGATGCCCCCGCTGGTCCGGGCGGCGTTGATCCTTGTGGCGCTGGCGCTGCCCAGCCCCGACGCGCAGGCTCAAACGACCGATCCCGCCGCCGATGCCCGCGGGATCGAGGCGACGCGTGGCGTGGTGTTGGCCCATGTGCTAACGGGGAACCCACAGGTGGATGACACTGCCGAAGCGGGTTTGCGCGGGTTGGGTGATCAACTTTGGTTGCGCACCTCTGTCGAACCAGAGCCGCCCATGGGCGTTGATCTGGAGAAAGACGAGCTGGCCTTTTATCCCTTCCTTTACTGGCCCATCACCCCCGACCAGCCCATCCCTTCGACCCGTGCTTATGCCAAACTGAATGCCTTTCTGCGGACCGGCGGGATGATCCTGTTCGACACGCGAGATGGCGACATCGCTGGCATGGGCGGCACCACGGCAGAAGGCGAGATGCTGCAACTCCTCGCGTCAGGGCTGGATGTGCCGCCCTTGGCCCCGATCCCCGAAGATCACGTCCTGACCCGCAGCTTTTATCTGCTGAACGGGTTTCCCGGCCGCCACACCGCCCCGGATCTTTGGGTCGAGGCCCCGTCCCCCGACGCAGGCGAGTTGGAGGAAGGCATGGCCTTTCGCAATCTCAACGATGGCGTCACGCCGGTTATCATCGGGGCCAATGACTGGGCCGCTGCTTGGGCCACCGATGGGTCTGGTGCGCCGCTTTATCCCGTGGGGCGCGGCCTTGCGGGCGAGGATCAGCGCGAAATGGCCTACCGCTTTGGCATCAACGTGGTGATGCATGTGCTGACCGGCAATTACAAATCCGATCAGGTTCATGTGCCAGCCCTTTTGGAAAGGCTGGGGCAATGAGCCGGAGTGTCATCTTCGACCCGCTGCTGCCGCTGCCCGTCCTCTGGGTTTTGGCGGCCCTTGCGGCGCTCATGCTCGGCTTTGCCATCTGGCGCTCTTTGCGTGGCTGGCCCTTGCGGGCGCTGGCGCTGGCGGCCCTTGGCGTGGCCCTTCTGAACCCCTCCTTGCAAGAAGAAACCCGCAAGCCCCTGTCCGATATTATCCTTGCCGTGGTCGATGACAGCGCCAGTCAACGCCTCTCGGATCGTCCGGCGCAGACCGACGCGGCGCTGGCTGAACTGACCCGCGCGGTGGCCGCGCTGGACAACACCGAGCTGCGCGTTATCCGCTTTGCCGATGGTGAAAAGGACGCGGGTTCCCTGGCCCTCACCGCCTTGGCCGAGGCGATGGCCGCCGAACCCCGCGCCCGGATCGCCGGGGCCGTCATTATCACCGATGGGCAGGTGCATGATGCGGGCCTTGCCCCCAGCCTGCCTGCCCCGCTGCATGTGCTGCTCACAGGGCGCAAAACCGATTGGGACCGCCGTCTGGTGATTACAGACGCCCCCGCCTTTGCCATCATTGGCGAGGAATTTAAGCTGAAGCTCCGCATCGAAGATCAGGGCGCGGTCCCGCCCTTGGGCGCAGAGGCTGCAATCACCATCGCTGTCGATGCCGATCAACCCGTCACCTTCACGGTGCCCGTGAACACCGATCTGGAATTGCCCGTCACCCTGCCGCATGGCGGGCAAAACGTGCTGCACTTTTCCGTCGCAGGTGTTGATGGCGAACTGACCGATCGCAACAATGCCGCCGTGGTGCAGATCAACGGCGTGCGCGACCGGCTGCGCGTTCTGCTGGTCTCGGGTGAACCCCATGCGGGCGAACGGGTCTGGCGCAACCTGTTGAAGTCTGATGCGGCGGTGGATCTTGTGCATTTCACCATCCTGCGCCCGCCGGAAAAGCAGGACGGCGTCCCGGTCGATGAATTGGCGCTGATTGCCTTTCCAACGCGGGAACTGTTTGTCGAAAAGATCGAGGAGTTTGATCTCATCATTTTCGACCGCTACCGCATGCGGGGTATTCTGCCGATGGAATACCTTGATAACGTTGTCAGTTATGTCCGCAATGGCGGCACGGTTCTGGTTGCCGCTGGACCAGAGTTTGGTGCGGTCGACAGTCTTTGGCGCTCGCCTTTGGCCGAAATTCTGCCCGTGGCCCCGACGGCCCAAGTGATCGAGGAACCCTTCCGTCCGGCCCTCACCGAGCTGGGCCGCCGCCATCCGGTCACCGAGGGGCTGGAGGCGCTGGCGCCGGCAGGCGGTTGGGGCCGCTGGTTCCGTCTGGCCGAGGTAGAGCTGCTGCGCGGACAGGTCGCGATGTCCGGCCCGGGCGATCGACCGCTTTTGGTGCTGGACCGGGTGGATCAGGGCCGCATCGCGGTGCTGGCCTCGGATCAGGCGTGGCTTTGGGGCCGCGGTTTTGAAGGTGGTGGGCCGCAGTTGGAGCTTCTAAAGCGGCTGGCCCATTGGATGCTGAAAGAGCCGGAACTGGAGGAGGAGGCCCTGATGGCCGGGGTGACGGGGGATGTGCTGCGCCTGACCCGCCGCACGATCAAACCCGAACCGCCGGGCGATCTGACCATCACGGCACCGGATGGAGCTGTGACCAAGTTGACCCTCCCCGAGGTGTCACCGGGGCGCTTCCAGATGGATTGGCAGGCACCCATGGTCGGGCTGTACCGGCTTGCGCAAGATGATTTGACCCGCGTGGTGGCTGTCGGCCCGCCCGCGCCGCGCGAGTTTGTTGAAACACTTGCCTCATCCGCCGCTTTGCAGCCCGTGGTCGATACCGTGCAAGGTGGCATCCTGCAGCTGCAGGACGGCTTTCCCAGCCTGCGCGCGGTGCGTGACGGTCGGCCTGCCGCCGGGCGCGGCTGGCTGGGCTATACCCCGCGCGGGGCCTATGTGACCGAGGATCTGCGCGTTTCGCCGCTCGTTCCAGCTTGGCTTTTGCTTTTGCTGGCGGCGGGCTTTGCCTTAGCGGCGTGGCTTGTCGAGGGGCGGCGGCTCAGCGCGCGGTGAAATCGTCGAAACGATAGCCGAACCGCGCAATGTCCTCGGCGCAATCGTCGGCAAGATTGGCCGCATCTTGGTCTGAATAAAATCTGCGCCAATCCCGCGCCCGCGTGCTGGCATTGGCACGGGGCAGGGGCGTCAGGCGAAAGCCCAAATGCGCCTCTAGCGGGGCAAGATCCGTGTCGAGATGTTCCAGTCGGGCGAAAAGCTGGCAACAGTCCACCCCGGCCCGGTTGCGCAGATAGGCCGCTGCTGGCCAAAGCCGCAAACCAGTCCGAGTTTGCGGATGGTTGAGAAATCCGCTGAAATTCAGGGCCTTGGCCAGCCCAACAGCGGGGTGGGCAAAGCTTTGATCGCGCAGCCAATGGTAATAGCTGACCACACGATCCCAAGGATTACGCACCAGCGTAAAGCAGAACATGCCCTGCAGATCTTCGGGGCTGACAACCCCGTCAATATCGGCCAGCGTGGAGTGTTTCCAAAGCCGCCCTGCTGCTTTCAAGCCTTTGACCCGCCCGCGCCGCGCCTGCGCCTTGGGGGTGTCGCCAATCAGGATATCCTCTTTCATCGCGCGGGCCTCTAAGGCCAGCGACAGCGCCGTTCCCCCGGTTTTCGGGATGTGGACAAAGACATAGCGGCGACCGGGAGAGATGATCATGACCGCAGCCTTTCTACGGACCCACCCTTCAATATGGTGCCAATATCCTCACCGGAGGCGCCACGGGTCAAGGCCGGACGCTCCGCGGGGGATATTGGGACCAAGGTAAAAGCCATGAGCCTCAGACCGGATTTGGCAAGGGGCGACCGTCGGCGAAGGCCAGAAGATTGTCGACCGCCATCATCCCCATGGCCATGCGCACTTCGAGCGTTGCAGTGCCAAGGTGGGGCAGAAGCGTGACGTTTTCCATGGTCAGGAGCGCGGGGTGGATTCGCGGTTCCTGTTCGTAAACGTCCAGACCCGCGCCGCCGATCTGGCCGCTTTGCAGCGCTTGGGCGAGGGCGGCTTCGTCCACCACATCACCGCGGGCGATATTGATGAAAAGGCCACCGGGTTTCATCTGCGCCAATCGTTCAGCGTTGATAAGGTGGCGCGTTGCAGGCCCGCCCGGCACGGCGATGACGACGATATCGGCCCCCATGGCTTCGGGCAGGGTTACGGCGCGGGCAGGCAGGCCCGGTTCTGCTGGGGAGCGGTTGTAATAGGTGATTTCCATGCCAAAGCCGTAATGCGCCCGTCTGGCGATGGCCTTGCCGATGCGACCCATGCCGATGATGCCAAGGGTCTTGCCCGTGACATGCAGGCCCAGCATCTGCGTCGGGTGCCAGCCCTGCCATTGGCCCGCGCGCACCAGCCGTTCGCCTTCCCCCGCCCGCCGCGCCGTCATCAGGATCAGCGTCATAGCGATATCGGCAGTGGCGTCAGTCACCGCGCCGGGGGTATTCGTCACGTGAACCCCCGCCGTGTGGGCGGCGGCCACGTCGATATGGTTGAAGCCGACACCAAAATTCGCGAGCAGTTTGGCCCGGGGATTGGCCACATCGGCAAAGACGGCGGCGGAATAGAGGTCGCCGAGCGTCGGCAACACGACGTCAAAATCGCGCAAGCTGGCGCGAAGTTCGGCGGGCGCCAGCGGCAGGGTGCTTTGCCGCGCGGTGACCTCAAACCGGGCACGCGCGGCCTGCATCACGGGTTCGGGCAGCGGGCGGGTGATGAGGAGTTTCATCAAAACAGCTTGCCGCCCAGCGGTACGTCATGGCCGGGGCCAATCAGCACCACCTCGCCGTTCTCGTCCGGCAGGCCAAGGATCAGCACTTCGGACAAAACCTTGCCGATCTGGCGGGGCGGGAAGTTTACCACGCCCAAAACCTGCCGCCCGATCAGGGCTTCGGGGGTATAATGTTGGGTGATCTGGGCCGAAGAGCGTTTTTCACCAATCTCGGGGCCGAAATCGACCCAAAGTTTGAAGGCGGGTTTGCGCGCTTCGGGGAAGGGTTCGGCGCGGATGATGCGGCCGACGCGGATATCCACCTTGGCGAAATCGTCATAAGTGATGGTCATTTGCCCAGCTCCCGTCCGCGGTCGGCGGCGGCCTTGATCGCGCGGTTGAGCAGTGGCGGAAAGCCGGTTTCCGCGTCCATCAATACGGCCAGCGCGGCGGCGGTGGTGCCGCCCGGCGAGGTGACATTGATGCGCAACTGGCTGGCCTCTTCGGGGGAACGGAAGGCCAGTTCGCCCGACCCGCAGACGGTAGCGCGGGCGAGTTTCATCGCGACCTCGGGCGACAGACCTTGGGCCACACCGCCTGCGGCCATTGCCTCGATCAGGTGAAAGACATAGGCCGGGCCAGAGCCGGAAACGGCGGTCACGGCGTCGATCTGGTCTTCGCTGTCCAGTTCCACGACCTCGCCCACGGCGGACATCAATTCAGCTGCCAGCGCGAGACCGGCTGCGCCCGCATGGGCGTTGGCGCAGATGCCGGTGATGCCGCGCCCCACCATGGCCGGGGTGTTCGGCATGGTGCGGACGATCGGGGTTTTGTCTCCGAAGGTGGTCTCAAAGCTGGCAATCGAAGTGCCTGCGGCGATGGACACCATCAGGGTCTTGCCATTGCCCAAAGCTTGCAGGGCGGGCAGGGCAGCGCCCATCATCTGCGGCTTGACAGCCAGAAGTGCCACGGCGGGGGCAGGCGGCACACCTTCGTTCAGATGCACGCCGGTGGCTTTCAGCCAATCCGTCGGATTGGGTTCCAAGACCCAGATCGATTGTGGCGGTAGGCCAGCTTTCAGCCATCCGGCCAAAAGCGCAGATCCCATTTTTCCGCACCCCAAAAGCACAAGCCCGCCTTGGGCGACGTCTTCCAATGCCATGGATTTCCCCCTGTTTCTGGGGCGCAGGTTAGGCCCGACCGTAGGCCTCGGCAATGGCGACTTTCAGCGCCTCGCTGGGAGAGCGATCCCCCCATGCGGCAAGCTGGAAGGCCGGGTAAAAGCGTTCCGAGGCCGTCACTGCGGCGGAAATCAGATGGTCGATCTGCTCGGGGCCAACCACTTGTCCGCCGGCAAGGCAAAGCCCATAGCGCCACACCATCAGCTTTTGTTCGGTCCAATAGGTGAAGGCACCGTTCCAGACCATGTCATTGCAGCGGTTCAGCATGTCATAGATGACCGGCAGACGCGCTTCGGGCGGTTCCATTTCAAAGGTGCAGATCAATCGCAGGGTTTCATCCTGCGCCGACCAGGCAAGGGTCAGAGAATAGGTGCGCCACTGCCCTTCAACCGCCATGGCGATCTGATCATCGGTGACGCGATCAAATTCCCAATCATGATGCGCGGCCAGATCCTCGACGATGTCGATGGGATGCAAATCATCCAGGTCAAGGAAATCTTCTGAAACTGACATGCGCGCCCCACAATGAAGCCTTGCACGGAAGATGGTCCGCTAAAGGCTGTGCGTCAGGCAAGGCCCTGCGATGCCCGACGCATCTCTTACTAGATATAGTGTGGCCAAGGCGAAAGCCTGTAAAGCGAAATCTAGGCAAATCTTCTGTGGATAAGGCGAATCAGTTGTGGATGCCTTCTGGTCACAGGGCACCCAGCTACGGATTTGTGCGGGTTTTCAGGCGCCTAGATCAACCGGAGGTTCGGCAAGCCCGCGGGTGCCCGCATCGGCGGAAAAGGTAGCGCCAGAGAGCGAAAGGGCAGCGCGATCGGCCAGTGACATGCCTTCCAGTGCGGTGGTGCAGTAAAGGGTTGAAAACCCGGGGCCACCGAAGGCCGGGCAAGAGGTATGGGGCGCGTCAAAGGCAATGGCGCGCAGGAACGTGCCTTGCGGGGAATAGCAGGCAACCCGGCCCGCGCCCCATTGTGCATTCCACAGATTGCCCTCGGCGTCGACGGTCGCGCCATCGGGATAAAGCCCCTCGGGTGCCAGATCGACAAAGACCTCTGGCGCGGCGCAGGGCCAGCCTGCCGCATCGAGTGCGACCTTCTGGATGGCTTGTGTGGGCGTGTCGGCGAAATAGGCGGTGCGGCCATCGGGGGCAAAGCAGATGGCGTTCGGGATGGTGATGCCGCCGAACAGTTTGCGCAATTCGCCGCGATACCAGCGATAGATCGCCCCCGCGCCGGGGCCTTTATCGCCATGTTTTGACATGGTGCCGATCCAGAACCCGCCCTGCCGGTCGGCGCGGCCATCGTTGGAGCGGTTGGTGGGCTTGTCCGCCTCCAGTTCGACCAGCGTCTCGATGTCTTCGCTTTCCAGATCGAACAGGAAAAGATCACGTTCGCCGGCAATCAACAGATGATCGCGCGACAGCCAACCCGCGGCAGAGATCATTTCGACAAAAGACCAGCTGCGCGGCTGCCCCTTTTCGATGCTGTGCATTTTCTTGCCCAGAATGTCGAACCAGAACAATTGGTTGCGGATCGGGTGCCAAAGGGCGCCCTCGCCAAGCTCGCAGCGGCGGTCGTCGTAGATCATGGCTGGCCTTCCGAGAATACGGCGTCATGGGCGCTGACAATGGCGCGGGCATGGGCGGCGACCTCGGCAGGTGACAAGCCGGGGGTATAAAGTGCGGTGCCAATGCCAAAGCCTGTAGCCCCGGCCTTTGCCCAAAGGCCAAAGTTGTCCGGCCCTGCGCCGCCCACGGCGTAGACCTGTGTATCGCGTGGCAGGACGGCCCGGATGGCTTTCAGCCCGTCGGGACCAATCAGCGAGGCCGGGAAGATTTTCAGCCCGTCTGCCCCAGCGGCAAGGGCCGCAAAACATTCGGTCGGCGTCATCACGCCGGGCCAACTTGCCAGCCCGCGTGCCTTGGTCGCGGCAATCACGGACGCGTCGCAATTCGGCGACACGATCAGCCGCCCGCCTGCATCGGCGACCTCCGCCACTTGGGCAGGCGTCAACACGGTGCCAGCGCCGATCTCGGCATGGGTGCCAAAGGTCCGCGCCATGGCAGCGATGGAATGCATCGGGTGGGGCGAGTTGAGCGGTACCTCAATGCGGGTGATCCCGGCGCCGATCAGCGCTTCGGCCACGGGCAGGGCCTCGTCCGGGGTGATGCCGCGCAGAATGGCGATGATCTTGCGATGGGTCATGCCTTGGCCTTTCCTGAGGCGACCGCCAACCCGGCAAGGGTACATGCGGCGGCGGGCAACGGGTCTGCGGTAACGCCTTGGGCCGCAAGCGCGCGGGTGTAATTTGCCACCAGCGCCTCGGTTCCGATCAGCCGCAGGCGTTGGCCCAGCCAATAGGGTTTGGCCCCGGCAAGTTCGGCCCCGATCAAGAGGCCAGAGAGGCGGGACCGGGCGGCAACCGGCGAAAGGCCCGCCAGCAGCCCTTCGGCGCGCAGCGAAAACAGCCGGGCGGCAAGCCGTTCGGGGCGGGACAGGGCCTCGGTTACGGCGGTGTCAAAGGCGTCTTGGTCATGGCCTTCGGGGGCGATGCCGTGGCGCAAGACCGATTGCGCGGCCAGAAGCGCGAACATCTCGCCCGTCATGAAGGTCTGGAAGGACACCACCTCGCCCGCCGAAACATGCACCCATTTTGAATGGGTGCCGGGAAGGCAAAACACGCCATCGAAATTCGGCATCAGCGCCAAAGCACCGGCAATTTGCGTTTCTTCGCCGCGCATCACGTCTGGAGGAGAGAGCTGGGACAAACCGGGGGCGATCATCACCTGCAGGCGTGGGTCTTGGGTTTGAACAGGAACCAAATCACCGGATGCAACCGGCGCACAGGGAACAGCACGATAAGGCGCCTCTTGCCAGCCTTGGCGCGCGCCCACCATGCCGCAAGCCACGATTGGCGTTACGACATCGCTCAGCCACTGTTCGACCAACCGCAACAGCGCAGGTTCAAACTGATCTCGCGCCAGTTTTCCC
>CALBSG010000002.1 GCA_937927675.1 uncultured Paracoccaceae bacterium | reverse complement strand
GCATCATCCGGTCCTTCTCCACGACCGAAGCATCGGTCGTCGCCCCCTTCACCTATCTTGGAATTCTGTTTTCGACCATCTGGTCGATCCTCTTCTTCAACGACTGGCCTGATGGCTGGACCTTGGTCGGGGCGCTTGTGATCGTGGGAGCGGGGCTTTATGTCTGGCACCGCGAAACCGTGGCCGCGCGCCGGACCGACAGGACATGACAGAAAAATCCCCGTTCCATCTGGGCAGCTACATCGAAGACCGCCTGATCCGCGGCCTGTTCTGGGGCCTGTTGCGCCTGCCCTACCGCTGGCGGGTGCCGTTCGCGGGCTGGGCGGTCAGCCGCATCGTGGCCCCGCTTGCGGGCTATCGCCGCCGTATCCGCAACAACCTTGCCCATGTCCTGCCGGGTCTCGCCCCGGCCGAGGTGGAACGCATCGTCCGCGCCGTGCCGGACAACGTCGGCCGCACCCTGATCGAGATCTATTCCGGCCCCGAGTTCGTCGCCCATGCCGTCAGCCACCCGCTGACCGGCCCCGGCGTGCCCGCGCTGGAGGCCGCGCATCAGGCGGGCCGGCCGGTGATCCTGGTCACCGGGCATTTCGGCAATTACGACGCCAGCCGTGCGGCGCTGATCGCGCGCGGCTACCGGGTGGGCGCGCTCTATAACCCGATGAAAAACCGCTACTTCAACGGCCATTACGTCCGCGCCATCAGCCGCATCGGAACCCCGCTGTTCCCGCGCGGCAAAAAGGGCTTGGGTGATATGGTGCGCCATCTGCGCAGCGGCGGCATGCTGGGGCTTTTGGTGGACCAATCCATGAGCCATGGCGCCCCCCTGTCCTTTTTCGGCAAGACCGCGCTGACCGCGCTTTCGGCGGCCGAACTGGCGCTGAAATACAACGCGCTGGTGATCCCGACCTATGCGGTACGTCAGCCTGACGGGCTGTCTTTTGAAATCACCGTCGAGGCGCCGATCCCTGACGGCACGCCAGAGGCGATGACCCAAGCGCTGAACGACAGCCTTGAATCCATCGTCCGGCGCAATCTGGATCAGTGGTTCTGGATTCACCGCCGCTGGAAGTAAACGGGCGAGCGCAACACTCAAAGAAGATTTGCGATCGGGGCGGGTTCAATCGACCCGCGCGGCGGCCAAAATCTCGGCAGGGCCTTGACGCTGCACGATCACCACGCCCTGCCCCTCACCCGCCGTCGCCGCCAATTCCAAAGGTGCCTGACCGGACCAATCGCCCAATCGGTCCCATGAGGTGACGATATTGCGATATTCCACCGAAAGACCGGCGTTTTCGCCGTGGGTGATCTCCACCATGGCGCCGGGGCGATAGCCGACGAACTGCACCATTGCGGGCGCGTCCAAGGGCGGATCTGCCTCGGCCCGGATCAGAACCTGCCCGCCGACGCGCGTCACGCTCAACCGTACCGGGCTCGGCACTTTTGCGGCCCGCGCGATCGCCGCCGCAACCGCCTCGGGTTCGTGGCCGACCACCCGCTCCACCCCGCCGACAATCATCTGCGGGGTGTAGATCATCCGCTCGCCCGCGGCCTTGGCATAGGCCTTCTGCCGCAGCGTAAAGCCCGGATTGGCAAAGGCATCGGCCCAACCGATATAATCCCAGTAATCAACATGCAGCGCCAAAGGCATCACGCCCGGCTCATCTGCCAATTCGGCAAACAGCGCATCGGCAGGTGGGCAGGACGAACACCCCTGCGAGGTATAAAGCTCCACCACCACCGGGCCAGAGGCCAGCGCAGGCGTTGCCAGCGGGGCCGCGCTTTCCTGCGCAAAAGCGGCTTGCGTGGCACAAAGCCACAAGCCACATCCGGCGCTGACAAGTTCCTGCTTCATCTGGGTCCGATCTCCGGTTGCCTACCCTTTCTACAAAATGCCCCCGCCCCATGCCAATCAAGGTTTTGCGAGGCCGCAAGCCGTGGAAATCTTCTTCCATTCTTGAAAAACCGCGTGAAACCCCACGCAAACAACCCGCTTCCCATTCGGCATACAATTGCATACAATGCCAACCAAGCCAGAATGATTCCCTTGCGCAGACCCTGCCCTTGCGGCAAAGACCTGCCAACCACAGCCATCGTCCAGCCATTGGAGGCCCCCATGACCGTGACCGTCGGACACGACACCGCCCGCACCCGCCAGACCCTGACCGCAGGCGGCAAGACTGTTGCCTTCTACTCGATCCCCGCCGCCGAAAAGGCAGGCTTGGGCGAGTTTGCAAAGCTGCCCGCCGCGCTGAAGGTGGTGTTGGAAAACATGCTGCGGTTCGAAGATGGCAAGACGGTTTCGGTCGACGACATCAAGGCGTTTTCCGATTGGGGCAAACTGGGTGGGAAAAACCCGATTGAAATCGCCTATCGCCCGGCCCGCGTCTTGATGCAGGATTTCACCGGCGTTCCGGCGGTGGTTGACCTTGCCGCCATGCGCGACGGGATCAAGGGCCTTGGCGGCAATGCCCAAGCCATCAACCCGCTGGCCCCGGTGGATCTGGTCATCGACCATTCGGTCATGATCGACGAATTCGGCACCCCGCGCGCATTCCAAGCCAACGTCGACCGCGAATATGAGCGGAACATGGAGCGTTACGTCTTCCTGAAATGGGGTCAGAACGCCTTCAACAACTTCCGCGTCGTGCCCCCGGGCACCGGCATCTGCCATCAGGTCAACCTTGAATACCTCGCGCAAACCGTCTGGACGGACACCGACCAGCACGGAGATGAGGTCGCCTATCCCGACACGCTCGTCGGCACCGACAGCCACACCACGATGGTCAACGGCATGGCGGTTCTCGGCTGGGGCGTCGGCGGGATCGAGGCCGAGGCCGCCATGCTCGGCCAGCCGGTGTCCATGCTGATCCCCGAGGTTGTCGGCTTCAAACTGACCGGCCAGATGATGGAAGGCACCACGGCCACCGACCTTGTGCTGAAGGTTGTTCAGATGCTGCGCAAGCACGGCGTCGTCAACAAGTTCGTCGAATTCTACGGCGAAGGCCTTGACCGCCTGCCGCTGGCAGACCGCGCCACCATCGCCAACATGGCCCCCGAATACGGCGCGACCTGCGGCTTCTTCCCGATCGACGCCGAAACCATCCGCTACCTGCGCAACACTGGCCGCGATGAGGCCCGCATTGCACTGGTCGAGGCCTATGCACGCGCCAACGGCATGTGGCGCGATGAAAGCTATGACCCGATCTACACCTCTACCCTGCACCTCGACATGGGGACCATCGTTCCGGCCATCTCCGGCCCGAAACGCCCGCAGGATTATCTGCCGTTGACCGAGGCAAAAGCCTCGTTCGGCCGCGAAATGGAAGGCTCGTTCAAGCGCCCGCAGGGCGTTGAAGCGGCGGTGAAGGGCGAAGATTACACCCTGTCCTCGGGCAAGGTGGTGATCGCCTCGATCACCTCGTGCACCAACACCTCGAACCCCTATGTGATGATTGGCGCCGGGCTTGTGGCCCGCAAGGTACGCGCCTTGGGCCTGACCCGCAAGCCGTGGGTGAAAACCTCGCTCGCCCCCGGGTCGCAGGTGGTGTCGGAATACCTGAACGCCGCAGGCCTTCAGGAAGATCTGGATGCCATCGGCTTCAACCTTGTCGGTTATGGCTGCACCACCTGCATCGGCAACTCTGGCCCCTTGCAGCCGGAAATCTCGGCCGCGATTGCCGAAGGTGATCTGGTCGCCACCGCCGTTCTGTCGGGCAACCGCAACTTCGAAGGCCGCATCTCGCCCGACGTCCGTGCCAACTATCTCGCCTCGCCGCCTTTGGTCGTGGCCTATGCGCTGGCTGGCGACATGAACATCGATCTTACGACAGAACCGCTTGGCACCTCCAAAGACGGCAAGCCGGTGTTCCTGAAAGACATCTGGCCGACCAACAAGGAAATCGCTGACCTCGTCCACGCCACCGTGACGCGCGAAGCCTTCCTGAAGAAATATGCCGACGTCTTCAAAGGCGATGCCAAATGGCAGGGCGTGCAGGTCACCGACTCGGAAACCTATGACTGGCCGGCGGAATCGACCTACATCCAGAACCCGCCCTATTTCAAAGGCATGGCCAAGACCAAAGGCACCATCAAGAACATCGCGGGTGCCCGCGTTCTGGCGCTTCTGGGCGATATGATCACCACCGACCACATCTCGCCCGCAGGGTCGTTCAAGGCCACCACCCCGGCCGGGAAATACCTGACCGAACGCGGTGTGCCGGTCAGCGAGTTCAACTCTTACGGCGCGCGTCGCGGCAACCACGAAGTCATGATGCGCGGCACCTTCGCCAATATCCGCATCAAGAACGAGATGCTGGATGGCAAAGAGGGCGGCTACACCCTCGGCCCGGATGGCGTGGAAACCTCGATCTACGACGCGTCGATGGCCTATCAGGCCAAAGGCACGCCCTTGGTGATCTTCGGCGGCATCGAATACGGCGCAGGCTCCAGCCGTGACTGGGCCGCCAAAGGCACCGCCCTGCTCGGCGTCAAGGCGGTGATCGCGGAATCGTTTGAACGCATCCACCGCTCCAACCTCGTTGGCATGGGCGTCATCCCGTTCGAATTCACCGGCGGCGACACCCGCAAGACCCTTGGCCTGAAGGGCGACGAAACCGTTGCCATCGAAGGGCTGGAAGGCAATCTCAAGCCGCTTTCGACCCTGCCCTGCCACATCACCTATGGCGATGGCACGACGAAAACCATCCAGATCAAGTGCCGCATCGATACCGCGATCGAGATCGAATACATCGAACACGGCGGCGTGCTGCATTATGTGCTGCGCGATCTGGCCTCGCGCTAAGAGACAAATTGTTTCGATAATAAAGGCCCGGAGCGATCCGGGCCTTTGTTCTTGTTAAGTTCCGATCAATCAGTTTGCGGCAGTCTGTCGACACACCCCTCGACACAGGCCGCACCCTATGACCAACTTTGCCGCTTCCCGCTTTCCTGCCCTCGCCACAGACCAGAACAAGCCCAGCCGATTGCCGCATGGCCTTGGCCTGTCACTTCGCCTGTTACCGCTTCCGATCGGGGAAATCGCTGTGTTGCTGATCGCTTGGCTGCTGGTCTTGCACATCTGACCGCGCTGCACCTGCTGTGCTTAGTCGGCGTAAACCGTAACCTCTGGCAGGTCGGTCAAGGCCAGGCCCAAGGCCCGATAGGCCGCCAAGGACAACATCGCCCCACCGGACCCCGGCAGCAGATCCACGGCAACGCTGGCCCCTGCCGCCGTCACAACCTTGCCCTTGCCGGGCGCTGTGACCAACGGGGATTTCAGCCAAAAGCCTTGCTCTGCCGGACTGCCAAGCGCGACCGAGGTGCGGCCCAGTTCCCGTGCGCCCGCAACGGGGTCCGCAATGGCTGCGGCCCTTTCGGCCTCCGTCGTGCGATCCAGAGTTTCCGCCGTCTGGGCGCCAGCCGGGGCCAGCGCCTGCACCCGGCCCAAAGGCGCGGCGGTTTCGGCCGCCTTTGGCCTTGACACGAGGCGATCCATGACCCCGCAAGACATCAGGGCCAGCATGCTTGCACTTAACACAACACCGTTTTTCATCATGCACGGACAGTAGTCTGCCGCCACCGCCCGCGCAACCGCCGCTTTCGGCCTTGTCGCAGCCCCCCCATGCGCCTAGTTTTAACCCATGGAACCGCTGATTGATCCCTTCGCCCGCGCGATCACCTATTTGCGCGTCTCGGTCACCGACCGCTGCGATTTCCGCTGCACCTATTGCATGACGGAACACATGACGTTTTTGCCCAAGGCCGACCTCTTGACCTTGGAGGAACTCGATCGTCTCTGTTCCGCCTTTGTCGCATCTGGCGTTGAAAAACTGCGGATCACCGGTGGCGAGCCCCTTGTCCGCAAGGGCATCATGACCTTTTTCCGCGCCATGTCGCGGCATCTCGAGACCGGCGCGCTGAAAGAATTGACCCTGACGACCAATGGCAGCCAACTCGCAAAATACGCGGGCGAACTGGCGGATTGCGGGGTAAAGCGGATCAATGTCTCGCTCGATACACTGGATCCGACAAAGTTCGCCGAGATCACCCGTTGGGGCCGCCTGCCCCAAGTTCTGGACGGCATCCGCGCCGCGCAAGCCGCTGGTATGAAAGTAAAAATCAACGCGGTCGCCCTGAAAGGCTTCAACGAGGATGAGCTGTTCCCCTTGGTCGACTGGTGCGGCGAACATGGCCACGACCTCACCTTCATCGAGGTCATGCCGATGGGCGAGATGGGCGACGTCCACCGCCTTGACCAATACTGGAGCCTGAACGACCTGCGTGCCCGGCTTGAAACCCGGTTTTCCCTGACGGATCTGGCAGAGCGCACCGGCGGGCCCGCCCGCTATGTGCGCCTGAACGAGACGGGGCAGAAAGTCGGCTTCATCACGCCTTTGACCCATAACTTCTGCGAAAGCTGCAATCGGGTACGGCTGACCTGCACGGGCGAGCTGTACATGTGCCTTGGGCAAGAGGACATGGCCGACTTGCGTGCGCCCCTGCGGGCCAACCCCGAGGATGCTGCCCTGCACGACGCCTTGCGCGCGGCCATTGCGCGCAAGCCGAAAGGCCATGACTTTGACTATTCGCGTCAAAAGGTTGCAGGCCAGACCACCCGCCACATGAGCCACACCGGCGGGTGACGTCGGGGGGCTGCCCCTTACAGCCCCGATCGTGCCGGTATCAGCAGTTTCATCCCGTCGCGCAGGCTTTCGGGTGTTTCCATGACCTGTCGATTGGCCTTGAAAATCGCCCCACTCAGGTCGGCCTTGCCGTAAAACCGCAAGGCCAGCGCGCCAAGGGAATCTCCCGCCTGCACCACATAAAGCACATCCTCGGTCGCGGCCTGCATCGACAGCGTGCCGCCAGAGATGATCGTCGTCGGTTCTGACAGATCGCCCTGCCCGAATTCATCACCAGCCCCGGTCTGCGCCTCGGCCACGATCGAGGCCAACAGAACCGCCGTATCCACGGTGCCCTCGGTGGTCATCAACCCCGCGGGGGCGGCAATCTCGCCCGCCGCCACCGCCTGATTGACCAAGGCATCAATCTCGGTGTCGGATTTTCCCGCCGCCAGCGCCTCTGCCACCAACGCCCCCAAGGTTGCGGGGGCCGCTGCGGGGCTGGGCGCGCCTTGCAACCCGGCGATCACCGCCTCGGACATCTTGCGCAGCGCCGCATCCTCCGCCGTCTCGGGGCTGGGGGCTGCGTTCAGCCCGGCCAAAACCTCGGCAGTGGTTGCGGCCACCGAACCCGGCGCCTCTTGGGCAACCGGCGGCACGACCTGTTCTGCAAGCCGCGCCTTGCGCGCGTCTTTTCCCATGAAATCCATAGGGTTCAGCAAAATCACCATGGCAAGAATCGCCACAACCGCCACATAACCGATCGCAATCCGCATCATGATTTCTCTCCCCTTATTCCCGTCCGTCCCATCGGCTCACCCCTCTGATGCCGGGTCTGAAACCGTCAGGCCAAAGTGCTGCCACTCCTGCAGGCCGCCGCGGAAATACCGCAGCGTTTCGGCAGGAACGCCCGCGACAACCAAATCTTGCACCACCTGCATGGCGTCCCTGTCTTGCGGGCCATCGCCATAAACCACCCAGAGCGAACCTTTCGTGCCAAGCGCCTGCAAGATGGTCGCCTGCGCCGGATTTTCCGCCGCCAAAGTCACCCCCGGCACATTCAGCGCCCCCGGCACATGGGCCGCCGCAAATGCCTCGGGCAGACGCACATCCAGCAAAACACCCTGCCCCGTGGCGACCTCATCGCGCAGAAAGTCGATCACCTCACGCGCGCCAAGCGTTTCGACGCCCTCGGCAGCGGTGATTGGCAGCAGGCAGTTTGGGGGACAGATCGCCTCGGCCTCGCGCGCGATCACGGTTTCAACCCCGTTCAACACCAGCCGCAGTTCGGAAAAATCGGCAGCAAGGGGCAGCGTTTCAGCCAGCGCAGGCATTATTAGGGCGGACGATACAAGCCCAGCAATCAAATGCGTCCGACGCAGCATAGGGCCCCCAAAGACCAAACCAATTTTCAAAATGAAATTTCGCCCACCCCTAGTAGGATGGGCGATAATATCGACAAGATGTGCCAGAAATGCCGGGCCGGGTCAATTTCCCTATTGGCAAATGGCCTTAGACAAAGCTGCCGTCAGGCCGCAGGCATCCGCGTCTCCACCATCCCGGCATACCAGCTGCAGCCAAAGGGAATGGCATTGTCATCAAAGTTGTAGGCCGGGTGATGCACCATCGCAGTATCGCCATTGCCCATGAAAATATAGGCGCCGGGACGTTCGAGCAGCATGAAGCTGAAATCTTCGGCCCCCATCAAGGGCGGGGTGTCGGCGTCCACCTTGCCTGACACCGCCTTGGCCACCGAGATGGCATAATCGGTATTGTCGGCGGCATTGACCGTCACCGGATAGCCGCGCTGATAGTGCACCTCCGCCCGGGCGCCCAAGGCCAGTGCGGTGCCCTCGGCAATCTCTTTGACGCGGCGCTCGACAAAGTCCTGCACCGCGAAATCCATGGTGCGACAGGTGCCCTTCAGCTTCACCACTTGCGGGATGACGTTATGGGCGGTGCTGTCGGTTGCCACCGTGCAGACCGAGACGACCACCTGTTTCAAGGGGTCCACGCCCCGGCTGGCGATGGTTTGCAAGGCCACGATGATATGGGCCGCGACCACCGTGGTGTCGATGCAATCATGCGGTTTCGCCGCATGACCGCCCTTGCCTGTCACCGTGATTTCAAACTGATCGGCCGCGGCCATCATTGCGCCGGGGCGAATGGCAAAGGTGCCAACAGGAATCCCCGGCATATTGTGCATGCCGTAGACCTCTTGGATGCCCCAGCGGTCCATCATGCCATCGGCGCACATCTCGCGCCCGCCGCCGCCCCCCTCTTCGGCGGGCTGAAAGATCATCACGGCGGTGCCGTCGAAATTGCGGGTTTCGGCCAGATATTTCGCCGCCCCCATCAGCATGGTGGTGTGGCCATCATGACCGCAGGCATGCATCTTTCCGGGAACCTTCGAGGCATAGTCCACGCCCGTCTGTTCAATGATCGGCAGCGCGTCCATATCGGCACGCAACCCGATCACCCGGCCCGCGGTATCTGTTTTCCCTTTGATAACAGCCACAACGCCGGTGCGGCCGATGCCTTCCACCACCTCATCACAGCCGATCTCGCGGCAAAAGGCGGCGACTTTGGCCGCGGTGCGATGCACATCAAACAAGAGTTCAGGGTTTTCGTGGATGTCGCGGCGGATCGCGGTCAGTTCCGGCAGCATCTCGGCAAAGCGGTTCTTCACGGGCATTGGGGCTCTCCTTTGGTCATCAGCTTCGGCCAATCCACCGCCCGCCGCAAGCCCCGCCCGCCCGGCAATTTGACCAAGACCTCAGGCGAAACGCCGCCGCGCCTCCAAGGCCAGCCCTGCCCCGACAGATCCCAGCATATCGCCGGTCGAAATCGCAACACCGGGCAAAAGCTGCGTCACCAGCGCCCGCAGCGCGGGCAAATCCGACGAGCCGCCAGTCAGGAACACCGTTCCCACCTGCGTGGTTTCCGCCTGCGCCAGAACCTCGGCAATCAACGCGGCAATCCGGGCCAAACCGGGGGCCAAGACATCTTCGAACCGGCTGCGCAGCGCCATCGGATTTGGCCCGCCGCAGATCGGCTTCAGCATCAGCCGGGCCGCTTCGGCCGACGACAGCGTGATCTTTGCCGCCTCCACCTCCATGGCCAGCGCATGACCGGCGCGGGTCTCTGTAACCTGCACCAGCCGCCCGACCAGATCGGGCCGGTCGGCATCAGCCATAAGCCCTTTGATCTCGACCAGTTTGCGCGGGGCATAGAGGCTGTTGATCCGGTGCCATGTGGCCAGATCAAGGAAATAATGGTTCGGAAGCAACGTCTTGCCTTGGCTCAGGGTCGATCCATGCCCCAGATGCGGCATCACCTCGGCCAAAGACAGGCTGCGGTCAAAATCGGTGCCGCCCAAGCGAATACCGCCGTTGCCCAAGACATCCGCCGCCCGGTCCGCCGCCTTTGCCCGCGTCGGCGAGACGCGCACCAGCGACACATCCGACGTGCCGCCGCCAATATCGACGATCAGCACGATCTCCTCGGCCTGCACGGTTTCCTCATAGCGCAGGGCGGCAGCGATGGGTTCGAATTGAAACCCCACCTCGGCAAAACCGCAGGTCTTGGCAATGGCCCCCAAGGCTGCCTCGGCAGCCGCATCCGCCGCTGAATCGCCATCGACAAAATGCACCGGGCGACCAAGGATAACCTTGGTTACCCCCGGCATCTCGGCATCAAGACGGCTGCGCAAATGTTTGAAAAACCGGGTCAAAACCTCGCGGAAGGTGACGGCCCGCCCACCAACGGCGGTGCGTTCGTCAATCAGGCCCAGCCCCAGCGTGGATTTCAGTCCCCGCATCAGGCGGCCCTCGTCGCCCTCCACATAGGTTGCAATCGCGGCCCTGCCAAAGGACAGCGGACCATCATTCGGCCAGAACACCGCTGAGGGCAGCGTCAGCGCACCCTCCTCCAGCGCGATCAACCGCGCGGCCCCCTCACCTGCCAGCGACACGGTGGAATTGGAGGTGCCAAAATCAATGCCGCAATAGCCTGTCATCGCCATCTCCCGCCCGCGCGCTGTGCCCGCAATGGGCCGGAGGAGCGTTTCTCAAAGCCCCTTGGCAACGTCAAGCTTTGATCCGTCGCCAAAGCGGCCAAAGCGGAAACGCGACAGATCATGGCCGGGGCTGCGCCCGCGCACCAGATCCGCGATCACCCGGCCAAGTCCGGGACCGATGCCAAAGCCATGGCCCGAAAGACCGGTGGCAATCACCAGCCCCGCAATCGGCGCGCGGTCAAGAATCGGCACCACATCGGGCATGGTGTCGATCATCCCCGCCCAAGCGCTTTTGATCTGGGGCCGCCCAACGCCCGGCAAGGCGGCGGCAAAATGGTCGCAGGTGCGTGCAAGCGTCGCCATATTGGGCGCGGGGTTCAGCACACGCAGGCGTTCAAACGGGCTTTTTTCATCCCCCTGCCAACGCCGTTTGGTGCCCCAAGCATCGGGAAACCCCGAGGGAGAGACCGGACGAAACTTGGTTTTCTTGTAATCATTCTTCAGGGTTGGGATGTATTTGAACAGATGCCGAAAGGCATCCGGGCCGATGAAGAAATCATGATGCTGGCCGGGCGCGATGGTATAGCCGCCGTCCTGCCGCCGCCGGAAGGCAAAGTTTTCATCCGCCGCGTTGCCCGCGAAAACCTCTGGCATGGCTTCGGTCTGCGCGACCGAGGCGAGGACCGACAGTTGTGGGATCGTCACCCCCTCGGCACGCAGGAACAAAGACGACCACGCGCCCCCCGCCACCACCACCTGTTCGCAGGCAATCCGGCCCTGTTCGGTATAAACCCCTGTCACCCGGCCCGCCGCCACATCCAGCCGCCGCACCGCACAGTTTTCGACAATCACCGCCCCGCGCGCCACGGCCCCAGCCGCCAGCATCGGGACCGCAACCCACGGTTCGGCCCGCGCGTCACTGGCGGTGAACATGCCCCCCACCCATGGCGCGGAATGGCCCGGAATACGGGCCTTGATCTCAGCCGGGGTCTGCATCGCGGTATCAAGCTGATGGGCGACCGCGTGTTTGCGCCAGTCTTCAAACCCCGCCATCTCGGCCTCGGTCTGGGCAAGATACATCACGCCCTCTTGCCGAAAGCCCAGCCCCGTGCCGAATTCTTGGGCCAATCCCTGCCACAGCCGCAGGCTTTCGATCATGATTGGCAATTCTCCGGGGTCGCGCCCCTGCTGGCGGATCCAGCCCCAGTTACGGCTGGATTGTTCGCCCGCAACACGGCCCTTTTCGCACAAGACCACCTTGACCCCGGCCTCGGCCAGATACCAAGCGGTCATCACCCCCATGATGCCGCCGCCCAGCACCACCACCTCGCAGGCCTTTGGCAAAGGGGCAGAGAACCGGATCGGCGTAGCGTCTGAGATCGGGAAGGTCATGCACATTCGGCCAAAAGCCGCTCCATGAATCGTTGTCCGGCTTCAAATTCGGAAATTTCAAGAAATTCATCGGGTTGGTGGGCTTGGGCAATGTCACCCGGCCCGCAGACAATGGCGGAATAGCCAGCCTCTTGGAACTGGCCTGCCTCGGTGCCGTAACTGACAACCCCGACCGCATTGTCGCCGGTCAACCGCCGCGCCAATGCTTCGGCCGCGCCCTCGGCCTCGGGCACCAGCCCCGGCACCCCGAAAAATCGATCCAGATGCACGCCCGCCTCGGGGCGCACCGTCTTCATCGCGGCATCCAACCGCTTGGCCTCGGCGACAAAGGCCGCCTCATGCACGGCAATGTCCTCTCCCGGCACCACCCGCATTTCCACCGCAAAACGGCAATCGGCGGCGGTGATGTTATGGGCGGTGCCGCCCTCGATCATGCCGACATGCAAGGTGGTAAAGGGGGGGTAAAAGGTGGCGGCAATCGGTGTCGGGGTCTGGGCCTGAATCTTGGCATTATAGTCATTGACCCAAGAGATCAGCCGCGCGCCTTCCATGATCGCCGAAACCCCATAGGGCAGAAGTGAGCTATGCACCTCAAACCCCTTTACATGCACATGATAGCCCGTGCCGCCCTTGTGGCCGGTGATGATCTTCATGCGCGAAGGCTCGCCGATCAGGGCCGCCGTGCCTTTCGGCAAGACCTGCCCCATGGTTTCGATCATCGGCGGCGCGCCGGTGCAGCCGACCTCTTCGTCATAAGACAGCGCCAGTTGCAACGGCTGCCGCACGCCCATCTTCTGCGCCCGCACCAGCGCCCAAACCGCCAGCGCCACATAGCCCTTCATGTCGCAGGTGCCGCGCCCGTAAAGCCGCCCGTCGCGTTCGACCACCGTCCACGGATCAGACGACCACGCCTGCCCATCGACCGGCACCACATCGGAATGGCCCGACAACACCACCGCCCCTTCGATGCGCGGCCCGGCATGGGCCATCAGGGCCGCCTTTTGCCGATCATCAGTCCAATGGCGGTGACATTCGATGCCATGGCTTTCAAGATAGGCCTGCAACCAATCCACCAGCGCCAGATTGCTGTCCCGGCTGACGGTCGGAAAAGCGACCAACCGTTCCAAGAGTTGACGCGACGTCAGTTCTTCCATCTCGGCTCTCCAATATCTCGAATTGCAGCGTGGCTTTGGCCAAGAACACTGTCAAGGCAGGCAAATTGTACTCCATACACTGCAAATTGACCGGCGAAACTGCTGTATCACCGCCGATATTCAGACTTGCGAGGTGAAAGGAAATCGGAAAGACTTGGCCCAAGACGCCGGGCAGATCACAGCGACCCGGTCATAAAAATAAAATAAAAACAACCGCCTGGGGAGTTACATATGCCCGATGGGGCCGCGCCCGTCCTTGATGTCAGGGGGCTGAAGACCGTGTTCCGCACCAGCGGAGGCGAGATTCACGCCGTCAATTCGGTCAGCTTTCACCTGAAACGGGGGGAGGTTCTCGGCGTTGTCGGCGAAAGCGGCTCTGGCAAGTCTGTCACGATGATGAGCCTGATCGGTCTGTTGCCCAGCCCCCCGGCCGAGATCCGCGGCGGCGAGGTGATGCTTGGGGACCGCGACCTTCTGAAGATTGCGCCCGAAGATCTGCGTCAGGTGCGCGGTGCCAAGGTGGGCTTTGTGTTCCAAGACCCGATGACCAGCCTGAACCCGGTCTTCACGATTGGCATGCAGATCATGGAACCCCTGCGCGAACACATGGGGATGGACAAGCGACAGGCCGAGGCCCGCGCGGTCGAACTGCTCGAACTGGTCGGCATCCCGGACGCGAAAAAACGGCTGAAATCCTATCCGCACCAGTTTTCCGGCGGCATGCGGCAGCGGGTGATGATCGCCATCGCGCTGGCCTGCAACCCCGATGTTCTGATTGCAGATGAACCCACCACGGCGCTGGATGTCACGATTCAGGCGCAAATTCTGGAGCTGGTAAAAGAGCTGCGGCAAAAGCTGGGCATGGCGATCATCTGGATCACCCATGATCTTGGTGTGATTGCCGCCGTCGCTGACCGCGTGATGGTGATGTATGGCGGGCAAGTCGCCGAACATGGCCCGGTAAAAGAGCTGTTCGCCAATCCGCGCCACCCCTACACACGGGCGCTTTTGAAAACCATTCCCTCGATCGCCGGGGCGCGCGAAGCCCGGCTTCAGGTGATCGAAGGCCAACCGCCCATCCTGTCCGAGGCGCCGACCGCCTGCCCCTTCCGCGCCCGGTGCGTCCATGCGATGGAGATTTGCACCCAAGAAAACCCCGCACGCCGACCAGTGGATGCGGCCCCCTTGGGCCATGGCCACGACGTCGCCTGCCATTGGACGCCGGAGGGGACAGATGCGTGACACCGTGACCGAACCCCAAAAAGAACCGCTGATCCGGGTCGAAGACCTGAAGATGCATTTCCCGATCTATACGGGCGTCTTCCGCCGTCATTCAGGGGATGTGAAGGCAGTGGATGGCGTGTCCTTCACCATCCAGCCCGGCGAAACCCTTGGACTGGTTGGCGAAAGCGGGTGCGGGAAATCCACCGTCGGCCGCGCGCTGCTCCGGCTTTATGAACCCACCGCAGGCCGCGTTGTGATCGAAGGCGACGATATCGCCACCCTTACCCCCGAGGCGCTGCGCCTGAAACGCCCCACCATGCAGATGGTGTTTCAAGACCCGCAAGCCAGCCTGAACCCGCGGATGACGCTGTCGGCCATCATCGCCGAGCCGATGGTGGAACACACCCGAATGACAGCTCAGGAACGTCAGGCCCGCGTGTTTGAGCTGATGGATGCCGTCGGCCTCAACCGTCGCTTTGCCAATCGCTACCCGCACGAGTTTTCCGGCGGCCAGCGCCAGCGCATCGGTATCGCGCGGGCTTTGGCGCTGAACCCGAAATTCATCGTCTGCGACGAACCCATCGCCGCCTTGGATGTGTCGATCCAGGCGCAGGTGGTCAACCTCTTGGAAGACCTGCAAGACAAGTTCGGGCTGACCTACCTCTTTATCAGCCACGATCTGTCCATGGTGCGCCACATCGCCGACCGGGTGGCTGTGATGTACTTGGGCCGGATTGCCGAACTTTCCCCCCGCGATGCGCTTTATGCCCATCCCCTGCACCCCTATGCCGAAGCGCTGCTGTCGGCCGTGAACGAACCCGACCCAAACCGCGCCCGGCGCGAGCGGATCATCCTCAAGGGTGATGTGCCCTCGCCCGCCAATCCGCCGAAAGGCTGCAGCTTTTCCACCCGTTGCCCCAAGGTCATGGATATCTGCCGCATCACGCGCCCGGAACTGGCCGAGGTGCAGCCGGGCCGCCTTGTCGCCTGCCATCTTTATACCGCCGCCGGATCAACCGGCGCATCAGAGGCCCCCGAGCCAAAACACAACCAATCTCAACAAGGAGCAAGCTCATGAAATTGAAAACCGCCCTTCTGGGCGCGGTCTGCGCGTTCGCCTTCGCGCCCGCAGCCTTCGCCGAACGTGGCGCTGACGGCCATGTCAATGTGCTGTATTGGCAGGCCCCGTCCACGCTGAACCCCTATCTGTCCTCGGGCACCAAAGACGTCGAAACCGCCTCGCTGGTGTTGGAAGGTCTGGCTGGCTTCAACGAAAAAGGCGAAGTGATCGCCCGTCTGGCCGACGGCGTGCCGACCGTTGAAAATGGTGGCGTGGCTGCTGACCTGACCTCGATCACCTGGAAACTGAAGCCCGGCCTTCTGTGGTCCGATGGCTCGCCCGTCACCTCGGCGGACGCCAAATTCACTTGGGAATATTGCACCCATCCCGATGGCGGCTGCGCCCAAGCCGCCCGCTATGAAGGCGTGACCGCCGTTGAAACCCCGGACGATCTGACCATCGTCGTCAAATTCGCCTCGCCGAAGCCGAACCCCTATATGGCCTTCGTTGGCGGCACCTCGCCCATCCTGCAGGCCGCACAATTCGCCAACTGCCTTGGCGCCGCGGCCTCGACCTGCACCGATCAGAACTTCATGCCGATCGGCACCGGCCCGTTCGTCGTGAAAGAGTTCAAGACCAATGACACCGTGTCCTTGGAAGCGAACCCGAACTACCGCGACCCGGCCAAGCCCGCTTTCGCCACCATGACCGTCAAGGGCGGCGGCGATGCCGAAGCGGCCGCGCGTGCCGTCATGGAAACCGGCGAATTCGACTATGCTTGGAACACCCAGATCAACCCCGAACTCCAAGCCGCGATGGCCGGCGGTGGCAAGGGCGTGTTCCTGAACGGCTTCGGCACGCTGGTTGAGCGGATCGAGATGAACATGACCGACCCCTCGGCAGATCTGGCCGAAGGCGAACGTTCGACCGTCAAGCACCCGCACCCGATCCTGTCGGACATCAAGGTGCGTCAGGCGCTGTCGATGGCGATTGACCGTCAGGTGCTGGTCGATGTCGGCTACGGCTCGGCCGGGCGTCCGACCTGCAACTTGGTCCCTGCCCCGGAAATGTTTGCCGACGCCACCAACACCGGTTGCCTGACGCAAGACATCGAAGGCGCCAAGAAACTGCTGGACGAAGCAGGCTGGGTCGTTGGCGGCGATGGCGTGCGCGAGAAGGACGGCAAGAAGCTGCACCTGCTCTACCAAACCTCGACGAACCCGGTGCGCCAAGACTTCCAAGCTCTGGTCAAGGGCTGGTGGGAAGAAATCGGCGTCTCGGTCGAGTTGAAGAACATCGACGCATCCGTGTTCTTCGGCGGCGACGCAGGTTCGCCCGACACCTTCCAGAAGTTCTACGCCGACGTTGAAATGTATGCCAACAACTTCGACGGCACCGATCCGGAACCCTATCTGGCGCAATACATGTGCGACAAGATCCCCGGCCCGGACAACCAATGGCAGGGTGAAAACATCAACCGCTATTGCGACCCGGCCTATGACGCACTGGTCAAGGAAATGGCCGCAACCGCCGATCTGGCCAAGCGCTCCGAACTGGCCAAGACGATGAACGCCATGCTGACCCGCGACACCATGACCGTGGTGCCGTTGGTTGACCGTGGCCGTCTGTCGGCAGCCTCCGTCACCTTGGGCGGCGTGGTGCTGAACACTTGGGACACCGAAATGTGGAACGCCGAAAACTGGTTCCGCGTGAAGTGATCTGACGATCCTCGGGGGTGGGCCATGATCGGCCTGCCCCCAATCCCCCTTTTCCACAGACTGCTGACCAAAGGCACCCCGCCCCATGCTCACCTACACGCTGAGACGGCTACTTCTGGCCATCCCGACGCTTTTGCTGATCAGTCTTGTCATCTTCCTTTTGGTCGATCTTGCCCCCGGCTCGCCCGCATCGGAGATCCCACTGACCGTGCCGCCCGAAGTGCGCGCTAAGATCCTTGAGGCCTTGGGCGTCAACGAACCCTTGCATGTGCGCTATCTCTTGTGGCTGAAACAGTTTTTCTGGGTTGAACCGCTGAATGGCTTTGACGCACTTTTTGGCACGACCCACGCCGAAGGCCTGCAGCGCATCATCAGCTACCAAACCCGCAGCCCGGTTTTCCCGCTGATTGCCGAACGCATGCCGCAGACGCTGACCGTGATCGGCACCGCCTATCTGGTGGGCGTCCTGATCGCCCTGCCGATCGGCATCTATTCGGCTTACAAGCAGTATTCGCTGTTTGATCAGTTCGGCACCATGTTCGCCATGATCGGCTTTTCGGTGCCGACCTTCTTTTCCGGCACCATCTTCATCATCGTCTTCGGCGTCTGGCTGGGCTGGTTTCCGACCAAATACGACACCACGCTAGAGGTGACGGATTGGGCCAGTTTCCTGAAACAACTGCGCCAGATGGCCATGCCGGTCATGGTGCTGGGTCTGGCCAATGCCGCAGCGATCAGCCGCTACATGCGCTCTTCCATGCTGGAAAACATGAAGCAAGACTACGTCCGCACCGCCCGCGCCAAGGGCATGTCGGAACGCACGGTGGTCTTGAAACATGTGTTGCGCAACTCGCTGATCCCGGTGGTGACCGTCATCGCGCTTGGAATCCCGTCAATCTTTGGCGGGGCGATCATCACCGAGAACCTGTTCGGCGTGAACGGCATCGGGGCGGCGCTGATCGGGGCCATCCATGGCAATGACCTGCCGATGGTGCAAACGCTGGCCTTCATCTTTGCCATCTTGATCGTGACCTTCAACTTGATTGCCGATGTGCTTTACGGCCTGCTTGACCCGAGGATCCGCTATGACTGACATCTCTCTGGACCGGGCCGAAAGCCAACTCGCCGCCATCTGGCGCCAGTTCCGCCAGCATAAGGGCGCGGTCTTTGGCCTTTGCGTTCTGGTCTTCCTTGTCGCCTTTGTGCTGCTTGGCCCCTATCTGTGGCAGGCCGAAACGCTGAAAGTCTCCGAGGCGTTAAAGGTCAAGAACAAGCCGCCTTCCCTGCGCTTTCCGCTTGGGACAGACCAGTTGGGCCGCGACATGCTGGACCGCATGATTTCGGCCGGTCGGGTGTCTTTGGCCGTGGGCTTTATCGCGATGATGATCGCCATTTTTGTTGGCACCTTCATCGGTGTCTTGGCGGGCTATTTCAAACGGCTGGACGGGCCGTTGATGCGGCTGACCGATATGTTCCTTGCCCTGCCCTTGATCCCGCTCCTCTTGGTCATGGTCATGCTGTTTCGCGACAGGATTGCCGGGATCGTCGGGCCGGAACTTGGCGCGTTCATCCTGATCGTCTTTGCCATCGGGGTTACCAGTTGGATGCACGCCGCCCGTATCGTCAGGGGCGAGGTGCTGGCGTTGAAAGAGCGCGAATACGTGTTGGCCGCCCGTTCCATCGGCGCCCCACCGCGCCGGATCATCCTGCGCCATATCCTGCCCAATGTCGTCTCGCCCGTCATGGTGGCCGCCACGCTGGGCATTGCCGAGGCAATCATCACCGAAAGTGTGCTGTCCTTCCTTGGCCTTGGCTTTCCGCCAGATTTCCCGACCTGGGGGCGGCTCCTGTTCGACGGGTTGCAATACATGCAGCTTTACCCCGAGCGGGTGATCTGGCCGGGTCTGGCGATCTCGCTGACGGTGCTGTCGGTGAACTATATCGGCGATGGCCTGCGCGACGCGCTGGACCCCAAGGCGCGCGGGCGTTAATCGCCCGCCGCAGCCGATTTTTCGCCGAAAAATCGTTTCAGTGCATTGCCTTGCGGATGCGCCGCACCATCAACCACACAGCCCCGATCACCGGCAGCACAAGCCCTGCCGTCATCATCTCTTTGCTGATCCCGGCCGCCTTGGCGACAGGATAGCCAAGATAGCCTGCAAGGCTGACCGCGTAATAGCTGATCGCAACCACCGACAGACCCTCGACCGTGTGTTGCAACCGCAAGGCAAGATCGGCGCGGCGGTCCATGCTTTCCAACAGCCGTTGGTTTTGGGCGGACCGCTCAACATCCACTCGCGTGCGCAGCAACTCTGCCGCGCGTTCCGCCCGGTCCGCCATCTCTTTCAGCCGCTTTTCGGCCGATTTCACGGTGCGCATCGCGGGATCGTAACGGCGCATCATGAATTCGCCAAAGCTTTGCCGCCCGGCCACCCGCTCTTCGCGCAGGACCTGCACGCGCTGGTTCAAGATCGCCTCATAGGCCGCTGTCGCGCCAAAGCGGAACGAGAATTTCACCGCAAGACTTTCCAGCTCTGCCGAAATGGCCAACAGGTTATGCAGCGCGGTTTCCGGCGAGGGTTCGGTCGCATCCATCCCGCCAACCAGCGCCGCAAGCCTTGGGTCCAGCGCATTCAACTGCCCCGTCAACTGCCGCGAGCGCATCAGCCCCAGCATCGACATCGCCCGATAGGTTTCAATCTCGCACAGTCGTTGCACGATGCGCCCGACCCGCCGGCTGCCGGTGCCCGGCCGCACAAAAACGGCAAAGCGCATATGCCCGGCCGGATCAATGCGGAAGTCCCCCGCCACAACGGCCGCCCCATCCACCACCCGCGCCACGGCAAGGCTTTCGGCCACGAACCACTGATCAAGCTGTGCCAACATGGCCGCTTCGTCCTGTGGCAAGGTCTCGACCCGGATCAGGATCGACGTCAGCCGCGTACCCGGCGCATGTTCCAGCCAATCGGCCGGAAAGACATCTGCCTCCATCGGATCAAAGGGCCGGGCGGACAGGCCGGGCGTAAAGGCGGAATAGGTGACGAACTCGGTATGGCTTTCCCATTTCAGGTTCGACCGGCCGATCTCTCCCGCGTAATGGGTGGCCTCGGGCTGCGGATGGGCGGCGCCATGCCGATCCAAAAGCGCCACAAGATGCGCCCGATCTGCGCCCCGGTCGCGGTTTGCCGCCTCAATCGGTTCCTTGATCGCCACATAGGCCGCCATGCAAGGCGCGCGCAGCATCGGAAAGGGCCGGGCATGCAGCTCGTTCACGGTGGCATAGCGCAGGGGATGGTCTGAGATCATGGTCTTAAGCCTTCGGCGTTTCAGGCGATTTGCCCCTGCCGGCCTGCCAATTTCCAGTCCCGATGCGGCATACCGGGGTATGCCCCCGACCTGTTGCTAAAATGCAAAAGGCCCCGGCGTGACCGGGGCCTTTTCTGTCGGCACTGCGCCGCGATTGCGATCAGTCGATCAGCGGCAACAAGGCATCCAACGACTTTTTGGCATCGCCATAGAACATCCGCGTATTGTCCTTGTAGAACAGCGGGTTCTCGATACCCGAATAGCCGGTACCCTGCCCCCGCTTCGACACGAACACCTGTTTTGCCTTCCAGCATTCCAGAACCGGCATCCCTGCGATGGGGCTGTTCGGATCTTCCTGTGCAGCCGGGTTCACGATGTCGTTCGACCCGATCACAATGGCCACATCGGTTGACGGGAAGTCGTCGTTGATCTCGTCCATTTCCAGCACGATATCATAAGGCACCTTCGCCTCGGCCAGAAGCACGTTCATGTGCCCCGGCAGACGGCCCGCCACCGGGTGGATGGCAAAACGCACCTCCTTGCCCTTGGCGCGCAGCTTGCGGGTCAACTCGCTGACCGATTGCTGCGCCTGCGCCACCGCCATGCCGTAACCCGGAATGATGATGATGCTTTCCGCATCATTCAGCGCGGCCGCAACACCTTCGGTGTCGATGGCAATCTGCTCGCCCGTGACTTCCATCGCCGGGCCCGTGGTGCCGCCAAAGCCGCCAAGGATAACGCTGATGAACGAGCGGTTCATCGCCTTGCACATGATGTAGGACAGGATCGCGCCCGACGAACCCACCAGCGCGCCGACGACGATCAGCAGGTCGTTCGACAGCATGAAGCCCGTGGCCGCCGCGGCCCAGCCCGAGTAGCTGTTGAGCATCGACACCACCACCGGCATGTCGGCGCCGCCGATGGCCATCACCATGTGAATGCCAAACAAAAGCGCAATGGCACTCATGATGAAGAGGGGAACCATGCCTTGTTCAATGGTCTCGGCTTGCAAGAACATGCGGCCAAAGTAAACCACCGCCAGCAAACCAGCCAAATTGATCCAGTGGCGGCCAGGCAGCAACAAGGGACTGCCGCCGATGCGGCCCGACAGCTTGCCGAAAGCGGCAATCGAGCCCGAGAAGGTCACCGCACCGATGAAGATGCCGATGTAGATTTCCATCGCGTGGATGGTGTGCGCGGCGCTGTCGAGGTTTTTGGACGCTTCGGGGTCCACATACGTGGCATAACCAACCAGCACTGCGGCCATGCCAACCATGCTGTGCATGAGGGCGACCAATTCGGGCATTTGCGTCATTTGCACCGAACGCGCGGCGTACAGGCCAATGGCCCCGCCCAGCACCATGGCACCAACGATCCAGGGGATGCCGGCGGCCGTGACTTGCGGACCCAACACCGTGGCTGCCACGGCCAGCGCCATGCCGACCATGCCGTAGAGGTTGCCGCGACGTGCAGTTTCCTGGTTGGACAAACCGCCCAAACTGAGGATAAAGAGGATGGTCGCACCAATGTAGGCGACCGTGGACAGGCTAGAGGTCATGAAGGTCTCTTTTCTTAATCGGTTGGGGACAGATCTGAAGATCTGCCCCAAAGTCTCAATCAGTTAGGGACAGAGCTGAAGATCTGTCCCTAAAGTTTTTATTTGCGGAACATCGCCAGCATGCGCTGGGTCACGGCAAAGCCGCCGAACATGTTGATGGCGGTCAAGACCAGCGCCACCGAGGCCAAGATGATGATCAGCATGTTGGGGCGGGCTGCGGCGTTGGCCATGGGCGAAATCTGCACCAGCGCGCCGATGGCGATGATGGAGCTGATCGCGTTGGTCACGCTCATGAGCGGCGTGTGCAAGGCGGGTTTGACGTTCCAAACCACCATGTAGCCCACGAAGCAGGCCAACACAAACACCGTGAAGTGCGACAAGAACGCCGCTGGCGCGTAGGCACCGACCAGCGCAAACAGCACCGCCGTGACGGCCGCCACGATGACCAGCTTGCCTGCGGGCATGGGGCCCGAAGGCTCGCCGTGGCCGTGGCCTTTTTTGGCTGCAGGTGCCGCAGCTGGCTTGGGTGCAGGCTTGGGTGCAGCGACCAAGGGTGGCGCAGGCCAGGTGATTTCACCGTCTTTGATGACCGTGAGGCCCCGGATGGCGTCGTCTTCCATGTTGACGTTGATGACGCCGTCTTTGGTCTTGCACAGCTCTTCCGTCAGGCGGAACAGGTTGGTGCCATACAGCGTGGACGACTGGCGTGCCATACGCGAGGCCAAATCGGTGTAGCCGACGATGGTCACGCCGTGCTTGACCACCGCTTTGCCGGGTTCGGTCAGTTCGCAGTTGCCGCCTTGCTCGGCGGCCATGTCCACGATCACGCTGCCGGGCTTCATGCTTTGCACCATCTCGGCGGTGATCAGCTTGGGCGCAGGCTTGCCGGGGATCAGCGCGGTGGTGATGATGATGTCGCACTCCTTGGCCTGCTGCGCGTACATCTCGCGCTGCGCGGCCTGGAAGCCCTCGCTCATGACCTTGGCATAACCGCCACCGCCCGAGCCTTCTTCTTCGTAATCCACCTTGACGAGATCGGAA
>CALBSG010000001.1 GCA_937927675.1 uncultured Paracoccaceae bacterium | reverse complement strand
GGCCTTTTTATTTGGCGCGCGGCCAATCCGTCGCCGGAAGCGTGTTCAGAAACCGCGGTGGGGCGCTCAGCGTTCGTTGGCACCTTTGCCAGCCAGAATCGCCGGGGTGAGTTTGGCGATCCGGGTCAAGCGTGTGGCGTGGGCCTTGGCAGAGGATACGGCCAGCGCATGGCTTTTCTGGCGGCCGGGGGTGAGCGCGTGGAAGGCTTCGGCCAGCATCGGGTCGTCTTCAAGGGCGGCGGTCAGTGCTTCGGGCAAGACAAGTGCGGTTACCACCTTGGCAGGCTTCACCCCCGTCTCGGCATGGGTCTTGGCCTGAGCGATCAGCTCGCGCAGGGCAGGGGCCGCCGGTGCAATTTGCGCGGCGTTGGTGAAGCGGGCGCAATCGGGGCTGGCGGAGTTTTCGCATTGCGGCGTCAAAAGGCCGCTGTTGTCTTGCAGCAGGCTGGCGTTGAAAAAAGTCAGCCGGACATCGCCGCGAAAGGCCCCCAGAATCGCGATGTTGCGACCGGCGTGCATATAGCACGGATGCCCCCACTTCGCCGTCTCGACCAGCCCCATGCCAAAGCAAATCTCACGCAGAGCGGTGAGCCCTGTGGACCAGATGCGCGCAGAGCATTGGTCGCTGGCAAAGCGGGCACAACGGCCGCAGCCATCGGCAAAGAAATCCTTGGGGTCGGTGATCATGGTGCGGGCCCTCGTCAGGCAAGGCTAGGCGTAGGATTCTTTTCCGCCAAGCCCAGATTTCCCCCCGCAGCCCCTTGATTTCCCCCGCCCGCTGCCGTAACTCGCCCGCAGGCCTAGGGGTATAGCTCAGCTGGTAGAGCGACGGTCTCCAAAACCGTAGGTCGCGGGTTCGAACCCTGCTGCCCCTGCCAAGGCCCATTCTCCAAACATCGGGCAACTTCGCCCCGTTGACGCCGGTTCAGCCGGAACAGTCTTGAATTCAGGGCTCGTCCCGCGTATCTGGCCTGAAAGACAAGCATCGGAACCGACCATGGCCACGAAGACCTCTCCTGCCCAGTTCATCGCTCAGGCCCGTGCCGAGATTGCCAAGGTCGTCTGGCCGTCGCGCCGCGAGGTGATGCTGACCACGATCATGGTGTTTATCATGGCCGCGCTGACCGCGACTTTCTTCAGTCTGGTGGATATGGCGATCCGCTTTGGGCTGAAGCTGATCGTTGGCGGGCTTTAAGGCGCAAATTCCCTTGAAATTCGGGCGCATGGCAGGTATGCCCCGCCCAAGTTCAAGGGACCCCGGCGCGCAGCGATTCGTGTTGCGCGCTGTTTTTTGTTCCTGAAAGGCCGAGAGATATCTCGGAAAATGCAGAAAATTCAGGCGCTTGTGCGTCTGGAGAGACAAAGTGGAGCGGCCATGGCCAAGCGTTGGTATTCGGTGAGCGTGCTGTCGAACTTCGAAAAGAAGGTCGCAGAGCAAATCCGCACGGCTGTCACTGACGCCAATCTTGGCGAAGAAATCGACGAAGTGCTGGTTCCGACCGAGGAAGTGATCGAAGTGCGCCGCGGCAAGAAGGTGACCTCTGAGCGTCGCTTTATGCCGGGCTATGTGCTTGTGCGGATGGAAATGACCAACCGCGGCTATCACCTGATCTCGTCGATCAACCGCGTCACCGGTTTTCTTGGCCCGCAGGGCAAGCCGATGCCGATGCGCGATGCCGAGGTCAATCAAATCCTGAACCGTGTCGAAGAAGGTGAAGCGCAGCCGCGCAACCTGATCCGCTTTGACATTGGCGAAAAGGTCAAGGTCACCGACGGCCCGTTCGAGGGCTTTGACGGTATGGTCGAGGATGTGGACGAGGCGCACAGCCGCCTGAAAGTGTCCGTCTCGATCTTCGGGCGTGCGACGCCCGTTGAACTGGAATTCACTCAGGTGTCGAAAAACCTCTGAGTGCTGCGCGTGGGAGGTTTTCCCTAAGGGGCGGACCGAACCACTAAACCGTGCCATGGCCCAAAGACGGGCGGCACCGTGATAAAGGAGAGGCCAAATGGCCAAGAAGATTATCGGCAGCCTGAAGCTGCAAGTGAAAGCGGGTCAAGCCAACCCGTCTCCGCCGGTTGGTCCGGCGCTGGGTCAGCGCGGCTTGAACATCATGGCCTTCGTGAAGGAATTCAACGCGAAGACCGCTGAAATTCCGCCGGGCACCCCGACCCCGGTCATCATCACCTACTACGCCGACAAGTCGTTCAGCCTTGAGCTGAAGACCGCCCCGGCGTCGTTCCTGATCAAGCAGGCTGCGGGTCTTCCGGCTGTTGGCAAGCGTTCGCGCGCCAAGGGCTCGATGAAGCCGGGCCGCGAAGTGGCTGGTTCGATCACCACCGCCGCGCTGCGCAAGATCGCGGAAACCAAGATGAAAGACCTCAACGCCAATTCGATCGAAGCGGCGATGAACATCATCCTTGGCTCGGCCAAATCCTGCGGCATCGAAGTGAAGGGCTGAGATCATGGCAAAAATCGGTAAACGTTCCGTCAAGGCCAACGAAGCATTCGTCGGCAAATCGCTGATCTCGGTGGAAGATGCTGTCAAACTGATCAAGGGCGCGGCTTCGGCCAAGTTCGACGAGACGCTGGAAATCGCGATGAACCTGGGCGTTGACCCGCGTCACGCTGACCAGATGGTCCGCGGCGTGGTTCAGCTGCCGAACGGCACGGGTAAAACCGTCCGCGTGGCCGTGTTCGCTCGTGGTGCCAAGGCTGATGAAGCCAAGGCCGCTGGTGCTGACATCGTTGGCGCAGAAGACCTGATGGAAACCATCCAGTCGGGCAAGATCGAGTTCGATCGCTGCATTGCGACCCCGGACCTGATGCCGCTGGTTGGCCGTCTTGGCAAAATCCTCGGCCCGCGCAACCTGATGCCGAACCCCAAAGTCGGCACCGTGACCATGGACGTCAAGTCGGCGGTCGAAGCGGCCAAGGGCGGCGAAGTTCAGTTCAAAGTCGAAAAAGCTGGCGTCATCCATGCCGGTATCGGCAAAGTGTCGTTTGACGAGGCCAAACTGGCTGAAAACGTTCGCGCTTTCGTGGACGCCGTTGCCAAAGCCAAACCGGCTGGCGCCAAGGGCACCTATGTGAAGAAAGTTTCGCTTTCTTCGACCATGGGTCCGGGCGTGTCGCTGGATATCGCTTCGGCCACCGCCTAAGCGAAAGGTGGGGGTCCACCTAATGTCATTGCAACGGCCGTCCTTCGGGGCGGCCGTTTGCATTGGAAGGGGCGCTGCGGTAGCCTTTGTGCAAGGGTAATTGGGTGTCTGGGGTATGCAGGCGGAAATCACGTTGCGGCCCGAAACCGGGGCAAAGATCGCGGTTTATTCCTGCTATTTCGGCACGCATGAGCCATTCAACCCCGATGCAACAGGGCAGGCGGGGCAGGGCTATGACCGCTTTGTGTTCACCGACCATGCCAGTTTGCCCACCGCTGCGACACTGGTGCCGTTGAAGGGTCAGGGCGAAGGCCCTGCCATCTTGTCGCGTCTGCCCAAACTCTGCCCGCACCTGTTTTTTCAGGGCTATGATTGGGTGGTCTATCTGGACAACAACGCGCGCTTCCGTCTGGATCCGGCGAGGATCGTGCGGCGTGTCGTCAAAGAGTATCCCGACCAGTGTGCGGGACGCTATCTGTTTCGCCACCGCCGCCGTGATTGCGCTTGGGATGAGGCGGATGAATGTTTGCGGCTCGGCTATATGACGCCCGAGCAACACGCCCGGGTGATCGAGATTTTTCAGCAGGCGGAGTTTCCGCGCCACGCTGGACTGTTCGTCAATACCTGCTTGATCCAGCGCATGGGGGATCAGGCAACGGATGATTTGAATGTGGCTTGGTATGACAGTCTAACGTCCCATACCCGGCGTGATCAGGTGATGTTGCCTTGGCTGTTGGCCAGCCGCGACTGCGCCTATCGGGTGTTGTCGGCCAAGGTCAAAAGCTGGGCCGACTGGCCGATCTACAGCCCAAAAGCCCGCGCAAAATTTCGTCGCGGCCCGCACAGCACCTGAGCTATCTGCGATCTCTGCCCTTAAGGGCTTGGAAATCTCGGCTTCTAAGGCTATCTACCGCTTCATGCCCGCCTTCCGTGATTCGTCGCGGGGGCTACGCATGCTTTGTCCGAGACGGTGGGTGGCGCGCAAACGCCTTAATTTCCCTCCTGAGATGGGGTTCGAGACGAATTATTCCGGGGTTTCCCTCGGGTGATCAAGGCTCGGTCCTTTATCGTGGACCCGAACGTGACGGGCCTTTGGGCGCGTCACAAACATGAGCCGGGGGGAAACCCCCACACTTGGAGTGAAACTGTGGATAGAGCCCAAAAAGAGCAGTTGGTCGACGAACTCGGCCAAATCTTCGCAAGCTCTGGCGTTGTTGTGGTTGCACACTACGCAGGTATGACGGTTGCACAGATGCAGGACCTGCGCGCAAAAATGCGCGAAGTTGGTGGGTCCGTACGCGTTGCCAAGAACACGCTCGCCAAGATCGCCCTTGAAGGGAAAGCCTCTGCAAAGATGGCTGGCCTTTTGACGGGCATGACCATGCTGTCCTACTCGGAAGACCCCGTGGCTGCGGCCAAGGTTGCCGAGGCCTATGCCAAGACGAACGACAAGTTCGTCATCATTGGCGGGGCAATGGGCGGTGAGGTCATGGACCAGGCCGGTATCAAGGCCGTGGCTTCCATGCCGTCGCGCGAAGAGCTTATCGCTCAGATCGTGTCGTGCATCGGTGCGCCCGCGTCGAATATCGCTGGGGCCATTGGCGCGCCTGCTTCGAACATCGCAAGCATCCTTTCGACCATCGAGGAAAAGGCAGCCGCCTGATCCTTGCCTCGCGTGGGTTGATCCCACTTCGTTGGAACCCTCTCAAACTTACGGAATATGAAAATGGCTGATCTGAACAAACTCGCCGAAGAGATCGTTGGTCTGACCCTGCTGCAAGCGCAGGAACTGAAGACGATCCTGAAGGACACCTACGGCATCGAGCCGGCTGCCGGTGGCGCCGTCATGATGGCTGGCCCGGCTGCTGCTGCTGCTCCGGCTGAAGAAGAAAAGACCGAATTCGACGTCGTTCTGACCGACGCCGGCGCAAACAAGATCAACGTGATCAAAGAAGTGCGCACCATCACCGGTCTGGGTCTGAAAGAAGCCAAGGACCTCGTGGAAGCTGGCGGCAAGGTCAAAGAAGGCGTGTCGAAAGCCGACGCCGAGACCATGAAGAAAGCCCTGGAAGCCGCTGGCGCCAAGGTGGAACTCAAGTAATCCCGTCCGGGGCTTCGGTCCCGGCAAGGATTTTCGGGCTGGGGGCAGAGAAATCTGCCTCCAGCTTCGCGCGTCTCGGAAGGTGCTTTTAGCGTAAAGCCCCTTCCAAGGCGCGGCAAGGTTCGGGAGCCAGCTGACGGGACAGCTGGCATGAATGGAACCTTACCCCCTCTCGCCAAGCGGCGCGCTCCTGTGGCCCGACAGGCTGTGCGCCGGCGAAAAAGAAGAAAGGTAACGACGAGCATGGCTCAAGCTTACGTTGGCCAGAAGCGTATCCGCCGGTATTTCGGCAAGATTCGCGAAGTTCTGGACATGCCGAACCTGATTGAGGTTCAGAAATCCTCCTACGACCTGTTCCTGCGCTCGGGCGATGGCCTGAAGCCCGCCGATGGCGAAGGGATTCAGGGCACGTTCCAGTCGGTTTTCCCGATCAAGGATTTCAACGAAACGGCCGTTCTGGAATTCGTCAAATACGAGCTGGAAAAGCCCAAGTATGACGTAGACGAGTGCCAGCAGCGCGACATGACTTTTGCCGCGCCGCTGAAGGTCACCCTGCGTCTGATCGTGTTTGATGTCGACGAATCGACCGGCGCCCGTTCGGTCAAGGACATCAAGGAACAAGACGTCTACATGGGCGACATGCCCCTGATGACCTCGAACGGTACCTTCATCGTGAACGGCACCGAGCGGGTCGTCGTTTCGCAGATGCACCGTTCGCCCGGCGTGTTCTTTGACCACGACAAGGGCAAGACGCACTCCTCGGGCAAGCTGCTGTTCGCCTGCCGCATCATCCCGTATCGCGGCTCGTGGCTGGACTTTGAGTTTGACGCCAAGGACATCGTGTTCGCCCGCATCGACCGCCGCCGCAAGCTGCCGGTGACGACGCTGTTGTACGCGCTGGGGATGGATCAGGAAGGCATCATGGATGCCTACTATGAAACCATCAGCTTCAAACACGTGAAGAACAAGGGCTGGGTCACCAAGTTCTTCCCGAACCGTGTGTCGGGCACGCGCCCGTCCTATGATCTGGTCGACGCCGCCACTGGCGAAGTCATCCTGAAGGCTGGCGAAAAAGCCACCCCGCGGATGGTGAAGAAGTGGAAGGATGACGGCGCGATCACCGAGCTGCTGGTGCCGTTCGATAACATCCTGGGCCGCTATGTCGCCAAGGACATCATCAACGAAGAAACCGGTGAGATCTGGGCCGAAGCCGGCGATGAGCTGACGATGGACTATGACCGCGACGGCGAGCCGAAAGGCGGGTCGGTCAAGCTGCTCCTCGATCAGGGCATCACCGAGATTCCGGTTCTCGACATCGACAACGTCAACGTCGGTCCCTACATCCGCAACACGATGGCGGCAGACAAGAACATGGGCCGCGACACCGCGCTCATGGACATCTACCGCGTCATGCGTCCGGGTGAACCGCCGACCGTTGAAGCTGCAAGCCAGCTTTTCGACACGCTGTTCTTTGATTCGGAGCGCTATGACCTCTCGGCCGTTGGCCGCGTGAAGATGAACATGCGTCTGGATCTGGGTCGCCCGGATACCCAGCGCACGCTGGACCGCGCCGATATCGTGGCCTGCATCAAGGCGCTGACCGAACTGCGCGACGGCAAGGGCGAGATCGACGATATCGACCACCTCGGCAACCGCCGGGTGCGCTCGGTCGGCGAACTGATGGAAAATCAGTATCGCGTTGGCCTGCTGCGCATGGAGCGTGCGATCAAGGAACGCATGTCGTCGGTGGAAATCGACACGATCATGCCGCAAGACCTGATCAACGCCAAACCTGCCGCTGCTGCGGTGCGTGAATTCTTCGGCTCCTCGCAGCTGTCGCAGTTCATGGACCAAACCAACCCGCTGTCGGAAGTCACCCACAAGCGCCGTCTGTCGGCCCTTGGGCCGGGCGGTCTGACCCGGGAACGTGCGGGCTTTGAAGTTCGCGACGTTCACCCGACCCACTATGGCCGGATGTGCCCGATTGAAACGCCCGAAGGCCAGAACATCGGTCTGATTAACTCGCTGGCCACCTTTGCCCGCGTGAACAAGTACGGCTTCATCGAGACCCCGTATCGCAAGGTCATCGACGGCAAGGTGACGGATGACGTCGTCTACATGTCTGCGACCGAAGAAATGCGCCACACGGTAGCTCAGGCCAACGCTGCACAAGACGGTGAAGGCAAGTTCCAGGATGATTTGATTTCCAGCCGTAAGGCCGGGGAATTCATGCTGAACCCGCCGGACGCCATCGACCTGATCGACGTTTCGCCGAAGCAGTTGGTGTCGGTCGCAGCCTCGCTGATCCCGTTCCTTGAAAATGACGACGCCAACCGCGCTCTCATGGGCTCGAACATGCAGCGTCAGGCGGTTCCGCTGCTTCAGGCAGATGCTCCGTTTGTCGGCACCGGGATCGAAGCTGTTGTGGCTCGCGATTCGGGTGCGGCAATCATGGCGCGCCGCTCGGGCATCATCGATCAGGTGGACGCGCAGCGTATCGTTATCCGCGCCACGGAAATGCTGGAGCCGGGCGAACCGGGCGTCGACATCTACCGTCTGCGCAAGTTCAAACGCTCCAACCAGTCGTCGTGCATCAACCAGCGTCCGCTGGTGAAGGTGGGTGACACGGTTCTGCGTGGCGAAGTGGTGGCTGACGGCCCCTGCACCGACATGGGCGAACTGGCCCTTGGCCGGAACGTCATCGTGGCCTTCATGCCGTGGAACGGCTACAACTACGAAGACTCGATCCTGATTTCGGAACGTATTCTGAAAGACGACGTGTTCACCTCGATCCACATCGAAGAATACGAAGTCGCAGCACGCGACACGAAGCTGGGGCCGGAAGAAATCACCCGCGACATTCCGAACGTCGGTGAAGAAGCGCTGCGCAACCTCGACGAGGCTGGCATCGTTTACATCGGTGCCGAAGTGCAGCCGGGCGATATTCTGGTTGGCAAGATCACGCCCAAGGGTGAAAGCCCGATGACGCCGGAAGAAAAGCTTCTGCGCGCCATCTTCGGCGAAAAGGCGTCCGACGTGCGCGATACCTCGCTGCGCCTGCCGCCGGGGGCCTATGGCACCATCGTTGAAGTGCGTGTGTTCAACCGCCACGGCGTGGACAAGGACGAGCGCGCCCTGCAGATCGAGCGCGAAGAAGTCGAACGTCTGGCGCGTGACCGCGACGACGAGCTGACGATTCTTGAGCGCAACATCTACGCGCGCCTGAAGTCGCTCATCATGGGCAAGACCGCTGTCAAAGGCCCGAAAGGCATCAAAGCCGGTTCGACCATTGACGACGAGCTGTTGGGCACGCTGTCGCGTGGCCAGTGGTGGCAGCTTGCTTTGGGTGAAGAAGCCGAAGCCAAGGACGTTGAAGCCCTGCACGACCAGTTCGAAGCGCAAAAGCGCGCTTTGGATCTGCGGTTCGATGACAAGGTAGAAAAAGTCCGCCGCGGTGACGATCTGCCTCCGGGTGTGATGAAGATGGTCAAAGTCTTCGTCGCGGTGAAGCGCAAGCTGCAGCCGGGCGATAAGATGGCCGGCCGTCACGGCAACAAAGGTGTTATCTCCAAGGTCGTTCCGGCCGAGGATATGCCCTTCCTCGCCGATGGCACCCCGGTTGACCTCGTTCTGAACCCGCTCGGCGTGCCGTCGCGTATGAACGTCGGTCAGATCTTGGAAACCCATATGGGCTGGGCCGCACGCGGTCTGGGCCTGAAGATTGACGACGCTCTGAAAGAGTATCGTCGTTCGGGTGACATGACCCCGGTGCGCGAAGCGATGCGTTTGGCCTACGGCGACGAGACCTATGATGACGCTTTGGCCGACCGCGACGAGGCCGAGTTCCTTGAGCTTGCTGGCAACGTGACCCGCGGCGTTCCGATCGCGACGCCGGTCTTCGACGGCGCCAAAGAGCAGGACGTCAACGATGCGCTGACCCGCGCGGGCTTTGACACCTCGGGTCAGTCCGAAGTGTTCGATGGCCGTACCGGCGAGAAGTTCGCACGCAAGGTTACAGTGGGCGTGAAGTACATGCTCAAACTGCACCACCTTGTTGACGACAAGCTGCACGCCCGTTCGACCGGCCCGTACTCGCTTGTCACGCAGCAGCCGCTGGGTGGTAAGGCGCAGTTCGGTGGTCAGCGTCTGGGGGAAATGGAAGTCTGGGCTCTCGAAGCCTATGGCGCCGCCTATACCCTGCAGGAAATGCTGACGGTGAAGTCGGACGACGTGGCTGGCCGGACCAAGGTCTACGAAAGCATCGTCAAGGGCGAGGACAACTTCGAAGCCGGCGTGCCGGAATCGTTCAACGTCCTTGTCAAGGAAGTGCGTGGCCTCGGCCTCAACATGGAACTCCTGGATGCGGAGGAAGAATAACGGGTAACGGATTTTACAAAAATCCGGGCCGTTTTCCTGCAGGAAAACGGCCCCCCGCTTCCCCCGCCGCCCCCATTCTTAGGAATTGAAATGAACCAGGAAATCAGCACCAACCCGTTCAACCCGGTTGCGCCCGTCAAGACCTTTGACGAGATCAAGATCAGCTTGGCCTCGCCCGAGCGGATCCTGTCGTGGTCCTACGGCGAGATCAAAAAGCCGGAAACCATCAACTACCGTACGTTCAAGCCGGAACGTGACGGCCTGTTCTGCGCCCGTATCTTTGGCCCGATCAAGGATTACGAATGCCTCTGCGGCAAATACAAGCGCATGAAATATCGCGGCGTTGTCTGCGAAAAATGCGGCGTTGAAGTCACGCTGCAAAAGGTCCGCCGTGAGCGGATGGGCCATATCGAGCTGGCCTCGCCGGTTGCCCACATCTGGTTCCTGAAATCGCTGCCGTCGCGCATCGGTCTGATGCTCGACATGACGCTGCGGGATCTGGAACGCATCCTCTATTTCGAAAACTATGTGGTGATCGAACCCGGTCTGACCGATCTGACCTATGGTCAGCTGATGACCGAAGAGGAATATCTGGACGCGCAAGACCAGTATGGCGCTGACGCTTTCACCGCCAATATCGGTGCCGAAGCGATCCGCGAAATGCTGGCTGCAATCGATCTGGACGCGACCGCCGAACAGCTGCGCGCCGACCTGAAAGAAGCCACTGGCGAGTTGAAGCCGAAGAAGATCATCAAGCGTTTGAAGATCGTCGAAAGCTTCTTGGAATCCGGCAACCGTCCTGAATGGATGGTTCTGACCGTTCTTCCGGTGATCCCGCCGGAACTGCGTCCGCTGGTTCCGCTGGATGGTGGCCGTTTTGCGACCTCTGACCTGAACGACCTGTATCGTCGGGTTATCAACCGCAACAACCGTCTGAAGCGTCTGATCGAACTGCGTGCGCCCGATATCATCGTGCGCAACGAAAAGCGGATGCTGCAGGAAGCTGTCGACGCCCTGTTTGACAACGGCCGTCGTGGCCGCGTCATCACCGGCACCAACAAGCGCCCGCTGAAGTCGCTCTCTGACATGCTGAAAGGCAAACAGGGCCGCTTCCGTCAGAACCTCTTGGGTAAGCGCGTCGACTTCTCGGGTCGTTCGGTCATCGTGACCGGCCCGGAATTGAAGCTGCACCAGTGCGGTCTGCCGAAGAAGATGGCTTTGGAGCTGTTCAAGCCCTTCATCTACTCGCGTCTGGAGGCCAAAGGTCTGTCTTCGACCGTCAAGCAGGCCAAGAAGCTGGTGGAAAAAGAGCGTCCCGAGGTTTGGGATATTCTGGATGAAGTGATCCGCGAGCACCCGGTTCTTCTGAACCGCGCGCCGACGCTGCACCGTCTGGGCATCCAGGCGTTTGAACCGATCCTGATTGAAGGCAAGGCTATTCAGCTTCACCCGCTGGTCTGCTCGGCGTTCAACGCTGACTTCGACGGCGACCAGATGGCTGTTCACGTGCCGCTTTCGCTGGAAGCCCAGCTGGAAGCCCGCGTGCTGATGATGTCGACGAACAACGTGCTGTCGCCCGCCAACGGCGCGCCGATTATCGTTCCGTCGCAGGACATGGTGTTGGGTCTGTACTACACCACCATGGAACGCAAAGGCATGAAGGGCGAAGGCATGGCTTTCGCTGACCTCGACGAGGTTGAGCATGCTTTGGCCGCTGGCGAAGTGCATCCGCACGCCAAGATCAAGGCCCGCCTCAAGCAGGTCGACGAAGAAGGCAACATTGTCTGGAAGCGTTTTGACACGACCCCCGGCCGTCTGCGTCTTGGCACGCTGCTGCCGCTGAATGCCAAGGCTCCGTTTGATCTTGTGAACCGTCTTCTGCGGAAGAAGGATGTGCAGACCGTCATCGACACCGTCTACCGCTATTGCGGTCAGAAAGAGTCGGTCATTTTCTGCGATCAGATCATGGGTCTGGGCTTCCGCGAGGCCTTCAAGGCTGGCATCTCGTTCGGCAAGGACGACATGCTGATCCCCGACACCAAGTGGACCATCGTCAACGAGGTGAAGGAACAGGTTGCCGGCTTTGAACAGCAGTACATGGACGGCCTGATCACTCAGGGCGAAAAGTACAACAAGGTCGTGGACGCCTGGTCGAAGTGCAACGACAAGGTGACCGAGGCGATGATGACCACCATCTCTGCCCCGCGTTTCGACGCGGCTGGCGCCGAGATGGAGCCGAACTCGGTCTACATGATGGCCCACTCCGGTGCCCGGGGTTCGGTGACGCAGATGAAACAGCTTGGCGGTATGCGCGGTCTGATGGCCAAGCCGTCGGGCGAGATCATCGAAACGCCGATCATCTCGAACTTCAAGGAAGGTCTGACCGTTCTTGAATACTTCAACTCGACCCACGGCGCCCGTAAGGGTCTGGCCGATACCGCTCTGAAGACGGCAAACTCGGGTTATCTGACCCGCCGTCTGGTGGACGTGGCGCAAGACTGCATCGTGCGTATGCACGATTGCGGCACCGAGCGCGCGATCACCGCAGAAGCGGCTGTCAACGACGGCGAAGTTGTGCTGCCCCTGTCCGAGCGTGTGCTGGGTCGTGTGGCTGCCGATGACGTTCCGGTGCCCGGCACCGGCGAGGTGATCGTCCAGCGTGGCGAACTGATCGACGAACGTCGTGCCGACCTGATCGCGCAGGCCAACGTGGCCGTGATGCGTATCCGCAGCCCGCTGACCTGCGAGGCCGAGGAGGGCGTCTGCGCCATGTGCTATGGTCGTGACCTTGCACGCGGCACCTTGGTGAACCAGGGCGAAGCGGTGGGGATCATTGCCGCCCAGTCCATCGGGGAGCCGGGCACGCAGCTGACCATGCGTACCTTCCACATCGGCGGCGTGGCCCAGGGTGGCCAACAGTCGTTCTTGGAAGCAAGCCAGGAAGGCAAGATCGAGTTCCGCAACCCGAACCTGCTGGCCAACGAGCATGGCGAGCAGATCGTGATCGGCCGTAACATGTCGATGGCTATCATCGACGAAGCCGGTCAGGAACGCGCGGTTCACAAGCTGACCTATGGTTCGAAGCTGCACGTCAAAGACGGCGCGTCGGTCAAGCGTGGCACGAAACTGTTCGAATGGGACCCCTACACCCTGCCGATCATCGCCGAAAAGGCCGGTGTGGCGCGGTTCAAGGACCTCGTCTCGGGCATTTCCGTGCGCGACGACACCGACGATGCAACCGGCATGACGCAGAAGATCGTCACCGATTGGCGTTCTGCACCGAAGGGCGGCGATCTGAAGCCGGAAGTCATTCTGATGGACGCCGGAACCGGCGAACCCGTCCGCAATGATGCTGGCAATCCGATCACCTATCCGATGTCGGTCGACGCCGTTCTGTCGGTCGAGGATGGCCAAGAGCTGAAGCCGGGCGACGTTGTGGCCCGTATTCCGCGCGAAGGTGCCAAGACCAAGGACATCACCGGGGGTCTTCCCCGCGTGGCGGAACTGTTCGAAGCCCGTCGTCCGAAGGATCACGCAATCATTGCGGAAGCGGACGGCTATGTTCGCTTTGGCAAGGACTACAAGAACAAGCGCCGCATCACTGTGGAGCCTGTCGACGAGACCTTGCAGCCGCAAGAATACATGATCCCCAAGGGCAAGCACATTCCGGTTCAGGAAGGTGACTTCGTCCAGAAGGGCGATTACATTATGGACGGCAACCCGGCACCGCATGACATCCTGCGTATTTTGGGTGTCGAGGCGCTGG